>CAMDPZ010000049.1 GCA_945905765.1 Nitrospira lenta
AACGACAAGCCCCAGGCGCTCAATTCTTCCGGTGACATACTGGCCATTGAATGCTCTCTTCCCTCACACACACTGCAAGCGGCGGAGGGGTGATCCCTGACTGCGCGCGTCCAACGAGGGCCTTCTGAGGCCGCGCGTTGCGCGAGCAAAGGGATCATCCCTCCACCGCGCTACTCGACTTTTTCGATCAGAATCCGATAATGAGCCGCTTCTGCTTCGAGCGGTTCCTGCAACAGCAACTTATGCCCGTCGTTCTTCAAGCTGAGCGGCACGTTCTTGATCGGTTCGCCCGCGTCCAGCCAGACTTCCAGCTGTTCGCCCGCATCCATCATCTCCAGCTTCAGCTTGGTCTTCACGTAATTCATCGGGCAGGCTACGCCGCGCAAATCGTACACCGGCGCACCGGACGAGACAGACGCTGCAACAGAAGCGACCGGTGCCTTGACCGGCGGTACGCTGGCCGCGACTGGCGCCGTTGTGCCCACCGCCGCCAACTTCAGGTCTTTACCCATCTGCTCCGTGGCGGCACGGCAAGCATCGACGAAGCCCTTGGCAAAGACCATCTTCTCGCGGGCCGACTCGCCCGTCGTCTCCTTGGGCCCTAAATCGCCGACTCGTTTCCGCAAGTCCCGATAGATCGGTGGAACAATCCCCTTTTGCACAATCCGGCTGTCGAACTCCGTAAAGGTCTCCGCATCGGTCGAGGGCTCCAGTCCTTCGGTCACCAGCAAGGCCTTGGCCGCGGACAGGACCGCGCGATAAGACTTGTTCACCGAGACGGAATACTGATGGTTATCCACGAGGAGCTTCGCCTGATAGAGCTCCTGGTCCGCTTCGAGAATGCCGTTCTCGATCATCTCCAGCGCGCCGCCGGCGCATTCGCCCGGGCCGAGATCCTCCAGCACAAACTCCTCTTCGCCTTCCCAGTCGTAGTAGAACGTCGGGTCCTCTTCAAAGGAAGGGACGATGGTATAGGGAATCAGCTCATCCTTGAGCTTGACCTTGCCTGCACGATCCACGAAAGCCGGCAGTCCTTCGCCGGCAAGACGGTCGCGCCGATACACGGCGATCAAATGTGTAATCGCAGCAGATACGCTCTTGGCCGGCAGCTTGACCACCAACTGTCCGATCTTCGCCGCTCCATCGACCCGCCCGCCCACATGCAATTCATAAAATGGCGCGACATGCTCGCCGATGCGTTTTCCTACTCCATGCAAACCAATCGTGGCGATATGGTGCTGGGCGCAGGAATTGTGGCAGCCGCTGATCTTGACTGTGACATCGCTCAGATCCTCCGGCACCCGCCCTGCCGGAAATACTTCCGCCAAAGCCCGCGCGAGTCCCTTGGAGGACGTAATCCCCAGGCCGCACGTATCGGTGCCCGGGCAGGCGATAATATCTTCGACCAATTCTGCTCCTGGATCGGCCAAACCTTGCGAGGCCAGGTCCGCATAGAGGTCGGCAATGCGAGACTCCGGCACCCATCGAATAACCATATTCTGATTGATCGTCGTCCTGATGTTGCCGTTGGAGTAGCGCTCCGCCAGATCGGCAATGTGCAGCATCTGCTCCGCCGTGAGATCGCCCATGAACAATTTGGTCACGGCTGCGACGTAGCCCTCTTGCTTCTGACGCACCACATTGGTGCGGCGCCACATCTCGAACGGGGTCTCAACCGGCGCACCGTTGGCATGGCCGTTGGTCTGTCCCGCCGCCCGCTTCGATCCATTGGCGGACGTCGGCATGATGAGGGCGACAGGCTCATCCGGATAGGACAATAGCTTGATCGGCTCATGGGTCGGGCGATCATGCCCCATCGACACATAGGCCTCTTCCCAGCGGCGCTTGAATTCCTCGAAGCCCAGCTTTTCGATCACGAACTTCATGCGGGCCTTGGTGCGATTCTTTCGATTGCCCAGGGTATCGAACACCCGGATCACGGCTTCGATGCTCGGAATGAGCTCGTCCATCGGCGTAAATTCCCGAAGGACCTGCGCCAGCCGTGGGGCCGACCCGAGCCCGCCTCCTGCAACCATGCGGAAGCCGATCGCTCCATCCGCGCCCTTCGCGGCAAGCAATCCGACATCGTGAATCGGCGTGAGGGCGCAGTCCTGCTTACAGCCAGAGAAGGCAATTTTAAATTTGCGGGGCAGACTCTGATTGAGCGGATTCCGCAAGAGATGGAGCGCAACGGTTTTCGCATAGGGCGTCACGTCGAATACTTCCCCCTGGCAGATGCCGGCCAGGTGGCAGGCCGTCACGTTGCGGACCGTATTGGCGCAGGCCTCTCTGGTGGTCAACCCGACCTCAGCCAAGCCACGCATAATAGTCGGCACATCCTGCAACTCGACAAAATGCAGCTGGATATCCTGGCGCGTAGTCACATGCCCGACGCCTGTGGCATAGCGCTCGGTCAATTCCGCCACCCGGCGAAGCTGATTGGCCGTCATCCCGCCAAAAGGAATCTTGATGCGGACCATCTGAACCCCGGCTTGCCGTTGCCCGTAGATACCGTACTGAAGACGGAAGGGCCTGAATAGATCGCTCGACACGTCGCCGGACGCCAAACGCAACGCCTCGGCCTCAAACGTCTCGATCTCCTCGGCAATGGCGGGAGAAATGGGCTCGGTCTTGATCGGAACAATACTCAATGGTGCGCGATTCATAATGACCTCTATGCAGACGGCTGAAAAACCCGGTGAAAAAGAAAAATATAGCTAAAATGGCCCATATGGAATGGAGACATCAATAACCTCGGATGCTCAAAAAGGCCGTTCAGCAAGGCCGCAGCGAGCAAAGAGGCGAGGCGTACCCCTGTGGTACGTTGAGCCTCTTTGTGAAGCGAGAACGCCGCTGGCGGTCTTTTTCAGCATCCTGCTAAATGTGGTACATCAACGACCGCTCCTGTTCGAGCACTCGCTGCTGTCCGGCTAATTCTTCCACGCTGATGGCTTCAAGCACATGCCGTTCCGCTTGATGGACCTGCTCCCACATCTTGCCGAGCAGCAGCTCCGGCTTGCTAAGGCGTCGCGCCTGCGTCCGCCCGGCTTCGCCGCTCGAAGGGGCAAGCGGCCCATCGAGCGCCTCGAGGATCTCGGCGACCGAGACCTCGGACGGTTTCTTCGACAATACATAGCCCCCCTGGGCGCCTCGAAGGCTCGAGACAAGACCGGCCTTCTTCATGCCATGGAGCACCTGCTCGAGGAAGCGGGCAGGGATCGCTTGCCGTCGAGCGATCGACTTCGCCTGCACTGGCGTAGACCCAGGATGCATCGCTAAATCGACAGCCGCCATGATTCCGTACGTTGCCCTAAGAGAGACCTTCATACATGAGTATTCCGGTAGGAATTAAAACATTCTTGTCTTTTTACTCCCTGAAAGACGCTCCTGTCAAGTCACCCCTCCCGGTGATCCTCGGCGCGGCGCCACAACCGATTCACCGGCACAAACAAGAGAAGGACGGTCAAAAACCGAACGCTCCCCCTTCTCTGCCCCGTCATCTGAAAACGCAACAATAAAAACAGTCAGGCCAGTCCAACAAATAACCTAAGACAAGTCCCTCGCCACTTGTTAAAGGACAGTGCCCATCCGGCAGCAAATAGCGCTCCGCTCCATTTTCCTCGTTGACATCAAATAGGCCCTGGGCAATAATCCGCACCACTTCGTTGTTCTTCGGCTGGAATGTTCATGCCGCCTACATTATCCGTCTTCAGTCTGTTGTTGCTCAGCGGCAACCCGGACATTCAGAATCAGGTCAAACACATATTCAAAGACGCGTCCGTCACGATCGCGAAGGACGCGGCAGCGTTACCCAAAGATACGGCACGGCGCGCATTTGATGCAGTCATCATCGAGTCGAAACCGGGTTCATCTGATGGAGCGACGTCTCTCTCGTCCGGCATCGATCTCACGCACTCACTGGTGATCACCGGTTCGCGAACCGTGCTGAAGCGCGCCTCCAAGTTCATGCAAGTGATCGCGCGTCAGAAGGGCGTAAACGGAAAAGATGCCCTCTCGCTTGAGGACTATCTTGAATGGAAGATGGGGGATTTCGTAAAGGGGATGAGGGACGGCTCGGGCCGCAACCTCCACCCCATGCTGATCAGCGCCATCGAGCGCCCCTTGATTGCCAGGGCACTTGAGGAAACCAACGGAAACCAGATTCAAGCGGCAGAGCTACTGGGCTTGAATCGGAACACCCTCAGGAAAAAGATCAAGGATTTGCACATCCCCGTGAAACGGAAGCGAGCGGCGCAGAGGCGGGAGGCGTAACAACCTCCGGCGAGCCCCCAATCCGATTCACGAATGTGCCGGACCAACGTCGGTGGCAAGGAGTCGCGTAGTTCAACCCAACAACAGGAGGGGTACGATGACGAAAGAAGAGCTGATTGCAAAGATGGCGGCATCCGCTGGTATCACCAAGGTCGCGGCAGGCACCGCACTACAGGCCTTCACCGGAGCGGTTACCACATCCCTGAAGAAGGGCCAGCGCGTCTCCTTGGTGAATTTCGGGACCTTTACGGTGGCCAAGCGGAAAGCCCGGCTCGGGCGCAACCCCAGAACCGGTGAGGCGTTGCGCATTCCCGCAGCCAAAGTTCCGAAGTTCTCGGCAGGGAAAATCCTGAAGTCAGCCGTCAGATAATCCCGACGATCGTCCGGTTCTCGCATCGGCAAACAAGAGAGGAGGCGGCGTACTCCACCCTCGGGGTGCGTCCCCCTCTCTTTTTGCGTTTCTTGACACATTGGGCAGGGCTATATTAGCATGCGCCTTCGGATTGACAGGCGCGTAGCTCAGGGGGAGAGCGCTACCTTGACACGGTAGAGGTCGACGGTTCAAGACCGTCCGCGCCTACCACCCAGCTGAGGGCATCCGCTTGCCTCTCGTAGGCGGGGTGCCTTTGTTGTTTCTAGTGCTCGATCGATGCAGTGCATATCATGAAAATTACGCTCAAAGATTGCGGCAGTCGGGATATTCCGACAGGACAGACTGTTGGGTCTGCCCTGTCAGCTCTCGGCTTGACGCTTGGTCCTGACATTCTGGCGGCGAAGGTCAACGGCCAGATGCGGGACCTCTCGAGCGTTCTGACGGAAGATGCCGAGGTCGTGCCCCTGCTGTTCGACAGCGCCGAAGGCCGTGAGGTCTACCGCCATAGCAGCACGCATATCATGGCGCAGGCCGTCAAAGAGGTCTTCCCCACGGCAAAGCTGACGATCGGCCCGGCCATTGAGGACGGGTTCTTCTACGATTTTGATTATGAGCGGCCCTTTACGCCGGAAGACCTTGAGAAAATTGAAGCGCGCGCGAAAGACATCATCAAGCGCGCCCTGCCTGTGAAACGGGCGGAGTTATCGAAGCAAGCCGCGGTGAAGTTTTTCCAAGAGCGCGGCGAAGCCTACAAAGTCGAGCTGATTCAAGGACTGGCGGAAGGACAGACCATCACGGTCTACGGCCAGGGAGAGTTCACCGATCTCTGCCGCGGCCCGCACCTCCCAACCACCGGCCATGTCGGGGCCTTCAAGCTCCTGAACACAGCCGGCGCCTACTGGCGCGGCGACGAACGCAATCCCATGCTGCAGCGGATCTACGGGACCTCCTTCCCCACCCAGGCGGAGCTCGACGCGCATCTCGCGCGCTTAGAAGAAATTAAGCGCCGCGACCATCGCAAGGTCGGCAAGGAACTCGACTTGATCTCGATCTCGGATGAAATCGGCCCAGGCCTGGTGCTCTGGCATCCAAAGGGCGCGACCATCCGGCTGTTAATCGAAAACTTCTGGCGCGACCAGCACATTCAAAACGGGTACGAACTGGTGTATTCCCCTCATGTGGCCAAGCTGGACCTCTGGAAAACCAGCGGCCACGTTGACTACTACCGCGAAAATATGTTCGCGCCCATGAAGGTCGAGAACAGCGAGTACCAGCTCAAGCCGATGAATTGCCCGTTCCACATCATGATCTATAAGTCCCATCTGCGCAGTTACCGGGACCTCCCCATCCGCTACGGCGAGCTGGGAACCGTCTACCGGTATGAGCGGACGGGCGTCCTCCATGGTCTGTTGCGGGTGCGCGGCTTTACGCAAGACGACGCGCATCTCTTCTGCCGGCCGGATCAAATTGAAAGCGAAGTCAGCCAGGTCCTGGACTTCACGTTCTTTATCCTTGGCACCTTCGGGTTTACCGAGTTCGAAGTGTTCCTCTCGACGAAGCCGGAAAAGGCCGTCGGCTCCGAGGAGCGCTGGACGCAAGCCACGAGCGCGCTCGAAGCGGCCTTGAAGAGCCGAAACGTCGCCTACCAGATCGATCCGGGCGAAGGCGTGTTCTACGGGCCCAAAATCGACATCAAGATCAAGGATGCCCTGGGCCGCTCCTGGCAATGTTCCACCATTCAAGTCGACTTCAACAATCCCGAGCGGTTCGAGTTGGGCTATATCGGGGAAGACGGCAAGGTGCACCAGCCGATCATGATCCATCGGGCCCTGATGGGCTCGATCGAACGGTTCTTCGGCATTCTGATCGAGCACTTCGGCGGCGCCTTCCCGACCTGGCTCGCCCCGGTTCAAGCGACGGTCATGGCAATCACGGACAACCAGCATCCCTACGTCGCCGAGGTCGTGGCCCAGCTCAAGGCTGCGGGCTTCCGCGCCGAAGCCGACCTGCGAAATGAGAAAATCGGACTCAAGATTCGAGAAGCGGAAAAAGCCAAGGTTCCATTTATGTTTGTGGTTGGCGACCGAGAAGTGCAAAGTGGGACTCTGGCCATACGGGGCCGGAGCGGAGCCAACCTCGGTAGTATGACCGTCGCGGGAGCGCTCGATCTGCTCCGTGCAGACCTCAAGCCGGCAGGGCAGCAACATTCACTGACACAATAAGAGGTGTCTTATCGTCCCCAAACTACGAGTTAATCGGGAAATCAGAGTGCGCGAGGTCCGGGTGATCGGTCCGGAGAGCGAACAGCTCGGCATTTTGTTGACAGCTGATGCATTCAAACAGGCGCAAGATCAGGGCTACGACCTGGTCGAAATCGCACCGACGTCTGTGCCTCCCGTATGCCGCATCATGGACTACGGGAAGTACAAGTTTGAGCTGAGCAAGAAGGACCACCAGAATCGCCGGCACCAAAAGTCGACGCAGGTGAAAGAAATCAAGCTGCGTCCTCGGACGGATAAACACGACTTGGGAATTAAGATTCGCCAGATCAAGGAATTTCTCGCCGACGGCAACAAGACGAAAGTCGTCCTGACCTACCGCGGCCGTGAAATGGCGAATCAGGAGATGGGCCGGTCGCTCATGAATATGGTGATTGCAGAAGTGGGGACGGAGGGCACGATTGAGTACGCCCCCCGCATGGAAGGGCGCAGCTTAATCATGATCGTGGCGCCGAAGTAAGACGGCGGCCCGAACGCTATTAACCAAAGGAAGCACCGACATGAAGAAGAGGAAAATGAAAAGCCATAGTGGAGCCAAGAAGCGGTTTACCCGCACCGGCTCCGGGAAATTGGTCAGGAGAAAGGCGGGCAAACGCCATATCCTCACCAGCAAGACGCAGGATCGGAAGCGCCGGCTGAGCGGCTCGGTTCTCGTCGATAAGACCAAAGTTCAGGCGCTGGATCGCTTGTTGCCCTACGCCTAAACAAGACCAGACGGATCGCGTTAACCAAAAGGAGTATTGACTCATGCCTCGCGCAAAAGGTGGCCCAAAAACAAGACATCGTCGGAAGAAGCGGCTTAAGCTGGCCTCAGGCCAGTACGGCGGAAAGAGCCGGCTGTTCCGGACGGCAACAGAATCGGTCGATAAAGGTCAGGCCTACGCCTATACGGGACGGAAAAACCGGAAACGGGATTTTCGCGTCTTGTGGATTGCGCGCATCAACGCGGCAGTTCGGGCGCATGGATTGACCTATGGCCGGTTCATCAATGCCCTGAAGAAGGCGAATATCCTCCTGGACCGGAAGGTCCTCTCGGATATGGCGATCAAGGATGCCACAGGGTTTGAGCAGCTGGTCGGTCTCGCCAAGCAGCATCTTGCCCCGGCGACAGCCTAAGCGCAGCCGCCTCGCAAGAGCACTCTTCGAATCATTGATGTGGATAGAATGCGGGCCTTGAGGAATGCGCCGACCGGCGCAGGCCTCAGGGCCGTTCGGCTAGGTGCGTCAGCTCGATTTCAAACGCCACGGCTGGCACACTAATCTGCCAGCGCTCGAGCACTTCCGGGTGCAGCTCCCCGATCACACCGATCTGTTTCCCCTCAGACACGATGGCCCCCACTCGTCCGGCGAGAAACGACGGATGCTGGATCGGCTCCAAACTGTAGGTCTGGTTCACATAATAAAACAGCGTGTCCAGGCAGGAATGGACTTCGGAGAAATGCGCATCGGCATGGGCGATCATGCCGCCCAGCACCATCACGGTGCGGGATCCGAGCGGCTGCGTCAGATCCAGCTTGGCCACTTCGCCCGCCTCGAACAACCGATGGGGATAGAAGGCCCGGTTCGACGCCGCTTCCACGCGCAGCAACGACGGCAACATCCATTGGCGCAGGGCGGAAAAATTCTGGGACATCACATTGTCCACCTCGACCAATTGCCCCCACTCAGTCCCTTCCAGCCTCATCGCATCGCGCAGGTCTTGCGGCGAGCCGAGGATGTTGGAAATGATCTCTTGAAAGCCCATGCCGACCATGAGCGCCCGCACCCGGTCGGAGACTTCTTCGATGCGCGACAGGCCGCCGACCGTAAAGTCCGAAGGCATCACCGGGAGAAAATCCGCATAGCCTCGGCTGATCGCGACATCCTCGACGACGTCCATCGCATGCATCAGGTCCTGCCGATAGGGCGGCAGCGTCACCGTCACATGTTGACCGCTGGTCTTCACCTCATAGCCGTAAGCCGTCAGGGCCTTCGCCACTTCCTTGGCTCCAAGCGTCTGTCCGAGAGCCTGCTCGATGGTGCTGACGGGAAGCTTTTGTGACTTCTTAAGATCCTGCGGAGTCACGACGGCCTTGCCAAGAGACGTGTTATAGGGATAGCGCACGTCGATCGGCTCGATAGCCGCGCCACGATCCGCTAAATTCGCCGCGAAAATATTCAGGGTCAGGACGACCATCGGCAGGTCTGTGCCCGTCACCTCGACGAAGAGGGCCTCGTCTCCCACCTTCACTTCACCGACTTCACGGCTATTGATGATCGGCGGAAAAGACAGGGGCTGCTGCTTCGCATCGCGCAGGACCGGCAGACGGTCCTGCCCCGCAAGGATCCCGCCGAACTCCAGCCCCTTGGGATGGACGAGCAACATCTCCCCCAGCGTCATGACCGTATCCATGCCCAGCGGCGTGAAGCTCACTTCGTCCGGCTTCACCAAGTCATAGGCGACAGGAAACTCGATCGCCGCGAGCCGGTAGATTCCGATCGACACAGTTTTGCGTTTGCGCCCGAACATCTCGGCGAGCTTTTCCTGTGTCTGAATCAGCTGCGCGAGGCCCTCCTGGGTCACGCGATAGCCGATCGCAGTACAGGCCGCCACGAAGGGCCGGACCTTCTCCATACCGGGGGCCACGTTCAATCGCTTCAGAACTTTCGGCTTGGCCGTCAGAAACTTGTACGGGGCAAGGGAGCCAAGCCGCTTCACCCGGATCTGCCGCGCAATCCCTTCGCAACACCAGAGGTCGGGGCGGTTGCTGTCTTGCAGCTCGATGCGCAACTCGCCGCTGTCGGGGTTCTGCCCCTTCAGCTCACCCTTCACCAGCATCAAGGACTCTTCCAGTTGCTCAATCGTGATCGACTGGCGAGCCTCTCCCGGCCCTCCGAGCAATCCTTCGAGATCCTGTTTGAAAATCGTAATTGTCGGCATGGGGAACCTAGTAGGCCATGAAGAAACTATGTGGGTGCGCCGGAACTTCACCGGTCCGTACGGTTGAGACAATGCGAGAACTGCCTGCAGGATGCTCAAAATGGCTGTCCAGCAAGGCCGCAGCGAGCGAAGAGGCGAGGCGTACGCTTCGGTACGTTGAGCCTCTGAGCGAAGCGAGAACGAAGCTGGCAGACTTTTTCAGCATCCTGCTAGAAAGCCCCCTTGGTCGAGCGAATCAAATCGAGACTGTCGGTGAACAATTCCCGAATATCGTGAATGCCCAGCGCCACCATCGCCATACGGTCGAGCCCCAGTCCCCAAGCGATCACCGGCACGGTCACGCCCAACGGAAGGGTGACCTCCGACCGGAACAGGCCGGCTCCGCCCAGCTCCATCCAGCCGAGCTTCGGATGGCGCACATGGAGCTCGACCGAGGGTTCGGTGAAGGGGAAATAGGCCGGGAGGAATTTGACTTCCTTCGCCTGCGCCACTTCACGGGCAAAAAGATTCAGCAGGCCGAGCAAGGTGCGAAAATTAATATCTTCACCGAGCACGATCCCTTCCACCTGGAAGAAATCGGTCGCATGCGTCGCATCGACTTGATCGTAGCGGAAACAACGGGCGATGGAGAAATACTTGCCCGGCACGGCCGGCTGTGCCGCCAGCGTATGGGCCGAGACGGCCGTGCCCTGGCTCCGCAACACCAAACGCCGCGCCCGCTCCATATCGAAGGAATAGTTCCAGCCGGTTGAACCGGTTGAGCCACCGTCCTGATGCGCCTGAGCAACCCGGGACAAAAACGGCTCCGCAATCGACGCGGCCTGTTTCGGCTCCTTGACGAAGTAGACGTCATGGATGTCTCTGGCCGGATGGAACTGCGGCATGAAGAGGGCATCCATGTTCCAGAATTCTGTCTCGACCAGCGGGCCCCGCATTTCCTGGAATCCCATGCTCACCAGTTTCGTCTTCACGGTATCCAGGAACTCGCGATAGGGATGTTTCTTGCCCGGCGCAATGCGCGGCGCACGAAGACTGATCGTGTACTTACGGAACCGCTTCGTCCGCCAGCTCCCGTCTTTCAACAACTCGGGAGTCAGCTGAGAGACCTCTTCCAGGACTCCCTGCTTGGAGAGCTGTTGCGCCGCCTCAATGCCGGCAGCAGACAGTTTGAGCGATCGGGCCACCCGATCATCGATACGGAACGGTTCTTTCGCGTTGCCTCGTTTGACTGCATGGTCCTGGATGACCTGCCGATGCGCCTCGGGGAATGCCTGCAGCTCGCGCGTCGTGCCATGGAGCTGTTGCAGCAGACCCCGTATCGCTTCCGCCGTCTGACTTGGCCTGCCGGTCGATTCGAGACAACCGCCTTGCACGATGAGGAGCGCGCCTTCTTTCTTGAGCCGTCCGATCGCGCCGCTCACCTCCGCCGGCTCCAGCCCTTCCCGCGCTTGAATGTCCTGAATCGTGAGGCGCTTGCCGGTAGTGGCTGCGTCGCGGGCCGCGGACAGGACCCGTTCGATCGGGGCATATTGTTCAAAATAGAGTTCGCCGATTTTCGTGAGCGACACAATCGGCGTCACCGTCTCGGTATCGACCGTGAGCAACGACTTGGCCAGCAGCCATTCGACCGCCATGCTCAATTGCGAAGGTTCTAAACCGGAGGTCTGCGCCAACTGCTCCGTCGGGAGCACCACAGAGGGATCGGTCCCGAACGTCGACAGAACTTTGACTTCGAGAGGATGAAGACTGTCGATGAGGGAAGAAATATCCACCCGCGAGGCCTATCGGTGAGCAGAGACGCGTTGGGGCGTCGTGGAAGAAGGTTGGCCGGCTGCGCGCATCGCAGCAATCGTCGCGGCGTAATCTGGACTGGAGAAAATGGCCGACCCGGCGACCAACACGTCGGCGCCCGCCGCCAAGACTTGCGCAGCATTGTCGACCTTGACGCCGCCGTCCACTTCGAGCAACGCGCGGCTCCCGGCCCGATCGAGCATGGCGCGGGCCGCGGTAATCTTTTTTAGCGAAGAAGTGATGAACTTTTGCCCGCCGAAACCGGGATTAACCGACATGATCAACACCAAATCCACCTCGGCAATGATTTCCTCAATCGTGCTGAGCGAGGTAGCAGGGTTCAACGTCACCCCTGCCTTGACTCCCCGTTCCTTGATCGCCTGCACCGTGCGATGAAGATGCGGACAGGCTTCCACATGCACAGTGAGATAGTCCGCGCCTGCGTCGGCAAACTCGGCGATGAAGGCATCGGCATTGGTAATCATGAGATGCACGTCGAGCGGCAGCTTGGTGACTTTTCGGAGAGCCGCCACGATCGGCGGGCCGATAGTCAGATTCGGCACGAAATGCCCGTCCATGACATCGATATGGAGGAAGTCGGCCCCGGCCCGTTCCACGGCTGCCACTTCATCGGCCAGCCTGGCAAAGTCGGAAGCTAAGATCGAGGGGGCGATATAAATGGGGCGTGCCATCACAAAACCTTCCTCAGTCGTGCGGCGTAAAATCCGTCCATCGAGAACCGGTTTCCCACGGTCGAAAACGCGCCTGACTCGGTGACAAATTCCTGCGCCGCAGGCGGGAGCCAGGAGGAAACGGACTCACGCTGGAACTCCGCATGGGCACGGCAGAATCGCTCGATCACGTCTTCGTTTTCTTCCGGCTCCGTCGAGCACGTACTATAGACCAGCACCCCGCCAGGCCGCAAGCATGGGGCCACCGCTTCGAGGATCTGATATTGGAGCGTCTGATGCCGGGGGAGCAATTGCTCGTCCTTCCGCCACTTCGCTTCCGGATGGCGCCGGAGCACCCCGAGCCCGCTGCAGGGCGCATCGACCAAAATCCGATCAACCAGCGGCTGGCCTGCTGCCGATCCCTTCACGGAAGGCATCCATTCGCGCGGCTCTCGGATATCGCCGGCGATCGGCACGACGTTCTGCACTCCGAGCCTGCGGCAATTGGTTCGCACCAAATCCAACCGGGTCCCGCTCCGATCGACGGCGTAGATGGTTCCCTTGTTCTGCATCAGCTCAGCCAGGTGAGTCGATTTTCCTCCCGGCGCGGCGCAGGCATCCAGCACGATCTCGCCAGGCTGAGGATCCAGGAGGAGCGGCACCAATTGCGCCGCTTCATCCTCGACATAAAACGCGCCCTCTTGAAAGCCGGGAAGCGAGGGCACAGGCCCTCCGTCTTCGAGCACGATACCGAACGGGCTGACGGCAGTCGGCCTGGCCGTCATACCGGCCTTGGCAAATGTTTCGAGGAACGCGTCTCTGGTCGTGACCAGCTGGTTCACCCTCAGCGTCATCGGAGGCGCAATGCTCACCCCTTCACAGACCGCCTCAGCAGCAACAGGCCCCAGCCGTTCCACCCAGCGACGGCTGAGCCAGGCAGGAACCGAATACTTCACTGAGAGGGCCTGAGCCGGGTCCTGATCCATGCTGGGCCAGGGCTCAAGAGGATGACGCAAGAGCGAGCGCAGCACCGCATTAACGAGCCCGCTCCAGTCCCTGCCGACTGTCCCGGCAAAGGCTCTGGTCAGGTTGACCGACTCGTTGACAGCGGCAGACTGAGGAATGCGATCCAGGAAGAGAAGTTGGTAGGCCCCGAGCCGGAGCACCATCTGCACCGCGACGGGCAGGCGAAGCAGCGGCTTATCCAAGACCGGCTCAAGCCGCCAATCGATGGTCGCAAGCCGCCGCAAGACTCCATAGGTGAGCTCGACCGTGAGCGCCCGATCACGGCCATCGAAAGAGCAACGAGCGAGAGCCCGGTCCAACAAGACATCGACTCCCTCCTCGCTCTTCTCGGACTCCACCAGCAAGGAGAGGGCGATCGCACGGGCTGACGGTGCGGTCTGGGCAGTAAAAAGAGAACGAGGACCAGATGCCATAGGTAACTCAAAGGAGATTCAGATTGTTGAATGAATGGACAAGAAACTAGGAAGGAACCGATCCCCCCAACTGCAATCCAATAGAAATAGAATGGCCCGCCACATATTGAGAGACGGCCATCCGGCGGCTATTGGCCGGCTGCAACTCCAGCAGGGCCAGGACTCCCTCCCCGGTCGCGACATGGATCGCCTCGCTGGTGACCGCCAGCACTACCCCAGGAGGCTTCGTGGCTGGCCCTGGGATGGCTTGCGCCCGCCAAATCGTCCAACGGTCGCCCCCCGGCACAGAAGTATAGGCTCCGGGCCAGGGAGCCAGGCCACGGACACGATTGGCCAGAGTCACGGCTGGCAAGGTCCAATCGATGATCCCATCTTCCTTTTTCAGCAGGGGCGCCATCGTCGCTTGTGAAGAATCTTGCGGCGTCGGCACGAGGGTCCCGGCCTTGAGTCGGGCAATCGTCTCGACCAGCAACCGGCCTCCCAGCTCAGCCAGCCGTGGCGAGAGGGTGCCAGCCGTATCGTCATCGGTAATGGGAATGGCCTCTTGCAGCAACATCGCGCCCGTATCCATCCCCTCATCCATCAACATGGTCGTAATGCCGGTTTCTCGTTCGCCGTTGATGATGGCCCATTGGATCGGACCGGCGCCGCGATATTTCGGAAGCAGCGATCCATGCACATTGATGCAGCCACGCGGAGGCAGCGAGAGCACCGCCGGAGGCAGGATGCGCCCGAACGCCGTGACGGCAATCAGGTCCGGCTTCCACCCGGCCAATGTCTGAAGAAATTCCGGATCCTTCATCTTGAGGGGCTGCAGCAGAGGAATCTTTTCCCGCTGAGCCAGGAGCTTCACCGGCGACGGAGTGAGGACCTGCCCCCGCCCTTTCGGGCGATCCGGCTGCGTCACCACGCCGACCACGGCATCGTCAGACTTCAATAGGGCTTCAAGAGAGGCAGCCGCAAAATCCGGCGTGCCCATAAAGACGATATTCATGTTATCGCTTTAGCATTGCAGATGCGCGAAAGCAACCGGGCCGCGCGGCTGCTGGCTTGACTTGCCGTTCAACGCTTTGTTAGCATCCTGATGCGGGGTGGAGCAGCCCGGTAGCTCGTTGGGCTCATAACCCAAAGGTCAGAGGTTCAAATCCTCTCCCCGCAACCAACCAGTCCTCTTCCTCCTCAACAAATTATTTGATCCGCGGTTCTCACGCTTCCGCTCACGCAATCTTTCGTTGAAATTGCACAGCGCCGATAAATTAACGACAATGATTTTACCTGCAATCTAGCTAGGTAAAATTTGCCCGACGGACCTGGATGGCCAGGCGCGAGGCTTCCCTTTGCCGCCCTGCGCCATTCCTGCACGATCAGTACGTACGGAATTGAACTAGGCATCAGGGTTTTACCTCAGGGCCATTGCGTAAGACGTAAGTAATCTTACCGGACCGCATAAATCAGAACGTAACGAACAAGTGAGAACGGATCGCGCTCAGGCACAAGGATTGCGAAGAGGTCCCCAGGGCTGAGGCGCGGCGGCAGACATAGGGTCTCTCGCATGGCCCTCACTCAACATTAAACCAAGGGGGGCGGGCCATGAGATCATCTGAGAGAAAGCGCGTGCTGGCATTGACGTTCGCAATCACCGTCGTGCTTGCGGGGGGCAGCTTCGCATTGGCGGAAAACCAGCCATCTGAAAAGATGGACAAGGCGCCGGGCGTGACGCATGAAATCATCGACGGCGAGGTGATCAAGATCGAAGGCAACGTGTACACGGTGCTCAGCGGCTATCCTGACAATGGCAGCGCGAGCCAGGCGCGTGGCTGGGGCGGCTCCTTGACCCAGAAGGAAATCCGCGTCTACGTCAGCAAAGAAACCAAGAAGATCAAAGGGGACAAGAAAGTCGGGGACAAGATTCGGGCCGAAGTGACGCACGGCGGCTTTGCGAATTCCATTCAGTAGGGGCTGATGGTCACTCATCGAGACGGGCTGGTCCGCAAGGATCAGCCCGCTTCGTTCATTATTCATCGCTCCCCGTTCAGCATTTCATAGCTGCCGAGAACGTTCCCGCAAGATGCTCAAACAGTTCGTCCTCTTTGTCCGTCGCTCGTGAAGCGTCGTTCGTATCTCGTCCCTACAAGAGCATATCGCCAATAGCGTATGGCCCTGAACGAACAAGGGGGAAGGAGCATTGCTGCCAGCTATACGCTCTTATCTCCAACGAGATACGCTTCACAGCAGCCAGAACGTTCTCGCAAGATGCTCAAACAGTTCGTCCAGCAAGGCCGCAGCAAGCGAAGAAGCGAGGCGTACCCTTGCGGTACGTTGAGCCTCTGAGCGAAGCGAGAACGAAGCTGGCGGACTGTTTCAGCATCTTGCAGTTATTCGTCGGAGCCGAGCCCTAGCAACTCCGCCAACTGAGAGACCGTATAGGACGTGTGGGCATCTAAAATAATCAGCCCGATGCCGGCCGCCTGCAGGACTGACTGAATCTCCCGCCGCCTCGCGACCTCCTCCGGCTGAGGGGGCGACCCCTCTTCCAGCAAGACCACCTGCTCCACAATCTTCGAGCCAGGATGGAGCAACACAAAGTCGAGCTGCTTCAGCGCGATCGTCCGCAAGACGTGCAAGCGCGCCTGCTTCTCTCCCTCGACGCTGACGATCGACCAGAGCGGAACCCGCGCGAAAACCAGAAAATGGTCCTGTGCAGCCAGCCATATCAAGTTATAGAGCAGGAGATCCCTGTCGGTCAGCAAAGGCTGAGGCCGTAGCGTGACACCGGCAGGAAGGACCAGGGCCTTGTTCTTGAGCGGCCCGTTGGCAGGCGAGTTTTTCAGCTGCCAGAGCAGGAAAACCAGAAACGCGACCGCGAGGACGATGAATAGATGTTCCATCGTGCTCTATCGCGAAGGCAGGGCATCACGCCAGTTTGGCCCGTTCGGCACAATCGTGCCGAGGATCACAGGATGTGACGCGCCAGTGACAGACGGGATGTTGCCCCATTGGCCTGTCACGGCTTGATAGGCCATCAGAGCGAAGGCCACTGCCTCAAACGACTTACTGTCCCATCCGATGGCGTCGAATGTGGTGACCGGCACCGGAGCGAAGACCGTCGCAAGGTGGGCCATGATCGCGCGGTTGCGGACGCCGCCGCCCCCCACCACCACTTCATCGATCTCGCCCTTGATCCAGCGCCGCGCCGTGCCCACCGCCTTGGCAGTCCAGAGGCTGCAGGTCGCCAACAGATCTTCGACCGAGAGGCCTCTCTGCTGCTGAATCGAGATCAGCACGTCGATCAGTTCCGGACCGAAGGCTTCCCGTCCGGTCGATTTGGGTGGCCGTTGTGACAGAAAGGGATGGGCGAGCAGCGTCTTGAGCAGTTGTGAATCGACCTGCCCCTTCATCGCCAACTTCCCGCCGCGATCCATCGTCAGCCGTCCCTCCGTCAACCGCGCCATGAGACTGTCCAGCACCATATTGGCCGGCCCCGTATCGAAGGCCTG
>CAMDPZ010000050.1 GCA_945905765.1 Nitrospira lenta
GCCGGCCACGACGAGCAAGGTGCGAGCCTCAGTCCGTGAACGGGGCATGGCGATCATGATGGCAACCCTCCGGCAATCAATTCCTGAAGCGCGGCATGCACCTCGGCCAAGAGCCGGTCGATCTCGGCGCAGACCGCTGCCGCTTCCACGAGCTCGCCTTGGCGGCCCAGCTCTTCCAACCGTTTCGCGCTCGCAAAGAGACGCGGCGCGCAGATCGGAATGACCGACCCCTTCAACTTGTGCGCAGCCGCCGCCAGCCCGGCTGAATCCTGCCAGTCAGGCAAGAAACCTGCGCCAGATGCCTGAATTCATCATCAGAGGATCTAAAGAGACTAGGGAAAGCAGGCGATCTGCCAGGCGCTTGACTCTGTCAAAATCCTGACACAAACCGCTGAACGGAGGACAAGAAGATGGCGAGAGGCCGTGAGGCAGAAAACGGAGGTCCTCCTAGCAGACTGCGGAAAAACTCGGTGTATGCGAAAAAGCGGCCAAAATGCTCCGAGTGGCACTGTGGCCTGAACAACCACAGGATGCTCAAAAAGGCCGTCCAGCAAGGCCGCAGCGAGCGAAGAGGCGAGGCGTACGGGTTGGTACGTTGAGCCTCTTCGTGAAGCGAGAACGCCGCTGGCGGACTTTTTCAGCATCCTGCTAGAGGCGGGCCGCGCTCTCGCGACCCGCCTCTAAAAACGGTCTACCGCTTGATATTGACGAGTTCCTGGAGAATCTCGTCGGAGGTCGTGATGACGCGGGAATTGGCTTGAAAGCCTCGCTGAGCCGCGATCATGTCGATGAAGCTTTCACCCAAGTCCACATTGGACAGTTCCAGCGTATTGGACTTCAGTTTTCCCAAGCCAGCGCTCTCCGGGACACCGGTGATCGGCTGCCCTGACGCGCCGGACTCGGCAAAGGTATTGTTGCCGGTCCTGGTCAATCCCAGCGGATCAGGGAATCGGGCCAGCACCACTTGGGCCAAAGCCCGCAACTGGCCGTTGGAAAACCGACCGTTGATGACCCCGTTCCCGTCCACCGAGAAGGCCTGGAGGGAGCCTGCCGCATAGCCGTCTTGCGTCTGCTGGACCACCGCATTTTTGGAGCCGAACTGGGTCGTGCCATCCAGCCCAGTCCCTCCGTCTGTAATCACGCTGGTGCCGAAGTTATAGGTGATCAACTGATTCGCGGTCGCGCCGTTCCAGTCGATCTGTAGTTGTCCCGCCACAGTCCCGGCAACGCCGGCAGCCGTTCCCCCATCGAACTGAAGGGCTACGCTCTCACGTTCCAACGTACCGTTCGTGCCGAACGTTAACGTCCCGGCCCCGACCCTCACGGCCCCCAACGTGGCATCGATATTGGCGGCGTGATAGTTGGCCGTCACCACGTCATTCTGATTGGCCAGGATATTGTAGTTCCAGGTATTGCTCCCGACCTTGGTGAAATAGGTCGTCAAGAGATGGTTGTTTCCCAGAGAATCGTACACGGTCATGGAGGTCGAAAAATTCGAAGTGCCGGTCGGATCGGAAAGGGCGAAGTCCGTGCCGGTCGTGGAGCTAGCTGTCGTCGATGTAGGAGTGTTCGCTGCTAGCATTTTTAATTGAGAGGCCAAGGTATCGACACCATTGGCTGTTACAGTCATGGCGCTACCTGAGCCGGAGGTAAAGGTAATGGTGCCGGCCGCAGCCGTGGCGGTAAAGCCGGTGGTCGCCGTAGTGGGGGAAGCCAGCGCTCGAACCGCCGCCTGGATGGCTGGAGCCAAGGCCGCGTCATTCGCGTAAGGTCCACCTGCTAGCGTGACGGTCCGCACGCCAATGCCATCATTGAGATCAATATTGAACGATCGATCGCCGACAACCGGCATATAGGAGGTATAGGGCACGCCTGATACTGCCTGCAATTGTCCGGACAAGGTATCGGCACCATTTGCCGTCGTGTTCACGACGCCAACACCATTCCCGGCCGTAAAGGTAAAGGATCCGGCCGCGGCCGTGGCGGTAAAGGCGGTGGCCTCCGTAGTGCCAGGAAGAGATGCGCGCACCGCCACCTGAATGGCCGCAGCCACGGCTGCATCGTTGGCATAGGGACCGCCTGCCAACGTGATAGCCCGCGCGCCATTTCCATCGCCCAGATTAATGTTGAACGTTTGGTTGCCAGCGGTTGGCGTAAAGGTATTATAGGGCACGCTGTTCGCCGCGCCTCCGACCAATTTCCCCAGCATACCCAACGAAGCGGCCAGAGTATTGCCGGCCGGCGCCGTCACCACGACCGTGCCAGCGCTGGCGGTCGTGTTATCGGTGACCCCTGCCATACCGGAGGTAAAGGTGAAGAGCCCCCCGGCGCTGACCGCCGCGGTGAAGCCGCTATAGGCTGCGGCACGGAAGGGATCGTTCGGTGTCAGAGCCCGCACGGCATTCTGAATGGCGGTGGCTAAGCCAGCGCCGCTCAACCCGTTAGCCACCGTGACCGTCTGGGCTCCGTCGCCGTTGAGGTTGAGGGAGAAGGAGTTATTCCCTGCGGCAGTGGGCAAACCAGCGGGAACCGCAGAGGCAACGAGCATGCCCTTTACCCCCGTGATCGCCGTCGAGGAGTTCAAGTTTGCGGCAAGGAATCCCAGAGCCGTGGCGTTCGGCGAGGCGGTGGTGGAGGGAAGAGAAATATCGCCGATCGAGCCGGTGATCACGCCGTTGGTGTCAGCCAGAAATCCCTGCAGCTTGAATCCGCTGGGATCGACGACGTTGTTCGTCTTGTCCAGCCGGAAGGCCCCTGCCCTGCTGTAGAAGGTGCCTCCCTGGGCATCCTTCACTTCGAAGAATCCATTGCCGTCGATCGCAAGATCAAGGACGTTCGCCGAGGTGGCCAGGGAGCCCTGCGAAAAGTTGCCCTGCACCGAGGTCAGCGCCACACCGATACCGGTCTGGACCGAGCCGGAACCTCCGGAAATCGAGGAACTGATCAAGTCGGCAAAGGTCGCTTTGCTGGACTTGAACCCCACCGTGGACATATTGGCAATGTTATTGCCGATCACCGACAAAGCCGTCCCGTTGGCGTTGAGTCCGCTCACACCGGCGAATAACGAGGACATAATACCCATGGTCTGCTACCTCCCTTTAAATTTCGTGCAATGAATAATGCCGTCTTGTCCTATCGTCTTAGAAAAAATCGATGATGGAAGCCGGATCGATGGTTTGATTTCCCACTGCCAGCTTGGCCTGCCCCCCTTCGACCCGGACACCGGAGACCGTGAGGCGCGACGTCGTCGCGACTGGCACCGCCTGGCCCTGGCCGTCCAGAGCCGTCACCGCATAGGTGTAGGTTCCCGGTGGCATCAACGTGCCGTTCTGATCCAGCCCGTCCCACACGACTTGCTGCGCGCCAAAACCCTGAGGACCGAGATCTCCCGTGCGGATAACCTGGCCAGCCGCATTCAGGATGGACAGGTTGACCGAGGCAGCATCCTGCCCGAGTCTATAATCGAGCAGAGCCGGCCCGGTGCCCAGTTGAATCACCGCGCCCTCGGTACCCACCTCTCGCCCGACCAGCGGCAAGAGCGAATACTGCTGATTCGCGGTCTGCGCGTCGAGGCTCTTTTGGAGCAGCGCCACTTGATTGGCGCTTTGTTCGAGCTGGCTGAACTGGGCCAACTCCGCGATAAAGGAAGAACTGTCCATCGGCTTTAAGGGATCTTGGTTCTTCAACTGCGCCACCAGGAGGTTGAGAAAGTCATTTTTGCCAAGATCTTTTTGTTTCAGAACGGCCTGTGCCGGCGTGGCCGCGGATGCGACTGTGGTTTCAGGCGATGCTGTCGTTGCGCTGACCGTGCTCATAATGCGTCTCCTTCGATCACACGTTAGGCGAATAAGCTCAGCATGCCGGTGCGCGCCTGCGCAGGCACCGGGGCATCCTGGGCACGATCCTGCTGCCGCTGGTCACGCTGCTGTTGGGAGGCACCGCCCTGGGCCTGCGACTGCCATTCCTGCCCCGGCTGATTGCTCCGTTCCTGATCGACCTGCACTTGGAAACGACCCAAATCCAGCCCGGCGCCGGACAACTGCGTGGTCAACTGCTCCTGCTGGCTTGTGAGCATCTGTCCAAGCTCTGCCCGGTCGGTCGACATGTGCGTATGGACCGTCTGGTCGGCCAAGACCAGGCGCACACGCAACTGCCCGAAGTCTGCCGGAGCCAGATCGAACTGCACGCTATGGGTGGTGGGCGCCGGCGCTGCCTCAGGATCAGGGCTCAGCCGGCTCGCCTGAGGCGAGGGAGAAGTTACTTGAGCGGAAGCAGGCTTGCTGGTGGACGGAGCGCCTCCTTGGCCCTGCGCCACGGACAAGTCCTGGCGTCCTGCGTCGAATGGCTCGCCCGATGACGGCTCCGGACGGCGCGACGAAACCTCCGCCGATTGCAAATCAGCGCGAGAAAACCATTTCAAACCTTCTTCCTTCCTCTGCCCGTCTGACTCGGCGTTGAAGCCCTGCCCATCCCCTTGCATACGGCCTGATAAGGCGGCAGCTGCCTGGGCCTCAGAGGACTCTGCCTGCATATTCTGTTGACGGAGCGACAACTCACCTTTGCCAAGGACCGGCTGCGACTGTGACAGGTCAGGCTGCGCTGCGACCATCTCACGAGCCTGGCTGGACGGCTGATCCGTCACCGTGGCGACAGGCGTGGCTGGCTCCTGCCCAATTGCCACTGCCTGATCCAAAGCAGCCGGAGCCTGCGCCTTTCTCTCTTTTTGCTGTTCCGCAACCGGGATCCCCTGCTGAAGAGCGCTGTGTTCAGCCCCCTGAGCCTGCAGGGCGGTCAGCGGTTGACTGTTGTCCGATGATTCGACCACCGGCACGACTCGATCGGTTCCAGTAGCAAGTGGCTGACTCTCCGTCATGGACTGAGACAGAGCGGCAACAGCACCCTCCGTCACCGATGACTTATTGCCATCGGCAAGACCACTGAGCAAGGTCTCTGAAACGAGAGGGCCGGCAAGCCCTTTCACCGGCTGGATCGTCGGCAATTCTGAGCCGCCGGACCATTCGCCTTCGTAATCTGTCGATGTCACGCTGCCGGCCTCGGCGCTCATCGGCGCCGACACAACCGGAGGCGCCTGCGTCACCATCGCCGCTCCGAGGAGCGAGAACAGAAGAGGATCGGCGCCAGACTGGTCCATAAATGGATCGTCGCCGGTTTCTGCCTGAGAAGAAAGAGCCTCTGAATCATCTTCAGCAGGGGCTGTCTGCGACAGAGTCGTGGAAACATCGGACTGCGTCGTGGCTGACTCGCCATCGCTCTCCGACTGCGCCGCGCGAGGCTCTGCATCCGTGTTGTCGTTTGCTGCGCGAACCTGGGTTCGTGACTCAGCCGGCGTCTGGCTGACAGACTTGTCATCGGTCTCCGCCTGAGGGGCGCGAGACTTCACACTCTTGTTGCTGTCAGCCTTGCGCGACTGGCTGCGTGACACGACCGGCGTCGCGCTGGATTGACCATCATCGTCTTTAGCTTGGGCGACGCGGGGCTTCGCGCCCTTGCTGCTGTCGGCCTGGCGCGTCTGGGCACGGGAAACAACCGGCATCGGGCTGGACGGTTTCCCCTGGCCCTCCGTGCGAAGGGCACGGGGCTTCAGCCCCCTGTTGCGGTCAGGCTTGACTGAGAAGGCCTGAAGAATCGTTGCAAATCCACTTTCTGGCTGAGACGATCCGAGCGGGCTTCCACTTCCGAATGTTTGCCGCTCTCTACCTGCTGCCTGTGTGCTGAGTTGTTTCACATCCATCGTATAGCCTCGGCATCCTGTGATATTGGTGAACCGCGTTGGCCCATACCTTTTCAAGGCCCGTGCCACAAAAAATCACGCGCAAATCATCGATTGGCGCAGGTTTTCGCGAGATCACTACAGCAAGAACACCGGGAGTGGAAAAAGTTGCCGGACGATCAGGCAAAGAATACCGGGAGAGCAAGAGCGATCGGGTGTGAGTAAACGCGCAAGGGAAAACGGAAAGAAAAAAGAGAGGACGCAAGGGGAAGAGAAAAAAGTCAGGGGTTGGACAGGAGTTGTTCGGTAAGTTTCGCAGCCCGATCGACTTTCACTTGTGAAAGGATCGCTCCAGCCGTTTTGCCTTTCAACAACCGAAGGACCTCCAAGGCTTTACGGTCCGGCATCTGCTCGATACGGGCGGCCGCCTCCTCGGTGGGCATCGTTTCATACATCTTGCTCAACTGAGCATACTGTTGCGCGCGCAGCTCGGCCGCTTGCTTGTTCTGCACCGTGCTCCGCTCCGCCAGAGTTTTCTCTTCTTGCGCCTTGCGAAGGAGCCACCGCTTCTCTGCCGCCTCGACCTTGCTCAAGATCAGCTCCAGGTCCGCCTTGAGAGTCCCAAATCGCTCTTCTGCCGTCCGCAGGGCCTTTTCGCGCAATGCCAAGTCGTCTTGGCGCTGTTGGAACATCGCCACCACTTCAGCAGGCACATTGATCGCAGGCCCCTGGACCTGCATAAGCGCCGCCAAGGCATCATCCTCCCCTTTGGGCTCGTCCGATGTCGCGGCTTCAACCTCTGATTTGACAGGAGCGGCTCGCTGAAAAAGAGGAATCGACGGCGTCTCCGCGGCAGAGTCCGGATTAAATCGAACCATCGTCCAACCGAGAACCAGCAACACTGCAAGCCACACCCCGGCAGACCGGATCTCTGCTCCGCGCCCCACGAGCAGACGGCGAGCTCCCACCGCGCGAGGCCGCGTGATGGTAATGCGATCCTGAGGTTGAGATGTCGTCTGCTTCTTCATAGAGAATTCCGCAGGCCACCCGTCGCACCAGTGCGACGCGCCGCCTCATCCATCTGCATTTGCTCGACTCGGTCCCGTGCCGCCTGTTCCTGAAGCCGGACTCGCTCAGCCAGCCGATCGAACGTCCGACGCTCCTGCATCGCCTCTCGCAAGTCCTGCTGTTTCTGAGTCCAGACGCCGCGCAGTCTGCCTTCGGTCTGCCTGGCTTGCGTCAGCAACGCAGCCTCGGCATCGAACGTCGTCTGCCACTCGACAAATTCCTCCAACGCCATCCCCGCACTGACTTTGGTCGAATATTGCGCGGACGATTCCTGCGTCTGGGCCTCAAGGGCCAGACAGAGGTTCTCGACCTCCTGAAGATTCTGGCGAGCCTGCAGCAGATCCATGCGCAATACGTCTTCCACTTGCGCCCGATAGCGTCGTATCGCATCGAGTTTCATGCGGTGCTCTTCTCCAAAGCGAGTAGGTCCCCGACCGATGTGCCGAAGTCGGCCGACTGCTCGTTATCCTGACGGAGAAAAGCATTGATCCCGTCCTGCGCCGACACGGCCCGGTCGAGCGCCTTGTTCGTCCCGGCCTTATAGGCGCCCAGGAGAATGAGATCTTCCGACTGCTGATAGCGGGCCATCAGCTCGACCATGGAGCGGGACGCGGCATAATGCTCGCGGCTGACAATGTCTTTCATGACCCGGCTGGTGCTGTTGAGCATATCGATCGCGGGAAAGTGGTTACGCGCGGCCAGTTGCCTCGACAGCACGATATGCCCGTCGAGGATCGACCGGACCGTTTCCGCAACGGGATCGGCCTGGTCCTCGCCGTCCATGAGCACCGTATAGAGGCCGGTGATCGTGCCGGCGCCGGGCCCAGTCCCGACTCGCTCCAGGAGCTTGGGCAGAAACGTAAAAACCGAGGGCGTATACCCTTTGGTCGTGGGCGGCTCGCCGATGGCCAATCCGACCTCCCGCTGGCTGTGAGCCAAACGGGTCAACGAATCCATCATCAACAAAACTTGCTTCCCGCCGTCGCGGAAGTATTCCGCAATCGCAGTCGCGATCAACGCGCCCCGCAACCGGACCAGCGGAGGCTGATCCGACGTCGCGACGATAACGACCGACCGCTCCAGCGCGGCAGGGGTCATGTCTCGCTGCAGGAACTCATTGACTTCCCGGCCCCGCTCTCCGATCAACGCAATGACATTCACGTCGGCTCTGGTATAACGGCTCATCATGCCGAGCAGGACGCTCTTGCCCACGCCGGCGCTGGCGAAAATTCCGATCTTTTGACCCAAGCCGCACGTTAAACAGGCGTTGATCGCCCGGACTCCGAGATCCAGCGGTTGGGTGATGCGCGCGCGCTGGAGCGGATTGAGCGGCGCCGCATGGAGCGGATATTGGCCCTCCGTCACCAATGGGCCCTTGCCATCGAGCGGCTGCCCCAATCCATCCAGCACCCGGCCCAGCAATTGCGGACCGACCGGCACCGACGCGCAATGCCCCTTCATCAACAGCCGGCTGCCTGGGCCGATCCCCCGCATCTCTCCCAGCGGCATCAGCAAGACGCGGTCTCCCCGAAACCCGACGACCTCGGCGAGTACGGTCTCGTCCCCGTCCTCGCGCGTGATTTCGCACAGCTCGCCCACCGACGTCATGGGGCCATAGCCCTCGATGACAATCCCGACCGCCTGCGCGACACGTCCGGATACGGACAGCGGATCAGCCCGCTCGATCAAATCAACGAGATTCACGGGACCCTCGCTTCTGTAAAACTTCGCCGAGCCGCAACAACTGGGTATCCAGCGAGGCATCGACCAATCGATTCGTCGTCTGCACCAGACAGCTTCCACGGGAAAAGGACGCATCGCCCTCGATGTGCAACACCAGCGCCGGTGTGCGATCGCGATTCAATTCTACGCGCGCCGCTTCAAGGGCCGGCACATCGGAGGGATGGGTTCGCACCGTCACAACGCCAGACTCGCGGATTGTCGCCAAGGCGGCTTTCAGCTGCGCCGCCACAATATCCCCATGTTCAGCCGCCCGCTCGCGCAGGATACGGGTCGCCAAACTGAACGCCAGCGCCGTCACATCCGCTTCCGCCGTCTGGCTGAACGTTTTCCAGGCATCATCCAGCTGGCGGACCGCATTGGCGACCAGGCTCTGCTCCTGTTGACGGGCGGCAGCGATTCGCTCGCGCTCTTTCCGTTCCCCTTCGGCCAAGCCCTTGGCATGGCCCTGATCGTAATCCGACGGCCCGCTCGTATCGACGAACTGGTGGCCGGTCCCGAAATCCAGCAACGATAAATTATGCAGGCGCACGCCGCCGCCCAACACCACCGCCTGTTTCAGCACCGCATTTTCCGCCCGCAGGCGATAGAGTTCGAGCAGGCGCTTGACCGTCAAGAGCACCACCTCGTTCTCGAAGGGTTTCATCAGAAACTCTGCCGCCCCGGCTTTCATGGCCTGGACGGCGAGGTCGATGCTGCCATACCCCGTCATCACCACCCCGATCATGCGCCGATCGAGCTCACAGGCCTGCTGGAGCAGCCCGATGCCATCCTGGTCCGGCAGTTTGACATCCGTAATCAGGAGCGAAGCGGGCGCAATCTTCAAGGCAGCGAGCGCCTCGCTGGCCGATCCCACCGCGCGAACGCGATAGCCGTCAGCCTCGAGCAGCGCAACCAGCAAGCTCTGGATCTGCACCTCGTCGTCGACGATGAGGATGGACGCGTCTCGCGTCACCGTCGTCCGCAATGCGGGCTGAGACCCGGTGGACTCCATGCTCAACGAACCGGCCATCTAAACCAACTCCTCCCCGCTGCCCAGGACCACAATGCGATTTTCCTCTTCCAGCTTGCGGCAGACCTTGAGAATATTCTGCTGCGCCCGCTCCACATCCGTCACCTTTGCCGGTCCCCGCACATCCATGTCCTCTTTCAACATTTCAGCGGCGCGTGCCGACATATTCTTGAAGAATTTCTCTTTGACATCCGGGCTCGCCCCGCGCAGCGCCACAGGAAGATCTTCTTTGCTGACTTCTTTCAGCAGCTCCTGCATCCCGCGATCGTCGACCTTGACCAGGTCGTCGAAGACGAACATGAGCGAGCGGATCGCATCGGCCAGGATCTGGTTCCGTTCCGATATTTTCGTCATAATGCCTCCCTCGGTGGCTTTATCCAGCCGAGTGAGAATATTCGCGATCGCCTTCGCTCCGCCGACGCTCATAGCATGGCTGGTGCTGGCCACCAGGATGTCTTGCAAGGCCGCGCTCAACTCCTCCAGCACCTCCGGCTGCACTTCCTCCAGCGTCGCCAACCGCAAGGAGACATCCCCCCGCATCTCAGGAGGGAGGCAGGTCATGACCTGGCTGGCTTGCTCCGCCTCCATATGGGCCATGACGACGGCCACCGTCTGAGGATGCTCGATCTTAAGCATTTGCGCCACGCTCTTCGCATCCACCCACCTCAAGGCATCCAGACCCGGATAGCTTCGGCTGTTCATCGATTCGAGGAGACGGGCTGCTTTTTCCGGGCCCAGAGCCTTCGTCAGAATGGTTTTGATATAATCTTTTCCGTCGAACGTCACTTCGCCAGTTGCGCTGGACTTTTCAAAGTCAGCCAGGACGCTATGCTCTTCCTCCTGCGTAATATGGGCGGTATCGTGCATGAAGGTCCCCAACTTTCGGATCTCTTTAGGATCGAGGTTCTTCATGACCTCCGCGGCGGCTTCTTCGCCGATCGCGCGCAGGAGAATCGCGGCTTTCTGTTCACCACTTAGCACTGATGCCATCGCTCGATCTCCTTACAGCGGAGCCTTCAACCATTGTTTCACAACCACCGCCGTCGAATCGGGATTATTGCGAGCCATTTGAATGAGCTGCGTGCGAGAGGTCCCCTCCAGCGCCGCTTCAACCTGGCTCACCGACGCAGGCAACTCCGGCGTCACCCCCACCGACTCTGCTGGAGCCCCCGACGTCCCCAGCATGCTCAGCAACGGCCGCACCACCATGAAGAGGATCAGGAGAAAGAACACTCCGCCCACTCCGTAGCGCAGATAGGGGATGAACGGATTCGCCACATCGGCTGCGGCCTCAATGCCCTGGGCCGACGGCTCGTCGGTTCCGATATCGAATGCCACGTTGGTCACCTGCACTTGATCCTGGCGCTCAGCCGAATAGCCCATCGCTTTCTTCACGATCTCTTCGATGCGCTTCATGTCTTCTTCGGACCGCGCGACATACTTCTTCGGCTGATCGGCGGCCGGCTTCCCGTCCGCCGCCTTCGCCGCTTCATAGACGCCGTCCACCAGCACTGCCACGGAGAGCTGCTTGATGCTGCCGCTGGATTCCACGATGCGGGAGACGGTCCGGCTGATTTCGTAGTTGACCGTTTCGTTCTTGGTCTGATTGGTGGTCGAGCTTGTCTGCGCCGCCTCCTGCTCCGCCACGGGCGGCAGGTTCGACTGGACGCCCGGCACGCCGCCGGCGACGCCATTGACCCCGTTCGACTTTTCCTGCCCGCGCTGTTCGCTCCGCACGACTTGACCGTTCGGATCGTACCGCTCTTCCGTCGTCTCGATCTTGCGGAAATCGAGCAGGCTGGAGACCCGCACCACCGCTTTATTCTGCCCGACGATACGCTCCAACATCGTCTGGATGCGCGTTTCAATATCCTTTTCAATCGTCCGCTGATATTCCAGCTGCGTGCCGGTCAATCCGGCTGCCTCGTCGCCCCCGGCGGACGATGACAACAGGCGGCCATGGCCGTCCACCACCGTCACGTCCTTGATATGGAGCCCCTCGACGCTGCTGGCCACCAGATGGACGATGCCGTTGACTTGCGTCTTGGCCAGCGCTTGTCCGTTCCGCAGCGACACCACGATCGAGGCCCGCGCGCGATTGTCGTCATTGCCGAATAGCCGCCGTTCCGGAGTGGCCAGGTGCACCCGGACCCGCTCAATCTCCGGCATCTGCGCAATGGTCCGCGCCAGCTCGCCTTGCAGCGCGCGACGATAATTCAGCTTCTGGACGAAATCGGATGTGCCGATCGACGTGCGATCGAAGATTTCAAAACCCACGCCGCCGCCATGCGGCAGCCCCTGAGTGGCCAACTGCAATCGCAACTCATGGACTTGCGCGCTAGGGACCAGCACGGTGGTGCCCCCGCCGGTCATCTCGTACGGCACCTTCGTCTCCTTCAACTTATCCACAATCCCTGAAGCATCCTCCGGATTGAGATTGGTGAAGAGCACCTGCATATCGGGCTGCTGCGTCCACAGCGTGACGGCAATCAGTCCGGCAATCGAGCCGGCCAGCGCGATCAAAACGATCATGCG
Organism: Nitrospira lenta; assembly: GCA_945905765.1. Taxonomy (GTDB): domain Bacteria; phylum Nitrospirota; class Nitrospiria; order Nitrospirales; family Nitrospiraceae; genus Palsa-1315. The sequence goes on from CAMDPZ010000050.1 coordinate 12,087, forward strand.
TTGATTGATGGAAAACTTAGACAGCATGGGTATTCGTGCTCCTCGCTAACCGATGTGGCGATCAGATCTGCATCCGCTGAATTTCTTCGTAGGCTGACACCAGCTTGTTCCGGATCTGCATCATCAGCTGAAAGGAGACGTCCGCTTCCTGCAACGCCACCATCGTCTGATGGACATTCTGCGTCTGCCCGGTCATGAGCGCCTCGGTCGCCTGGCCCGCTTCCAACTGGATATCGTTGGCCTTGCTGATCGCATGCTGCAACGTATCCATAAAGCCCGTCGACCCGGCGCCACCCGCGGCATGAGAGCCGACGGCGCTATCTCCGAATACCGGCATCGGAGCTGTGATCGCTTTAATCTGGTCCATGACTACCTCCCGATCTCCAACGCCTTATTCCACATCGTGCGGGTCGCATTGATCGCCTGCACATTGGCTTCGTACGAGCGCGATGCCCCCATCATGTTCACCATTTCTTCCATGACATTGACGTTCGGCATCTTGACGAACCCTTTTTTGTCGGCATCAGGATGGCGCGGATCGTAAATTACCTGCCCGGGCTTCTGGTCTTCCTGCACCCGCGATACCTTCACGCCGTCGAGCGCATGGGCTCCCGGGCCCGTCGCCACCTGTCGAAACGTCCGCTGAAAGGGGCTGGCAACCGGCGTGGACTGAAAGACCACATCCCGGCGCTTATAGGGACCGCCCCCCGGCGTATGGGTGGACTGGGCGTTCGCCAGGTTACTGGAGATCACGTTCATCCGGCGGCGTTGCGCGTCTAAAGCGGTGACAGACACCGCCATGCTATCGGTCATATCCATGGGGAACCTCCTGCGATCAGCGATTCGCTCTCAGCCGTCAGCTTCCTGCTGAGAGCTGACAGCTATTGTTTATCGCGCGTCTCGAACCGCGCCCATCAATTGACGAAAACGGATGGCCATGATCGCCGCCGCTCCGCTGTACTGCATCGCGTTGTCCGACATTTTGGCCATTTCCAGTTCGATATTGACTGAGTTGGCGTCCAACGGAAGGTCTCCCGCCGGCACCTCGCTGAGTTTCCCGACGACTCGCTGCACTCCCTCTCCGCGTGGGCCGATATGTTTGCCCTGCGTCACCGCCAGAGCCACAGGCCCTTGGCCCCGCTGGGCGGACTGTAGCGAGTCGAGAAAATTAAGATCCGTCGCGCGATAGCCGGGGGTTTCCTCATTCGCAATATTCGAGGCGATGACCCGCTGCCTGGCCTGTCGAAGATCCAAGGTGCGATGGACCAACTGCATGGTGTGATCGAAAATTGTCATATGACCTTCCTCCCCTTATCGTATCTGCCGACATGGTAGGCACATATTGCAATTCCGGTGCCCTCGATGACCGACAAAAGACCCTCGGAGGCAAAGACTGCCGACCGACTCGTGGGACTCAACTCTGCCGGTCGGCAGGAAATGCCGACCGTTTTCTGCCTAGACCGATGACCCCTTGCCTTAGACCGAAACCGGACAACTGGGTCCTCGATATTCCCGCAGCTTGTTTCGCAGGGTTCGGATGCTGATACCCAGTTCTTTCGCCGCATGGGTCCGATTCTCGTTGACGCGGGCCAGGGTCTGAAAAATCAGCTCTCGCTCCATTTCCCACAACGACCCGTTGGACGACGATTGCGGCACGGACGGAACTGGCGCGCTGACGGCCGGTTGTCCGCCTGACTCCATCGATACATGGATCGGAAGAATCGTCTCGTTCCCGGCCAACAACACGGCCCGTTCCATGACATTCTCCAGTTCGCGCACGTTCCCTTTCCACCGTCGTTCCTGAAGGATGGCATAGGCCGCCGCCGATACCGTCGGTTGCGGAAAGCCATTGCGCGCGGCAGAGACGGCTGCGAAATGTCTCGCGAGCAGCGGAACGTCCGCAGGCCGCTCCCGCAACGGGGGCACCGTGATGGGGAACACGTTCAACCGGTAATACAAATCTTCCCGAAACCGCCCCTGCTCCACTTCGTGGTAGAGCGAGCGGTTGGTCGTGGCAATGACGCGAATGTTCACGGAGACCGGCTCACGCCCTCCGACCCGGTCGACTTCCCGCTCCTGGATCACCCGGAGCAGTTTGGCCTGCAGGCCCATGTTCATTTCGCTGATTTCATCCAGCAGCAACGTGCCGGTATGCGCCATTTCAAACTTGCCGAGCTTCTTCATAATGGCGCCGGTAAAGGCACCCCGCTCGTGGCCGAACAGCTCGCTCTCCAACAGTCCGTCCGGCAGGGCCGCGCAATTCACGGCAATGAACGGACGGTGCGCCCGCGGGCTGCGGCTGTGGATGAAACGCGCCAGCAGCTCTTTTCCTGTGCCGCTTTCTCCATTGATGAGGACGGTCGCCTGGCTCGCGGCCACGCCTTCAACCGTGCTGAGCAGCCGGGCCATGCCGGGATCTTGCGTCAGGATCGAGCGCTGGTCGATCGGCACGGCGGGCGACGCCGACGCATCCGCTCCGCGCGCTTTCAGATTGGCGATAACCCGTTCAAGCAAATCGGTAGAAAAAGGCTTGAGGATGTAATCGCTGGCCCCATACTTCATCGCCTCCACGGCGGTTTCCACTGTTCCGTAAGCCGTCATCAGGACCATCAAGGTCTGAGGCGCGCGGCTCTTGATCTCCTTGATCAGGTCAAGGCCTCCGAGCCGCGGCATCTTCAAATCGGTCACGACCAGCCAGGGTTTATAGCGGCTGACCCGCTCGACGGCGTCGGCGCCGTCCATGGCGCCCTGCACGTCAAAGCCCAGACGCCGCACCGACTCCATCAAGGCGGTGCGCATGGAGGGATCGTCATCGACGATCAGAATTCGTTCTGCCAACTCAGGACTCTCTGTCATCAAACGTTCGGTGGTGTGGTCGCTCATGCCGAGGTCTCCTCTTCAAGCAACAATTGCTCATCAAGCATTTCTGACGCGCTGGACTCCTCCACGGACGCCAAGGCTGGCGCTGGGCTGATCGGCGCGGAACTGGCTTCCTGACGGTTCGGAAGGGCGATCGTAAATGTGGTGCCGCTCCCCTCCACGCTCTCGACATCGATACGGCCGCGATGCCCTTCGACAATCGCATGGACGATGGCCAGCCCCAACCCGGTGCCTTCATCCCTGGTGGTAAAGAAGGGGTCGAACACTCTCGACCGCTGCTCCGCCGGAATCCCGACCCCGGTATCCGAAACCGACAGGCGCATGCCGGATGCGCCGGAGGCGGCATCCTCCGTCACGCGAGCCGACAACGTCAGCGTGCCGCCGTCCGGCATGGCATGGATGCTGTTCAAAATTAAATTGAGGAGCACTTGTTTCATCTGCCCCTCGTCGCACCAGATGCGGGCGGCGTCGGGATCGACGGCCAGACGAATATCGACCCGCGCGCCGGCGACGGCATGGGCGGCCAGGGTCAACGCATCCAGCATGAGCGCTTCGGTTCCATGCCATTTTCCATGGGAACAATCCGGCTTGGTGTACAGCAGAAGATTCGTCAAGAGGCGATTCATCATATGCACCGAGGACGAGATGTGCTCGGCATAGCCCCGCAGCGCCGGCGTGTCATTCAAATCGCGGCGCAGCATCGACGCGAACAGCTCAATGCTGCCGAGCGGGTTCCGGATTTCGTGGGCGATCCGCCCGACCATCTCGCCCATGGCCGCCAGGCGATTGCGGCGTTGCAGCCGGTCCTCCAGCTCACGAACCGCCGTAACGTCCTGAATCAAGGCCAGGCTCCCGGCATGACGCCCATCGCGCGTCTGCAAGGCCCGCTGGGAAAGTGAAACGGCTGCGCCCTGCCGCGTGGTCAGCGGATAGACATTGCCGTCCAACTGCGCCTCCTTGAGACACATGGCCAGGGACTGTCCAACGATCTGCTCATGCGCCAAACCGAGCAATTGCGTGCCGGCCTGGTTGCAGCGCGTGATGGTTCCCGCTTCATCCATGACCAGCAAGCCGGTCGATAGGGACTCCACTATCGCCGTCAAATGCTCGCGCAATTCTTCATTGGCGCATAAGTTTTTCCGCAATGCTTCGTTGCGATCGGCCAGCTCCACGTCCAGCTGCTCCAACCGGGACGTCAGCGTCTGATAGGACTGTTGCAAGGTCGCCGCCGCATCGTCAAAACTCCGAAAGGCGGCCTGCAGCAAATGGCTGTCCGTGTTTGCCGGAGTCGGGGATTCGTTCAACACATCATCCTCCTTCCTTCTCGGTGGTAAGACGAAGACTGGCTTCGATCGCTTCTGCCGTCCGATGCAGGAGTGGATCGCCAGCCCCTGCGCCGGAAGTGAGTAGGGCAGGCGCCGGCCCATGCCGCTTTTGTGTCGCGAGGGTGCGGAGAATCTGCAGGCGCGCCCACTCGGCCTGATCCGGCGCCGGGTTGGAGGCCAGTATCCGTTGATAAAGCGCCACCGCCTGCTGAGACTGCTTCAACGTCGTCAGGAGATCCGCAAAGATGAGCTGATCGCTCGGCGACTGAATAAACTTCTGCCGCTCCGCCTCTTCAAATGCCGCCACGGCTTCTTGGTTTTGGTGATCCTCCGCCAGCGTTTTGGCCAGCGTCAGCTGCATCCAGCCCCGCTTCGGTTCGCTGGGATGCGCCAGAAGCCACTTCCGCATTACACGGATGGCGCTCCGGCGATCTCCCTGCTCCAGCATGGCCGTGGTCAAATGCTCCAGCACCAGCATCGACTGAGGACTCTGCGGATGCTGGAGGCGGAAACTCTCAAACACGTTCCGCGCAGCCGAGGAATCGTGGTGAGCCAAATAACACTCGCCCAACCCGATGAGCGCGGCTTCGTGAAACTTCGCCGCCTTCCGGTCCCGCACCAGAATTTGATAGAGACGCGCCGCTTCGACGGAAAATCCCAGCCGTTGATGCGCCTCGGCCACCTCCAATAACAGATGTGTGCCGGCGTAATGTTGCTCCGGAGCCTGTCCATGGCTATGAAAGAACGTGACCACCTGCATGTCGTTCTTGGCCTTGAGCGCCGCCTCGACCCGCGGTTTCACAATCGCGGCCAAACGACGCCTGGCCACCTGAGGCCAGGGATCGTGGGCCGCGATACCCTCCCGCTTCGTCACCACGAGATAGGCCTGCACGG
>CAMDPZ010000051.1 GCA_945905765.1 Nitrospira lenta
ATTGACGGGCTGCGGGCGATCGCCGTGCTGGCGGTTGTCGCTTTTCACGCGTTCCCCGGCTCCCTCCAGGGCGGCTTTATCGGCGTCGATGTCTTTTTCGTCATCTCCGGGTTTTTAATCTCCACGATCATTTTTGAGAACCTGGAGCGGAACAGTTTCAGTTTCGTCGAGTTCTATAGCCGCCGCATCAAACGGATCTTTCCGGCGCTGCTCGTGGTGTTTGTCGCGAGTTTTGCGTTCGGCTGGTTTGCGCTGTTCGCTGATGAGTCCAAGCAGCTGAGCAAACACATTGTTCGCGGCGCCCTGTTCATTTCGAATTTTACCCTGTGGCGGGAATCCGGCTACTTCGATAACAGCGCTGAGACGAAGCCATTGCTCCACTTGTGGTCATTGGGCATTGAGGAGCAGTTCTACATTCTCTGGCCTCTGTTGCTGTGGTGCGCGTGGAAGAAGCGGTTCAATCTATTGTCCGTGACCCTGGCCGTCACAGTCATTTCCTTCGCTCTCAATATTTGGAAGGCTCCTAGCGACGTGGTTGCCGCTTTCTACTCTCCGCAGACCCGGTTCTGGGAACTTTTGAGCGGTTCTTGTCTGGCCTATCTGGCGCTTTTCAACGAACGTGCCCTGCAGCGGCTGAAGATCGGCAGCGACAGTCTGCGATCATGCTGCGGCGCGGCGCTTCTTGTGGCCGGCGTCATCTTCATCACGAAAGAACGGGCATTCCCCGGTTGGTGGGCCTTGCTGCCGACCGCCGGCGCGGTGCTGATTATTTCGGCCGGCGCCCAGGCCTGGCTCAATCGCGCCGTGCTCTCCCATCGCCTGCTGGTCTGGTTCGGCTTGATCAGTTTTCCCCTCTATCTCTGGCATTGGCCCCTGCTCGCATTTGCGCGGGTCATCGAAAGCGAAACGCCTGCAGTCGAGGTACGGCTCGCAGCCGTTTCCATCTCCATAGTGCTGGCCTGGTTGACCTATCGGTTGATCGAGCGGCCGGTGCGATTTGGCAAGCCTGGCAGAGCAGGAGTCATCGTATTAATGGTATCGATGCTGGCCGTGGGGCTCGTCGCCGGCCTCAACCAGGAGAAGGGCGGGTTGTTATGGAAAGAGGGCATGAGCCCGCGAGAGATTAAAAACGATGGCGATATCGGGCAGGATCAGTTCCACGAATATGTGGGCCGCACGTTTTATCCCTGTATGCCGGTCAGCATCCGAAACGAGGCCGTGCAGTTGAACGGGTCTGTCAGATGTTTCCAGTCCCGCAAGGATGCCCCGGTCGATCTCGCCATTATCGGCGATAGTCATGCGGAGCCTCTGTTTCTGGGGCTCGCAGAAGCATTGCCCGACAGGAATGTGGTCTATTACTTCAGGACGAGTCTGCCTTTCACGAGCTCCCGTGATTTTGAGCATATCTTTAACCATGTCGTCGGGGATGAGCGTATCCGCACGGTGATCCTCTCGGCGAAGTGGAGTGGAAACGGACGGACGGGATTGATGATGGAGCGAGGCAAGTTCAGAGATGAATTAGCGGCAACGGTTGATCTGCTTACTGCCGCTCATAAAGCCGTGTACGTCACAGACGACGTCCCGAACTTTACGTTCGACCCACCGAAGTGCAAATACGAGAGAATGTTTAGCCGGACGAGCGCCTGCGCCGAAAACCGCGACTATTTCTCCCGCCAGTATGAAACCTATTATCCCATTCTTGAGTCCGTGGCGCGTACGAACGGGCAGGCGAAAATTTTACACACCGCCAAACATTTTTGCGACGACAAGCTCTGTACGATGGAGAGGGACGGACAGTTGCTGTATCGGGATCGAAACCATTTGAACATTAATGGCTCGAAATATTTAGGGCGCATGATCGCGAACGATGTCCAGGATTTCCCGCGATAATCAGTCCCCGCCTCTTTGGTCGGCTTCCCAGCCCGTATTATTCATGAACACTTCTGCTGCAATCGCGGATTCGCTGCTGCGATGGGCCTTCGGCAGGCAGGCTCGCAGCTCGCTCCCTCGACGTACTGCTCAAGTACGCCTCGGGACCTCACCGCTCCGTGTGCCTGTCTCGCAACGCGACTGCGCGATTTCGCGACGAACCGTCATGAATAATGCGGGCTAGTATTTCAGCTTGACAGGGCCTGTCAGCCCGCGTTACAGTATCACTTTTGATAAGTCAGTAACCTCTCGGATGCCCGCAAGGGCGAAAAAGGGAAGTCCGGTGAAAATCCGGCGCGGTCCCGCCACTGTAAGTAGGAAGCAGCCCCTGTTTCAGCCACTCGACGACCTCGTCGGGGAAGGTTGGGGGACGCGTTGAAGGTCCGACCTTCTGAACTTGCGAGCCAGGAGACCTATCCGAGATGACATGGCATTGTTTCTCCGCGCGGTAACGGAGGATCTCTCCTGCCTATTGGGCAAGCGACCTCTCGTTCCTGTTGTGGAGCCGGAGGTTTTTTTATGTCTGCAGCATGGCCCGGATCGGTCCCTGTCGTATGATCACGGGATTGCTCATCGTCGGGCACGGCAGCCGCGATCCCAGCGCCAATGCCGAGTTCGAGTCTTTGGTCGCAGCCTATCACGCGGCGCGTCCCGATCTCGACGTGGCGCATGGCTATGTGGAGCTGGCCAAGCCGTCGTTGGCTGACGCCCTTCGCGAGCTGGCGCAACGGACCGACTCGGTGGTCGTGCTGCCGCTCTTCCTTTTTGCCGCGGGGCATGTGAAAAACGATATTCCTCTCGCGCTGTCGCAGGCCCGGCAGGATTTTCCTGCCGTTCGTTTTACCGTGGCCAACGCCTTGGGCGTCCATCCCAATCTCGTGGAGCTGGCCTTCGAGCGGGCGCGGGCATCGCTGGAAGGCGTCCGTGACTTTGCGAAGACCGCCATCGTGGTCGTGGGCCGCGGCGCCAGCGATCCGGACGCGAACGGGGACTTTTGTAAAGTTGTGCGCCTCCTGGCCGAAGGGCGCGAGATCGGGTGGGTGGTGCCCTGCTTCGTCGGCGTCACGAGGCCGCTATTCGAGGAGACAGTGGAACTGGTCGCCCGTTCGCGTCCCGAACGGATCGTCGTGGTGCCCTATTTTCTCTTTGGCGGGAGGTTGATCACCAAGATTCGCGAACAGGTGGAATCGTTTCAGGCCCGCTACCCCTGGATCAAGACGGAGCTGGCGCCTCATTTGGGCATCGACGACCTCTTGCTCAAGCTAATGGACGAGCGGCTCCATGAAGCGATGGAGGGGGAGCGGCCGCTTCCCTGCGACACCTGTCAATATCGCGTGCCTGTGTCCGCTGTGACCGGGAAGGTGGGAGGGCTTAAGGCGCTGCTCTGGAGTCTCCGGCATGGATTCACCCATGCGCAGGCCATGCCGCACGTCCATGCCCATCGTCCGCTTGCCAAACATGTGCTGGTCTGCGGGAATGCCGATTGCGCCGACGCCGGGAGCATTACGCTGATTGCCACTTTGCGACGGCTGATCAAGGAAAGGGGCCGCGAGCTGGATATCCGGGTGACGAAGACTTCGTGTATGGGCCGCTGCGGAGAGGGGCCGACGGTGGCGGTCTATCCGGACGGCATCTGGTACCGGGGTGTGAAAGAGACGGATGCCAAGGAATTGATCGAGGAACATCTGCTGGGCGATCGGCTGGTCAGCCGCCTGGTCGATAATATTATGCAGTAACGGAGGAGAGACGATGGCCTGTCATGAAATCGCAGGGCTGCGGTTAGGGTTGATGGACATACTCGGGATCAAGAATGAAGCGGAGCGGCAGCATGAGCTGGCCGAGCTGGGGACCGGGGCCGATCAACCGGGACCGATTCGTTCGATGTGCGGGGCCAAGGATTTGGCGTCGCTCAAGCAATTTTACGAAGGCGCGGTGTCCGCGCTGGAGCAACGCGTGTCCGCGACCCGTCCCGACGATCCGAAGCTGCCGTATTTGCGCACCCTCATTGTGTTGACGAAGAAGGTCGAGCTCGACCTGACGCATCAGATCGAGGGGCTCATGCATCTCTACCGGGATCTTGACGAGATGCATGATTTTGTCCATGAGATCTATCCGGCCGGGTAGGCGTGATGGCTGTGGCGAAGATGGCTCAGGTGGTGGGAACCGAGAGGCTGGGGCCCGATACCCTGCTCCTCGATCTCTGCGCGACCGAGCCCTTGGGGTTCGTTGGCGGCCAGTATCTCATCCTCGACAGTCGAATCGTCTTGCCGAGCGGCAAGGCCGTGAAGCGGGCCTATTCGTTTCTTACCGGCGATGCGGAGCAACGGAGCTTTCAGCTCGCCGTAAAGCGCATCCCCGAGGGATTGGGTTCTGCCTTCGTACATGGGTTGACAGCGGGAACGGACATTTTGTTTAGCGGGCCTTGGGGGAAGTTCTGTCCGAGAGAGGGGGCGTCCGGGAGGACGCTGATCCTGGCGACGGATACAGGGATTACTGCCGCGCTGGGCCTGTTACGCGCGACCAGCTTTGCGTCGCTGCTGCCTCAGGCTCAGCTCATGTGGTTGCGCGGTTCGGCTGAGTATTTTCTCCCGGATGAGTTCGTGCAGCGGCAGGTTCCCGCAGCCTGTGGCGAGGTGAGGATTGCCGCAATTCCCGCGGTTGGTCATCAAGACCGGATTCCTCAGGCCAGAGCCATTCTCCGTGAGTTGTTGTCGCGCGGCGATCTTGCTCAGGCCTTCATCGCGGGCGATGGTGCCGTGAACCAGGTGCTGTTCGATGATTTGGTCGCAGCCGGAGTAGCCGTGGACAAGGAGCAGGTGGAGTCGTTTTTCAATATGCCGAAGAAGTCCGCATGACCGGACGGGAGCAGATTCTTGCAGCGCTGGAGGCAGCGCTTGCGTATGGGGATACGAGCGTCATCGTCCGTTCGTCCGGTGCGATTGCCGAGGTCCATGGGCTGCTGACCCTGCGGCAGGGGACTGAGTGGGTCACGCTGGGCGAAGAGGGCCAGACCCATGTGCATCTCAAGATCGAAGAGGGAAGTAAGCTGCTCTACCGGCAGCAGGACGAGGCCAATGCAGCGCTGGAGTTCATAGGGGCCGATGGGGATTTGCTCTGTCGAGTGACGTTCCGTGGCACGAACCAAGCGAAGGCAGAGCATTACAGCCCTGAACGGGCGGCGAAGATCCGTGAGCGTTTCAGCGGTTTGGCAGAAGGTGCCGGTATCTGACTATGGACAAGAGCGTCCCGCCAAAAGATCGGAAGGGGCTGCGCACCGGGTTTACCACCGGCGCCTGTGCCGCGGCGGCAGCTAAGGCTGCGACTCGTTGTCTGGTGAAGGGCTCCATGCTGGCTGAAATTGAAACGACCCTGCCGAACCGGACGAGAGTCACGTTTGCCCTTGCCCGTTGTGAGCGTCTGGACGGTCGCGTGGTTTGCAGCATCATCAAGGATGCAGGCGACGATCCCGACTGTACCCATGGAGCAGAATTGACGGCTGAAGTGGAGCTGAGGACCGAACCAGGTATCGAGATCAGGGGCGGTCCTGGCGTGGCTACCGTGACCAAGACCGGCTTAGGTCTGGAGATCGGCGGGCCTGCGATCAATCCGGTCCCGCGGCGCAACATTACGGAGATGGTGGGAGAAGAACTCGCCGGCGTTTCCTGCGGGGGCGCGGTCGTGACGATCAGCGTGCCGGGCGGCGAAGAGATGGCCAAGCAGACCACTAACGCGCGGCTCGGCCTTCTGGGCGGCATCTCTATCCTCGGCACGACCGGCATCGTGAGGCCCTATTCCACGGCTGCCTTCAAGGCGAGCGTGATGCAGGAGATCGATGTCGCAGCGGCTGGCGGTCTGCGCGAACTGGTGCTCACGACCGGCGGTAAGTCGGAACAATATGCGATGGCCCTCTATCCGCAGTTGCCGGAACAGGCCTTTATTCAGGTGGGCGATTTCATCGGCGTCGGCGTCAAGCAATGTGCGAAGCGAGGGATTGCGCGAGCCATCATCGTCGGGATGATGGGGAAACTGTCGAAGATGGCCAACGGCAAGATGCAGACCCATGTCGCGGGATCGGAAGTGGATATGGAGTTTCTGGCGTCGCTGGCATCAGAGTTGTCCGCGTCGGACGAATTGGTGGCGGCCATCCGTCAGGCCAATACAGCCCGTCATGTGTTGGAATTGTGCCGCGAGGCCGGCCTCGTCGGTATCACGTCGCTGATTTGCAAGAAGGTCGTCGAACATTGTCAGGCCCATGCGGGCGGCAAGCTGGCAGTGGAAACCTGTCTGGTGGATTTCGGCGGCTCCTTGCTCGGTCGTTACCCGGAGGTGCAGAGATGAATGATATGAGACAGATGACATCGCTCGGGCGGAGCATTGAGGATAGCAGTTTCGCGATCATTGATCAGGAAGCCGGTTCGCACGATTTCGGGCAAGACGAATGGCAGGTCGTGCGTCGGGTGATCCATGCCACGGCGGACTTCGAGTTTAAAACCCTGATGAAGTTCCATCCCGATGCGGTGCGCGCCGGGGTGGCGGCCCTTCAAGGAGGCTGTCCTCTCCTGGTCGATGTGAAGATGATTTCCTCCGGCCTGAACGAGGAACGGCTCTCCTCCTACGGCTGCAAGGTCTATTCGTTTATTTCGGACGAGGATGTGATCGCGACGGCCAAGGCCAACAATTCGACTCGCGCGATCGAGGCCATGAAAAAGGCCCATCGCCTCAACCTGCTCGATGGAGCGGTGGTGGCGATCGGCAATGCTCCGACTGCCTTGTTGGAGTTGGCCCGTCTGATTCGCGAGGAGGGAGCGAAGCCGGCTCTCATCATTGGCGTGCCGGTCGGGTTCGTGTCGGCGGCTGAGTCGAAGGAAGTGACATTGGAACTCTCGACTCCCTATATCGTGGCCCGCGGCCGTAAGGGGGGCAGCCCCATTGCCGTTGCGATCATCCATGCTCTGTTGCTCCTTTCGGCAAAGGCTCCTGCATGAGTCCAAGACGCGCCATTAGCTTGATCGGGATCGGGGACGACGGCTGTGCAAGCCTGACGAGCCGCGCCATGAATGCGGTGATGAAGGCGGGGGTGCTAGTGGGGGGTGAGCGCCATCTTGAATTCTTCCCGCAATTTCAGGGCGAGAAGATCGTGCTCAAGGGCGGCGTGGCGTCGGTGCTGGACCGGGTGGCGGAACTGGCAGAGGAACAGAATGTTTGTGTCGTGGCCTCCGGCGATCCCTTATTTTTCGGTATCGGCAGTCTGGTGATCAAGCGATTGGGCGCCGAACATGTCGAGGTGCTACCTCAGCCCAGTTCGATGCAATGGGCCTTTGCCCGAGCCGGATTGAAGTGGGACGACGCGGCCTTTGTGTCTCTCCATGGCCGGTCCTCCGAGGGATTCCTCACCAGGCTCAAGGGCCAGGCCAAGGTGGCGATCTTCACCGATGACAAGAATTCGCCGTCAGTGCTGGCTCAGCGCATGGTCGAGCATGGAGAGACTGCCTGGGAGGCCTGGGTCTGTGAGAATCTTGGCGGGCCGGATGAGAAGGTCCGGCGATTCGACGTGGCGGCTCTGGCTGCCTGTCAGGATATCGGGCCGCTCAACGTGCTGTTGCTCGTCCGCTCCGATCCCTCCTGGCGCGCCCCCGCGACGATTCCCTTTCTCCATGAGGATCAATTCGCGAAACGGATGCCGAAGAAGGGCCTCATCACGAAACGCGAAGTGAGACTCTTGTCGCTGGCTGCGATGGGGATCAGGCCGGACAGTGTGGTCTGGGATATCGGGGCCGGTTCAGGGTCTGTGTCGATCGAGGCAGCCTTGCTCGCGCCGAAAGGCCTGGTCTATGCGATCGAGGTCGATCCGGAAGGGGTCGAGATCTGCCGCGAAAATCTGTTGGCCCATGCGGTGGACAATGTGCGAGTCATCGCAGGCCGGGCTCCGGAGGCGCTGGCAGGATTGGACGCGCCGGACGCGGTCTTCATCGGAGGCAGCAAGGGGAGCATGGAAGAGATCATCGATGTCGTCATGGACCGGCTACAACCGGGCGGCCGTCTGGTCGTGAACGCCATCACGCTGGAGAATGTGGCGGAGACCTATCAGACCTTGCGGAAGCGCGGGTTGGTGCCGGATGTGACCTTGCTCCAAGTGTCGCGAGCTGAGCCCCTGGCCCATTATCTTCGGTACGAATCCTTGAACCCGATTCAAATTTTCTCAGTCGAGAAGCCCAGCCAGACAGGAGCGGTCTCATGAACTACGGAACATTATATGGAGTCGGGGTCGGTCCCGGCGCGCCGGATTTGATTACGCTCCGCGCGCTCAATGTGTTGAAGCAGGCGCAGGTCATTGCTCTGCCTCGCAGCTCCGATTACGGAGAGTCGATGGCCTGGAAGATTCTCAAACCGACCCTGGGCGAGATTCCAGGGCAGGAACGGATTTTTCTGACGTTCCCGATGAACAAGGACCCGGAGCGGTTGAAGCCTGCCTGGGACGCCGCCTTCACCGCCATCGGGGAGCGGCTGGAGAAGGGCTTGTCGGTTGCTTTTGCGACGGAAGGAGATCCCTCGCTCTTTAGCACCTTCATCTATCTGCGCCGGGAAGCTCCGCTGCGCTGGCCCGGTATCCGGATCGAAGTCGTCCCAGGTGTCTCCTCGATCATGGCCGTGCCCTCCGTGACCGGCATTCCCCTGGCGGATGGGCAGGAACGGATCGCCATTTTGCCAGCCAGCTACGGAGTGGAAGATCTAAACCAGGTGTTGGAGATGTTCGACACAGTCGTTTTGATGAAGATGGGCACAGAAATTCCCAAAGTGGTTGAAGCGCTGGACCGGCAGGGCCTGACCGACCGGGCAGTCTATGTGTCGAAGGCCACCATGGCGGAACAGAGGATCGTCCGGGATATCCGCACGATCCAGACCGAGCGGGGCGATTGTTTCGCGATGATCATCGTGTCGCGCAAGGAGCGGAGCGGTCTGTTGGCAGGCCTGGTGCCTGCGACCCCGCGATTGGCCACGAGAGAGACAGGGGCATGATCGTCGAACGTAAACCATTTGCGGTCTATGCCATCACGAAGCATGGGATCGCGATTGCCTCCCGTTTAATGCCGCATCTATCCGGCGCAGACCTCTTTGTGTCGGAGAAGCTGTTCGCCTCTGCGCCGGCTGGTGCGCTTCGTCTGCCGTTGCCGATGGGCCCTGCGCTGATCGAGACCTTTCCCTCGTACGATTGTCATATTTTTATTATCAGTGTCGGGGCGGTGGTGCGGATGATCGCGCCGCTTTTGAAGAACAAGAAGGTCGATCCGGCGGTGGTCTGCATCGACGATGCCGCCCGCTTCTCGATCTGTGTCCTGTCCGGTCACGTGGGCCGAGGCAATATATTTACGGAGCGGGTCGCGACCGCCCTGGGGGCTCAGTCGGTCGTGACGACTGCGTCCGATGCGATCGGCACCTTGACGGTGGATATTTTGGGCCGCGACTTGGGATGGATGCTCGACGATGCGGACCGTAACGTGACGAGGGGCTGTGCCGCAGTCGTGAATGCGACCGACGTACTCTTTGTGCAGGAGACGGGAGAGCCTGACTGGTGGCCTGCCGAGAAGCCTTTGCCTGAGGGTGTCCGCTACGCCACTTCGCTGGAGGGAGTAGACCCGGAGGCGTTTGAAATTCTCTTGATCGCCACGGATCGCGAGATCGGCTTGTCCCATCCGGCCCATTGGAAGAATGCCGTCATCTATCGCCCGAAGAGTCTCGTGCTCGGGATCGGCTGCGATAGAGGCACGGCTCCCGATCTGGTGGAGCGGGGAGTTCTGGCCATTTTGGCCAAGCAGGGCCTCTCACCAAAATCTGTCAAAGAGCTGGCGACCATCGACGTGAAGAAAGACGAGCCGGCGTTGCTGACCTTGAGCGAGAAATATGGCTGGCCCCTGCGCACCTATCCGCCGGAGCAATTGGACGTGGTGCCTGGTATCCAGAATCCCTCGGAGAAGGTGAAACAGCATGTCGGTTCGCGCGGGGTGTCGGAGCCGGCTGCATTGCTTGCGGCAGGAGTGGAGGAGCTCCTCGTGCCCAAACAGATTTATACGGAACCGGGAGCGGGACGATCGATGACCTTGGCCGTGGCGCGGCGGGCCTTCGTAAAACGGCAGATGGAGGTGGGCAGCCTATGAGCGATGCAACAGGAATTCTCTATGTCGTGGGCATCGGGCCTGGTGCGCAGGACCATGCGACTCCGGCTGCCTTGAAGGCGATTGCCGAGTCCCAGCTCGTGGTCGGCTATAGCACCTATATCAAGCTGGTCCGCCATCTGCTCGAAGGCAAAGAGATCATCAAGACCGGGATGACGGAAGAGATCGGCCGCGCCCGCGCCGCTATTGAGCGGGCGAGAGATGGCGCGACGGTTTCCTTGATTTCTTCCGGCGATGCGGGAGTCTATGGCATGGCAGGCCTGGTTTTTCAGGTCCTGAAAGAAACGGGCTGGAAGAGGGGCGACTCGCCGGAACTCCGCCTCATCCCAGGGATGACCGCGCTCAATTCCTGCGCCTCCCTGGTCGGAGCGCCCTTGGTCCATGATTCCTGCTCGATCTCGCTCTCGGATCTGCTGACCCCCTGGTCTGTGATCGAGAAGCGGATCGAAGCGGCGGCTGGCGCGGACTTCGTGATCGGTCTCTACAATCCTGCCAGCGGCAGGCGCACGAGGCAGATCGTGGATGCCCAGGCGATTATCCGGCGTCACCGCGAGGGGAACACGCCGGTGGCCCTGGTGAAGAGCGCCTATCGCGATATGCAGCAAGTGGTCCTGACCGATTTGGATAACTTCCTGGATTACGAAATCGGGATGTTGACCACCGTCATCATCGGGTCGAGCAATACCTTCATGTTCGAGGGTTACATGGTCACGCCGCGCGGCTATACCAATAAGTACAGTTTCGACGGGGCTGTCCTCCCAGGTCAGAGGCCTGGGTTCTCACTTGTCGTGCCTCCTGCCTCGGAGGCTGACTGATGGCGCTGGTCGGACGTTTAGCCGGAGCCATTCTGGCCGAGACGGAAGGACAGTTCTTTCTGGTGGGCAATCCCAAGGAACCCTGCGATTTTGTTGCGGTGGGATTCGAGTCCCCCGGTGTGATCGATGCGATGGAACGGCCCTTTATCAGGCTTTCGCTTCTTCGTCCGGTTCAGGTTCCGCAACCCTACGTGACCATGAACGTCGAGGGAGAAGCCTTGGCCCGGTTGCTGGTGGATCGGTTCGTGATCCAGCGGAATGGATCGGTGAGCGACCGACTTTGGCGTTTGGTGACCGATCCCAAACAGGAACACCGCGCGGCGCCGGTCGGCAATATTGACGCGCAGTGGCTGGGAGAGATCCCATCAGAGATTTGGCAGATTGTGCGAGAGACGGTGTTGAAGTGTACGTAAAGGAGTCATGATGCGCGTATATATTATTGGAGCAGGCCCTGGCGATCCGAAACTCCTCACGCTTCGCGGAGCGGAGTTGATTGCGTCCTGTCCCGTTGTGCTCTACACAGGATCGCTGGTCCCGAAAGAAGTCATCGCCCATGCCAGGCCCGATGCCAAGGTGATGGATTCATCGGGGATGACGCTCGAACAGATCGTCGAGGTGATCGTGGCGGCCCGCGATGCAAACCAGGATGTGGCGCGGGTCCATACGGGCGATCCGATGATCTTCGGGTCCACCGCCGAGCAGATGCGCCGGCTGACAGAGTTGGGTATTGCCTACGAGATCATTCCCGGCGTTTCCTCCTTTACCGCAGCGGCTGCGGCTCTGGGCCGTGAACTCACTCTCCCGGAATTATCTCAGACGGTGATCCTGACCAGGGCGGAGGGGCGGACCTCGATGCCGTCGGGAGAAAAACTGGAAGACCTGGCGAAGCATCAAGCGACCTTGGCGCTGTTTCTGAGCATCACGCTCCTCAAGGATGTCGTGCGTGATTTGATTCCCTCGTATGGAGCCGATTGTCCTGTGGCCATCGTGCATAAAGCCTCCTGGCCCGATCAGGTGATCGTGACCGGGACCCTGGCTGATATCGCCGACAAGGCTAAGGCAGCCAAGCTCAATTCGACCTCGATGGTGTTGGTGGGGCGTGTGCTCACGGCGACCGAGTTTGCCAATTCGAAGTTGTACGATCCGGAATTTACCCATCGGTTCCGGAAGGGCGAGCCGGCTGTGAAGCAGCAAGGAGAGATGCGTGCCGACTGAGCCGGAGATTCGAACAGGCATGGTCTATCTGGTCGGGGCAGGCCCAGGCGATCCTGGATTGCTTACAGTTCGTGCGCTGGAACTGCTGCGGGCCGCGGACGTGGTGGCCTACGATGAGTTGGTCTCGAAAGCCATTCTTGCTCTCATCAGGCCTGAAGCCGAGCTGCTGCCAGTAGGCCGGCGCCATGGTGAGGGAGCGATAGGCTATCGATTGCATCCGGAGGTGCTGGCTCGCGTCAAAGCTGGCAGGACCGTCGTGCGATTGAAGGCAGGAGATCCGCTGATCTTTGGGCGGGGCGGAGAGGAAGCGGAAGAACTGGCGGAAGCAGGCATTCCCTGCACGATCGTTCCCGGTATTTCATCCGCCCTTGGCGCAGCAGCCTATGCGGGCATTCCTCTCACTCATCGTCTGCATTCCTCCGACGTGACCTTCCTGAGCGGCCACGATGTCGAAGGGAGCCAGAGTCTCACCGATTGGGCTAAGGCTGCCAGCGGCAAGGGCACCCTGGTGTTGTTCATGGCTGCCAGAAAGCTTTCGGCGAATCTTCTGCGATTGATCCAGGCAGGCCGTTCAGCCGAGACCCCCGCTGCCTATATCGCCTCCGCTACCACTCCTGAGCAGAATGTGATCGTCGGGACTTTGGCGACCCTTCCAGGGAAAATGGAACAGGTCGATCTTGCCATTCCGGCCTTGGTTATCGTGGGCGATGTCGTGGGATTGCGTGAACGGATTGCCTGGTTCGAGCGGCGCCCTCTGGCGGGACGGCGGCTGCTCGTTGCGCGCGCTCGCCCGGGCCTCTCTGCCATGGCAGCGGAACTCCGTGCGCTCGGAGCAGAGGTGCTGGAAATTCCCGAAGTCGAAGCGGTCTCGTTGAACGGAGGCTCTCCTATTGATAAGGCCTTGGCTCGGCTCCATGAGTTTCGCGGCATCGTCTTTGGCTGTGCTGCCGGGGTCGAGGCGGTCTTGTCACATGTGCCTACCCTCGACCTGCCGGTCATCGCGGTCGGAGCAGCAGCGGCTCAGGCCCTGTCACGGCATGGTATCGAATCTGTTGTGGCTTTGCGCGGGGCATGTCAGGAGGCGGTGGGAGAACAGTCGCGGTTGTTTCAGCAGGGACCTTTTCTTCTCGTGACAGGGGAGGAGGGCCGTCCCAACTTACGTCACGAACTGACGAAGGTCGGGGCGGAGGTCGAAGCGGTGGCCGCCTATCGGTATGTGCATCGGATGCCGACGGCTCCCTTGCCGCCGATCGATCTCGTGGCCCTGCCGAGTTCCTCTGCGGCTCGCACCGTCCTGTCCGGCGATTTCGGTCAGGCCTTGTTGGGTTTGCCGATGGCGGCGATCGGTCCTCAGACCGCAGCAGCAGCGCGCCAATGCGGGGCTCAATCTGTGGTCTTGGCTAAGGAAGACGATGTGGCCTCGCTGGTCTCACTCGTTCTGTCGATGGTGGGGAAATTATGACGGATCATGCTTTTCCGGAAGCCTGGCGCCGGGGCCTGTATGAAACGATCACGCGCCGCCGCGACATGCGTGCCTTTCTTCCCGATCCCATTCCGGACGAAACCCTGGCTCGCATCCTCATGGCCGCGCATCAGGCAGGATCGGTCGGGCTCTCGCAGCCCTGGAACTTTCTCGTGGTGGAGAATCGCGAGATCCGCGCCAAGGTGCGGGCCCATGTCGAGGTCGAACGGCTGCGCGCAGCGGAAACCTTCGATCAGGAGCGCCGCGAGAAGTATCTTTCCTTCAAGCTGGAGGGAATTCTCGATTCGCCCCTCAACCTCTGTGTCACCTGCGACCAGGAGCGGTTCGGGCCGACGGTGATCGGGCGGAACACGATTCCGGAAACCGCCGTCTATAGCACCTGCTGCGCGATTCAAAATCTCTGGCTGGCCGCGCGGGCGGAAGGGGTCGGAGTCGGCTGGGTGAGCATTATGGAGCCGGCAGTCCTCCGCACGATTCTCGGAATTCCCGAGCGGATCATTCCTGTGGCCTATCTTTGCGTCGGGTTTGTGGAGAGTTTCCCCGAGCGGCCTATTTTCGAAAGCAACGGCTGGTTGCCAAAGCTGCCGCTGCATGAGTTGGTGTTTCATGACAAGTGGGACGAGCGGCCCAGGCCTGATCTGCTCCGAGCGCTGGAGACGAGCCGGATCGACGGAGCGCAAGCCACGCCAGCGTCGGCGGAGATTGATTTGTGACGATTCCACGGCTCGTCATTGCCGGTATCTCCAGCAACGTCGGCAAGACGACGGTCATGGTCGGGCTCGTCCGGGCCTTGCGCGCGCGGGGCTTGAAGGTGGGCGTCTTCAAGTGCGGTCCTGATTATCTCGATCCGACCTATCATGTCCGCGCAGCCGGCGCTCCCTGCCACAATCTGGACGGATGGATGATGGGGCGAGAAGCGGTCCTCTCGACCTTTGCTCATGCCTCGCAAGGGGCGGACATCGCTGTGATCGAAGGGGTGATGGGTCTGTTCGATGGGGCGTCACCGACGAGCGGCGAGGGCTCGACCGCCGAGATCGCCAAGTGGCTCCAGGCGCCGGTGCTGCTAGTCTGCGATGCGGGAGGCATGGCCCGCAGTATTGCGGCGTTGGCCAAAGGGTTCTCGACTTTCGATCCGGATCTTCAGATTTCCGGCCTCATTTGTAACAGGCTCGGCAGCCGGGGGCATCTCGATTTGCTCCGCAAGGCGACGGAGGGGAAGCCTCCTGTTCTGGGCGGATTGCCCAAGGAAGCAGCCTTGGCTTTCGCGGACCGGCATCTGGGTCTGCATAGCGCGGACAGAGCGACGGTCCCGGAAGATGTGTTCGTGGCCTGGGGCGATCGGGTGAGCGAGTGGTGCGATGTCGATGCGATCGTGGCGCTGGCTCAATCCGCGCCGGCTCTTCCTGAAATTCCTGCGGCGGCACGGATCGTCGGGGAGGGGGCACGATGCAGAATCGGTCTCGCCTTCGACGAGGCCTTCCATTTCTATTACGACGACAACCTTCGCCGTCTTGAGAGCCTTGGCGCGGAGCTTGTGCGGTTCTCTCCTATTCACGATGTGCGCTTACCGGACGTGGACGGTCTCTATTTCGGGGGCGGCTACCCGGAAGTCCATGCGGAGGATCTGTCGCGGAATCTTTCGATGCTTAAGGATGTGAGGTCCTTTGCCGAATCCCAAGGACCTATCTACGGCGAATGCGGCGGCCTCATGTATCTGTCCAACGGCATCAGGACGCTCGACGGCACATTGCATCCCATGGTGGGGCTCATCCCAGGCGAAGCGGAGATGAAAGACCGTTTGCAGGCGCTCGGTTATGTGGAGGTGGAAACAACAGACGAGACGATGCTCGGTCCTGCCGGCCTGAAATTCCGCGGCCATCAATTTCGCTATTCGGACTTTCGCCTTCCGGCAGAAGTCGAGTGCACCTACCATGTGCGTCGCCGGCGCGGAGGCGAGGTCTTCCACGAGGGCTATCGCCAGGGCCATACGTTGGCCTCCTATGTCCATGCCCATTGGGCCTCGAATCCAACCCTGGCGCAGGGTTTCGTGCGGGCCTGCTCGGCCCATGCAAGGAGGGTCCGGTGAGCGGACTGGCTCCCACGATCATGGTCCAGGGGACTGCCTCCTCTGCCGGGAAGAGTCTCCTGGTCACGGCGCTCTGCCGGTTCTTTCGGCGCGAAGGACTGCGCGTCGCGCCCTTCAAGTCGCAGAACATGTCGCTCAACTCAGCCGTCACAGCCGAGGGTCTGGAGATCGGGCGGGCGCAAGCGGTCCAGGCGGAGGCCTCGGGCATTCTCTCATCCGTGGACATGAATCCGATCTTGCTCAAGCCGGAAGGCGATCGGCGCAGCCAGGTCGTGGTGCAGGGCAAACCGATCGGCAGCATGACCGCGACGGAGTATCACGACTATAAACCGCGCCTCATGCCGGTGATCGAGGAATCGCTCGCGCGGCTTAGAACGGACTATGACCTCGTCGTGATCGAGGGGGCGGGAAGCCCGGCCGAGATCAACTTGAAGGACCGCGACATCGTCAACATGCATGTGGCCAAACTGGCGGATGCGCCGGTGCTCCTCGTGGGGGACATCGACCGGGGCGGCGTCTTCGC
>CAMDPZ010000052.1 GCA_945905765.1 Nitrospira lenta
CGCAGGCTTGTGGTGCGGGTAGCGCGCGACTTCCAGGCCATGCTCCATCACCAGGATGGTCATGTGGATTTCCTGCCCGGCTGTGAGCTGGAGGTCCGTGAACGGCACAGCCAGTTCGACAATGTTCCGGCCGCAGATCGAGGGGGAAGGGCCGATCTCCTGCCAATGGCCGCTCGCCAGTTTCCGTGAGAGCAAGAACTGATTTGACCCTGACGGTGCAAGGGGAAAGGACAGGCTGTAGAGGTGCTCCGGTGTCTGGAGTTGCAGCTCGACCGTCAACCCTGCCTGGCGTGGCTGCGATTGCTCGTCCGGATCGAGCCGGACATGCAGCTGCTCAAGGTTCCACCCGAAGTAAATATCGGTCAGCACCCCTTCCGCTTTCCACATCGCGCCGAGTGGCGGCTGTGTGGTGATCCTGCCCGCGCCTCGCCATTCGAAAAAGTTGGTGACCAGTCCATCGATGGAGGGGCTTAGCAAGGCTAGAGGCGCTGTCACCTGGTCTGCCTCCGGCGCGCCGCGCGGGCGGCAGATCGGCTGATTCAAGAGATCGGGCGGAGTCAGTCCCGCAAGCGTCCAGACATTGCGCAGGTGAGTCCGAAAGAGCCGATCGAATTCCTCATTGTAGCCGCTATCGAAGTCGTCCCCGTACCACCAGAACCAATCGCTGCCTTCCGCCGCATAGAGTTCGTCCCAGGCTGCCTGGGCTCGTTCCGGCGGGAGGGTGGCGGAAATTTCGGCGAGACGGGATCGCGTGTGGCTGATCAGGTCCCAGCCATGATTGTCTTCCTGGTGGCCGATCCAGATCTTATAGTCCTGATTGATCCAGGAACCTGAATGGAGGTGGCTGACCCGGCGAGTGGCCGGCGCTGCTTCGAGCGCTTCGGAAACCGTGGCGGTGGTGGCGCGAACGGTATCGCTATCGAGCGCGCCGGTCGAGCAGGCCTTATAGAGAAGCGAGAGAAACTGTTCGCCTCCCTCGTGGTAATGCTCCCAGGGATTTTCCCCGTCGAGCACAATCGCGATGGTGACCTGTTCCTGCGGCGTATCGTGAATGATCTGCCGCAGCCGGCGGAGGACATCGTCTGCTGCCATCTCCGGAGTCGTCTTGTGGTAGACGAAGCCGAAGGCATCGGAGATCTCCCGATCGCGAAACAATATCGTGACTTCTTGACCTTCCGGTCCGACCGAGTAGGGCTGATAGAGATCCTGCTGCCGCTGCCACGGTTGCTGGGCCGCGTCGAGCGAGCGGGCCAGGATGCCTTCGTCGGTCGCCAGCCAGCGGAGTCCGACCTTCGGCAACAGAGGAATCAGCTCAGGACAGACGGAGCCCTCCGACGGCCAGAGGCCTACGGGGGGGCGGCCGAACGTGGCGGTATGAAATTCGACCGCGCGGCGTAGCTGCGTTTCCGCATCGTCCGCCGCATGGAATCGCGCGGGGAGGGGGAGGTCAGGCCTTGCTCGTCTGGTGAAGTCCGTATCGATGAGGAGCGGGAGGATCGGATGAAAGAAGGGCGTCGTCGTCAGCTCGATCTGGTCCCGTTCCAGCAGGCGCCGATAGAGCGGAATGATTTCTTGCACGGCAACGAGTTGGAGGGCCAGGACTTCCTGCTTGTCTTCTTCCGTGAAGCCCCGGTTTTTCGCGCGGAGCGCAGCCAGGCGTGGATAGCGGCTGACGGCGCCGTAGCCGAACCAGGCCAGGTTGTGCCAGGTCTGTAGGTCCAGGAGATCCTGCGTGGAAAACTGCCGCGCCACCCGCTCCAAGTCGTGGCCGGATGTGTCGGCTCCCCGTTTGACGAGCAGCTCATGGTAGCGAGGGTAGGGGCGCACCATGGTGGCCCAATTGGCGGAAAAGAAATGGCGGACGAGAAAGGCCTTCTCTTCCGGACGGAGGTCCGCCGCAGGCCGTTGCGCATGTTCCCAGAAGAGGTCTCGCACCGTTCCCGATCCCACTTCGTGCAACTGCCGCAAGAGCGAGGGGGTAAAGTTGAACGTGGCTTTGACGGCGGGGAACTTTTCCAGCCCATAGGCCATGTCGTAATAAGCTTTGGTGGCATGAAGGCGCACCCAGGGCATACTGGCAGATCCCGCGACCGGGTCCGTGTAATAGGGCTGATGCATATGCCAGAGAAAACAGATGTGGGCAGTTTTCATGGTCGCACGCTATGAGCAGAAGGCTGAAATAGTCCGCCAGCACAAAAGCCGTGATGCGTTTCTCGTGAAGCGTCGTTCGTGTTCGGATTCGGGCGTTTCACGCTTCACGAACGACGGTCTTCTGGAGCCTTCTGCGGGAAGGTTTTTCATCTGGCATCATATAATCTTTTACATCCTATGAGTTATAAGTATGGCATAGGGTAGAGAATGGAGCGAGAGGAAATCGATGAGTGGTGTGGCTCGGCAAGGTGGGGCGGTGCAGGTATTGGGGTACTGGCTGCCGGTGGGGCTCTATGCTGGAGTCATTTTCTTTTTATCGTCCCTGTCGCACCCGGAAGATGAACTGCCGTCGTTTTTGCTTCAAGAAGTCAGCGACAAGATTTTGCACGCGGTGGAGTACGGTATTCTGTCGCTCTTCTGCTATCGAGCGTTTCGCTGGGCCGCGGGGGCCGCTGCCGCTCGGCATGCAGTCTTGTTGGCGATTGTGACGGCTTCAGTCTATGGCCTCACGGATGAAGTGCATCAAGCCTTCGTGCCTCTTCGCGACGCGAGTTGGCAGGATTGGCTGGCTGATACGGTTGGCGCAGCGCTTGCCGCGGTGGGTGCCGGCCGAATGACGAAGACGAATGTGTCGGCGTGAGGGCGATCTTACGGTGAGACGGGAATGTTTCACGTTTTAGTTGTGGCCGTTTCGGCCGGCAAACGCTAGGTTGGTACGCAAGGCTTTAGATGGTTTGTTATGGGGTATAGCAAGAAGATGTCCATGCAGGATGATCAAACAGGCCGTCCGGCAAGGCCGCAGGCTTGTCGAAACCGGAGGCGTACCCTCAGGGGTACGTTGAGGATTTCGATGAGCCGAGAACGACGCTGGCGGACTGTTTCAGCATCCTGCTAAAGGGGGAACGGTGATGCGCGATACGGAAGATGCGAAACGACTCAAGTGGGTTTCAGAAGAATTACAGAAAGAGCTCGCGCGGCGGCTCGGCCGATTGATCCGTCTCCGGACCACGCTGCCATTGAAACCGTCTCACACCAACGGGTGGCGTGTGGAGCTGGGATCGTTGGGACAGGGAGAGCCCCGATTAGAGATCTGGCACTGCGAATGGGCGGGCAAGAAAGACCAACGGCGAATTTGGTATGGCCTGTATGCTACGCAATCAGACAAGCTGCGGAAGCGAGTGGCCGCCTTGCCGGAGTTCCTTCGGCCTGTGCGCCGGTTAAGCGAGAAGGACATGCGGCTGGCGACTGGCTCACGGTCGGACTATCTGCTCAAGAAGCCATTGGGCCCTCGTGAATATGACTGCCCCTTCTATGAGGAATATGAAGAGAGTGGGAACGAGTATGCCTATTACGGGATGTATGATTCCTCCCTGCCAGAGAATGAGGAGCAGGTACTGGGCATCGTGACCCGCGCAATCAGATTTTTCGAGCAGGTCATCAAAAGTTATCAGATCGCGGCTCGTTCACAGGAGAAAGAGCACGAGGACGATTATGCGCAGATTGAAAACCGGCAATTGGTGCAGCAGCATTTGGCCCGTGAACGGAACCGCGCGTTCGCGGCGCAATGTCACAGGCGGGACAATTACCGGTGCCAGGTCTGTGAAATGACATTTCGGGAGGTGTACGGGGACGTCGGTAGAGCCTATGCCGAAACGCATCACATCGTTCCCCTCAGCCGCCTGACGGACACAGTGGAATCGTCTCTCAACGATTTGGTCACAGTCTGTGCGAATTGCCACCGCATGTTGCATAAACTCGACGGAGGAGAAGAAGACCTAGCGAAGCTGAGAAGAATGCTGCACCGGCGATAAAGGACGAAGACCTCACGTTCTGTCGCAGGGTCATTGCGTGACAACCCTTAGCTTCATCAGTATAATCAGCAACCTATGGCTACGACTGATCCTGCCGCGCCGAAACAACCCCTGACGTTACCGGACCGTTCTCTTGTTGCTGCCACGGTCGAGACCAAGCTTCCCTTTCAGGGGCAATTCAAGTCCCTCACGCCCTTGGCCGGCGATGCGTCCAATCGCCGCTATTTCCGTATCGAATTGACCGGACCAGATGTTCTCCCTGTGATTCTCATGCAGCTGGCCGAAGCCGAGGCGTTCAAGCAATCGGAAGAGGCCGTGAGTGGAGCGGCCCATCAAGTCACCGAGTTGCCGTTTCTGAACATTCTCTCCCATCTATCGAAAGCCGGCGTGTCCGTGCCGAGCCTCTATCACTACGATCAGGCGGCGGGCCTGCTCTATCTCGAAGATTTCGGGGACCTCACCCTGTCGGAAGCCTGTCGTGAGGCGAGTGCAGAAGAGCTGGAAGCGCGCTATACGCAGGCGGTCGATGCGCTCGTGGCCATGCAAGTAAAGGCCACCTCGCCGGCCGATCCCAATTGTCTCGCATTTCATCGTAGCTTCGATGTGCCGCTCCTCATGTGGGAGTTCGAGCATTTCCTGGAATATGGGATCGATGTGCGGCAGGGCGCGCCGATGACCGACGAGGATCGCCGTGAAACCCGCAGCGCCTTCGAGAAGGTCGCCGAATCGTTGGCGGGGGAGCCTCATGTCTTTGTCCACCGGGACTACCATTCACGCAATTTGATGGTGGATGGCGCGAGGCTGGGTGTGATCGACTTTCAGGATGCGTTGATGGGGCCTGCGACCTACGATCTGGCCTCGCTGTTGCGCGACGCCTATATCGAACTCGACGAGGCGCTGATCGACCGTCTGATCAACCGTTACCTCGATCAGATGGCGGCGCATCGGCAGGTCTGGACCAACCGGGAGGCCTTCCGCCGCCTGTTCGACTTGACGAGCATCCAGCGGAACCTCAAGGCGGCCGGGCGATTTGTCTATATCGACCGCGTCAAAGGCAATCCCAAATTCCTCGCCGATATCCCTCGCACGCTGGGCTATGTCCGTCGCAATCTCCAGAAGTACCCAGAGCTGGAGCCGCTCCGGAAGCTTCTCTCCCGCTATGTGCCGGAATTACAGTGAAGAGTGATGTGTGATCGGTGATGAGCGGTATGCGGAGGGCCAACGTGATTTCTGTTAAGTCTGACCCGTCACTCATCACCCATCACTGCTCACGTTCGTTATGAAAGCCATGATCCTTGCAGCGGGCTTGGGCACTCGCTTGAGACCGCTGACCAACACGACTCCGAAGCCGCTCCTCCCTGTGGCCGGCACGCCGCTGATCGTCTGGAACCTGTTGCTCCTGAAGCGGCATGGGTTTCAGGATGTCATTATCAATCTGCATCACCTCGGATCGATGATCGAGCAGGCGCTCGGCGACGGCTCCCGCTACGGGCTGCGGATCGTTTATTCTTACGAGCCGGTGATTCTCGGCACGGGAGGCGGGCTCAAGCAGGCGGAACCGTATTTCTCAGGGGAGCCGGTGCTGGTGCTGAACGGCGATACGTTGGTGGAGATCGACCTGGGGGCCTTGTGGACCTTTCATATGCAGCGACAAGCCGCAGCCACGTTGGTCCTGCGCAAAGATCCTGAGGCGGTACGGTGGGGGCTCGTGGAAATGGACTCGGACCACCGCATCGTCCGCATTACCGGCAGAGGAAAGTCCGAGTCAGGCCCGGTCCAGCCGCGCATGTTCGCCGGAATTCATATCCTCAATCCGCGCCTTCTGCGCGATGTGCCGCAAGGGAGGGAGTCTTCCATCATCGATGCCTACGTCGCGGCGATTCAACGGGACGAAGCGGTGCTGGGCTACGACCATCAGGGCTACTGGTCCGATGTCGGGACTCCCGAGCATTACGCGCAAGCCGAACGGGATGCCTCGGCTGGCCTTATCACGCTAGCCGCAAGACAGTAACCGTCTAGCGTTCCGTCTGCTCTTCTCTCATCTTTTGCTGCTTAATCAAGCGGGCCAGGTAGGTGCGTTGAAGTTTGAGTCGGTCTGCCGCTTTCGTTTGATTCCCCGCAGTGTTTTTCAGCGCCTGCTCGATGATGTAGCGGCTGTGCGCGCTCATCGATTCGTGATAGGGGAGCGAGAGGTAGACGAGGCGTTCGTCCTGCGTCGTGCGGCTCATGGCATCCAGCGACAGCATGTCCGGCTCGATGGTGTCCGACTGGTTCAAGACGACGGCCCGCGCGATGACATTGTCCAGTTCGCGGATGTTTCCCGGCCAGCCATAGAGGCTCATGGCTTCCATGGCCGCAGGGCTGAAGAGCATCCCGGGCCGCTTCGCGTCCTTGGCATGCCGGTTCAGGAAGAACTTGGCCAGAGCCGGAAGGTCTTCGGTCCGTTCGCGGAGCGGGGGCAGGGTCAGGCTGATGACGTTCAAGCGAAAGAACAGGTCCTCGCGGAATTCACCGGTCTTGACCGCCAGCCGGAGATCCTTGTTCGTCGCGGCGATGACTCGCACATTGATCGACACGAGACGGGTGCCGCCGACGCGATGAAATTCCTTGTCCTGGAGCACGCGCAGGAGTTTGGCTTGCAGCGGAAGCGACATGTCTCCGATCTCGTCCAGGAAGATCGTGCCCCCGTCCGCCATTTCCAGTTTGCCCTTTTGCAGGCGGTCCGCGCCGGTGAAGGCGCCTCGTTCATGCCCGAAGAGCTCGTTCTCCAGCAATGTTTCCGTGAGGGCGACGCAGTTGATGACTACCAGCGGCATGGCCTGCCGCGGGCTCCATTGGTGGATGGAGCGGGCGAAGAGTTCCTTGCCCGTGCCGCTTTCCCCCAGTAACAAGACGCTGGCGTCGGACTTGGCGGCTCTCTGGGCCGACTCCATGACTGAGCGAATTTTCGCGCTGGTGCCGATGATCGAGGCGTAGCGGCTGTCGACTTCGGACTTGAGGCAGGCCACCTGCCGTTTGAGGCTATCCCGCTCCAGGGCCTTGCCGATGACGAGGAGGAGATGGTCTTTGTCCAGCGGCTTGGTGAGGAAGTCGTAGGCGCCGGTTTTCATGGCTTCGACGGCGGCATCGATCGAGGCATGGGCGGTCATGACGACGACGGGGAGCTCTTCGGTCAGTTTGATTTTCGGGAGCCGCTTGAGGACTTCGAGGCCGGCGAGGCGGGGCATGTCCAGGTCGAGTAAGATGAGGTGCGGCGTTTCCTGTTCGATCCGTTCCAGCGCCTCGACCCCGTCGCGCGCAATCATGGTCCCGTACCCGGAGGCCTGGAGGCGATCCTCCAGCATCGTGACAATATCGGGGTCGTCGTCGACGATGAGGATTTTCGCCTTCATCTTATCCCTCTATTCGTGGGAGGGTGAGGATGATTCCTACTGCGCGCGTCGAGCGACCACCGTTTTACCGTGGGGGCTCCGCGAGCAAGGGAATCGTCCTCACTCTCCCACTTCTACTCCATGACGTTGATCACCAACCCGGTCAGCGGTTTCGGGAAGAAGTAGGTCGACTTATGGGGCATGCGTTCGCCGGCTGTCGCGACTGATTGCACTTCGCTGACCTTGGTGGGATTGAGGAGCAGGGCTCCCGTTCCCGTCCCCTTCGCCACCCAATCCAACGCTTCATGATCGTCTTTGGTGTAGAGGATCGCTTCCTGTTCCTGTTGTGTCTGGCAGAGCTTCGTGACGACCAGTTGCTGGAGGAGCGAGACATCCAGCTTGGTGCGAGGCGATGCGGATGCCGGCGGGCGATGAGCCGGTTTGAGGGTCAGGGTAAGGTAGGCCTCTTTCCCCTTCAGCGCCAGGCCGAACATCGGCACGGCACGGCCGTTGGTGCGCAAGGAGTCGATGAATTGCGCGCGCACTGCCGCCTGGGTGCCAGGGGTAAAGGGAAATTCTTGTAGCTCGAACTGGTCGGCCAGGAGGGCTCGCACCTTGTCGTAGGAGGGGAGCGTCGTGGTGATGACCCGATGGGTCGGCAGCACGGTGAGTCCCGGATCTTCAATGGCGGCGAGCAACATCATCACGCCGTCGTAGGGCTGGTGGCCGGTCGGCGCGCCTGCCTGCTGGCGGCGGAGCTTCTGATAGTTCAAGGCGGTCTCATAACGATGGTGGCCGTCGGCAATAAACAGGGGCTTCGTGCGCAGCGCGTCGACGGCCTGCTTCAAGACGTGTTGATCCGTCACGGCCCAGAGCTGTTGCCTGAATCCCTCGTCGTCGCGGAAATCGATAGTGGCTGGCTTTCCTTTGATCGCCGCTTCGAGCAGTCCCATGACCGTGTTGTGGGGGTCCGAGTAGAGGGACCAGATGGGGCTGAAGTTGGTTTTGCAGGCTTCGAGCAGATTCAGCCGGTCGGTCTTGGCGGCCGAGCGGGTATTTTCGTGAGGATAGATATGTCCTGAGTCGAGCGCTTCCAGTTTGACGGTGGCGATAAACCCTTTGAGAGTCTTCGTCGGTGCGCCGGCCGGGGCATAGGGGGGCGCATATTCGATCGTGTGGTAGTAGATCGTCGGCTGCGCGTCGCGCTTCAAGGCCCCGCTTTTGAGCCAGTCTTGCAGGGTGGCCGCGGCCCGCGTGTAACGGTTGTTCGCGGGGCCGTCGCCCGGCTGATCGAGGCCGAGTTCCAGCCTGATGATGTTCTGCGGATGACGTTCGTAGAGCGCTTTCTGTCCGGCCGCATCGATGATGTCGTAGGGCGGCGCCACGACTTGTTTAACGTCTCCCACTACCTTCGCGTCATAGACCGTACCGTGAAACGGAATAATCGTCGACATCGCGTCATCCTCTGCTGCGTAAGTGATGGAGGTAGTTGGGGCGCAACTACCGAAAGAGATAGATCTATTTTTCCCGTACCGTCTCGCGGCAATACGCGGGAGAAAATCTATCGGTCGCGGGTCACCATATAATCGGCAGCCACCGAGAGGGCTCGTTTGGCTGTACAGTCTTCGAACAGGCTGAGATCTTGTTGCGCTTTGTCGATGTAGGATCGTGCGCGATCGGCGGCATAGGCGATCGAGCCAGCGTCGTTCATCAGGCGGATGAGCCGCGCGAGGTCCTCTTCCGTCAGGGTCCTGGTTTCCATACGGTCGATGATCATCCGCCTGTCCTGCTCCGAGCAATGGTGCAGCAGATGGAGCAGCGGCAGCGTGACCTTGCCCTGGCGGAGGTCCTGGCCCAGGGTCTTGCCCAACCGCTCGCCGTTGGCCGTGTAGTCGAGGGTGTCGTCGGCCACTTGGAAGGCAATTCCGAGATGCTGGCCGAACTGGAAAAGCGCATCCTGCTGCGCGTCCGAGGCGTCCGCGAGAATGGCGCCCATGCGACAGGCGGCGGCAATCAGGCCGGCGGTTTTGTGTTCGACGATTTTGAAATAGTCCGCTTCCGGCATGGAGGGGTTGCCGTTGTAATAGAGCTGGAGCACTTCGCCTTCCGCCATCTTCTTGCAGGCCTCGGCGAGCACTTCGTTGATGCCCTGGCTCCGGAAATCGACGACCTGGCAGATGGCCTTGGAGTAGAGATAGTCGCCGACGAGGATGCTGATTTGGTTGCCCCAGACTTTTCTGGCGGTGCGCTGGCCCCGGCGGATATCGGCATCGTCGACCACATCGTCGTGGAGCAGGGTGGCGGTATGGATGAACTCCACCAGACTGCCGAGTTGGTGATGGTCGCGGCCTGTATAGCCGCAGAGACGGGCGGAGAGCAACAGGAGTAAAGGTCTGATTCGTTTTCCGCCGCTGTTTAGGATGTGGCCGGCGACGGTATTGACGAGCGCGACGCTGGAGTCGAGGTTCGCCCGGACCTGACATTCCACTCCATCCAATTCATCGCGATACGCCTCCCAGACGTCCGCCATGTTGTTGATAGTGGAGGTAATTGGGCCTTGGGACATGCGGCGGATGGTAGGGCAGAGGGGGAAACAAAGTCAAGCCAATCACCCCTTTGGGGGGCCTGCCGATATGGGGCCTCTGCGCGAGCGAAAATCTTGACAGAGGAATCG
The DNA here is from genome assembly GCA_945905765.1 of Nitrospira lenta. Classification (GTDB taxonomy): domain Bacteria; phylum Nitrospirota; class Nitrospiria; order Nitrospirales; family Nitrospiraceae; genus Palsa-1315. Next base: position 10,008 of record CAMDPZ010000052.1, read on the forward strand.
TGCTTCTATTAAGGTGGGCGGAGCTGATACGAACGGAATAAGCCTTGTGAGTGACGGGGTTATCCATCCCGATCGCCTCTCTGGTGTAGCCTCCGTCTAGTAGCCTAAACGCCTACCTTTTTAACGAGATACGAACGATGAGCATCCCCGGGCTTCCACCGAAGCAAGGCCTCTACGACCCTGAGCAGGAGAAGGACTCCTGCGGCGTCGGCTTTGTCGTCAACATCAAGGGCCAGAAATCCCATACGATCGTGCAGCAGGGGCTGCAGATCCTTGAAAGCCTCAGTCACCGAGGAGCGCAGGGTTGTGACCCCTGCACGGGAGACGGCGCCGGGATTCTATTGCAAGTGCCGCACGACTTTCTCAAGCGAGCCGCCGGCGATGCCGGGGTGGCCCTGCCTGCCGCCGGGGAATATGGCGTCGGGATGTTGTTTCTCCCGCCCCAGGCCGATGCGCGGCACCAGTGCGAGGCGCTGGTTGCCAGAATTGTCGGCGAGGAAGGCGCGCGGCTTCTGGGTTGGCGCGATGTGCCGGTCAAGAGCGACGCGATCGGTCCCGTGGCGCGCAGCACCGAGCCCTTCATGCGGCAGCTGTTCATCGCCCGCGACGTGCTCAATGAAGCGCAGTTCGAGCGGAAGCTCTATGTCATTCGCAAGCGGGTGGAGAACGCCATCCGCCAGTCGGCCATTCAGGGGCGCGACTACTTCTACATTTCGAGCCTGTCGGCCAACACCATCGTCTATAAGGGCCTCTTGCTTCCGCATCAGATGGCGGCCTATTACCAGGACTTGGGCGATGCGAGTTTGACGAGCGCGCTGGCCCTCGTGCATTCCCGTTTCAGCACGAACACCTTCCCCACCTGGCCCCTGGCCCATCCCTATCGCTACATTTGCCATAACGGCGAGATCAACACGCTGAAGGGCAACGTGAATTGGATGCGCGCCAGACAGGGCCGGCTCAATTCCGAACTGTTCGGCGAGGATCTGGCCAAGCTGTATCCGATCGTGTCCGAGCAACAGAGCGATTCGGCCTGTCTGGACAATGCCGTGGAGTTCCTGACCATGGGCGGCCGCTCCTTGCCGCACGTGATGATGATGTTGATTCCCGAGCCCTGGGTCGCGAATCCGCAGATGGATCTCGACCGGCGGGGGTTCTACGAGTATCACGCGGCGATGCAGGAGCCCTGGGACGGTCCCGCGGCGGTCTGTTTCACCGACGGCAAGTTTATCGGCGCGACGCTCGACCGCAACGGATTGCGGCCCTGCCGCTATCAAGTGACGACGGACGGTCTGGTGATCCTGGCCTCGGAAGCCGGCGTGTTGCCGATGGATGTGCAGAAGATCCGGCAGAAGGGCCGCCTCATGCCGGGCCGGATGTTCATGGTCGATACGGTGCAAGGACGCATCATCGACGATGAGGAAGTAAAGGCCGAGATCGCGAGCCGCAAGCCCTATCGGTCCTGGGTCACCCAATACAGAATTTCGCTCGACGAATTGCCCGATCCCAGCAATGTGCCGCAGCCGGACCATCCGACGATCCGCCAGCGGCAACAGGCCTTCGGCTACACCGTCGAAGAGTTGAAGATGGTCATCATGCCCATGCTGGTGGAGGGGCAGGAAGCCACCTCGTCGATGGGCACGGATACGCCGTTGGCGGTACTCTCCGATCGGCCGCAATTGCTTTTCAAGTATTTCCGGCAGCTCTTCGCCCAGGTGACCAATCCGCCGATTGATCCGATCCGCGAAGAGCTGGTCATGTCGCTCACGACGAGCATCGGGCCCAAGCCCAATCTGATGGACGAGCATCCGGAGTCCTGCCGCCGGATCAGAGTGAAGCAGCCGATTTTGACCAATGCCGATCTCCAGAAGATTCGCGAGATCGCCGATCCGCATTTCAAGAGCAAGACGCTCAAGATGCTGTTCCGGGTGGCCGAGGGGCCGGAGGGGCTCGGAGCGGCGGTCGAGGGGCTCTGCCGGGAGGCGTCCCAGGCCATTAAAGAAGGTTACAAGTTCCTGATCTTGAGCGACCGCGGGGTCAACGAAGAATGGGCGCCGATTCCGAGTCTCCTCGGCATCGCCTCCGTCCACCATCACCTGGTGCGTGACTGCACGAGGACCGAGGTCGGCCTCATCGTGGAGACCGGCGAGCCGCGTGATGTGCATCACTTCGCGGCGTTGATCGGGTACGGGGCCGGGACCGTGAATCCCTACCTCGTCTTCGAGTCGATCGTGGACATGGAACGGGACGGCTACTTCCCCGAAGGATTGGACGCGCAGACCGCGGAAGGCAAGTTCATCAAGGCGATCAATAAGGGGCTGCTCAAGATCTTCTCGAAGATGGGCATCTCGACGGTGCAATCCTATTGCGGCGCGCAGATTTTTGAAGCCATCGGATTGAATCACGAACTCATCGACCGGTACTTCACCGGCACGCCTTCGCGTGTGGAGGGAATCGGCATTCGTGAGGTCGGCGACGAGACGCTGCGGCGGCATCGCATGGCCTATGAGCCGGCGCCGATCCGGCAGCTCGATTTCGGCGGGGAGATCCATTACCGCATCCAGGGCGAGCGTCATAACTGGAACCCCGACACGATTTATAAGCTGCAGCATGCGACGAGGAACAACGACCCGAAGACCTTCGCGGAATTTTCCCAGCTGGTGAACGACGAGAGCAAGCGGCGCGCGAACCTGCGAGGTCTGCTCGAGTTCAAGTTCCTGCCGGAGCCTATTCCGATTGAAGAAGTGGAATCGGCGAAGGAGATCGTCAAGCGGTTCACGACCGGCGCCATGTCCTTCGGCTCGATCAGCAAGGAAGCGCATGAGACCCTGGCCATCGCGATGAACCGTCTGGGCGCGAAGAGCAACACCGGCGAGGGCGGGGAAGATCCGGAGCGGTTTGCGCCGATGCCCAACGGTGATTCCAAGAACAGCTATATCAAGCAGGTGGCCTCCGCGCGATTCGGCGTCACGAGCCATTACCTGGTCAATGCGAAAGAACTCCAGATCAAGATGGCGCAGGGCGCGAAGCCTGGCGAGGGCGGACAGTTGCCGGGTCATAAAGTCGATGAGAACATTGCGCGGTTCCGGTATGCCACGCCCGGCGTGCAGCTCATTTCGCCGCCGCCGCATCACGACATCTATTCCATCGAAGATTTGGCGCAGCTCATTTTCGATTTGAAGAATTCCAATCCGGACGCGGCGGTCTCCGTCAAACTCGTGTCGGAAGTGGGCGTCGGCACGATTGCGGCAGGAGTGGCCAAGGCCCATGCGGACAAGGTCCTCATCAGCGGCGACTCCGGCGGCACCGGCGCCTCTCCGCTCTCCTCCATCAAGTATGCGGGCGGGCCGTGGGAATTGGGCCTGGCCGAAACGCATCAGACCCTCGTGCTCAACGACTTGCGTGGCCGCATCCGGGTGGAGACAGACGGACAGCTGAAGACCGGGCGCGACGTGGCGATCGCCACCCTCTTGGGGGCTGAGGAATATGGGTTTGCGACGGCGCCCTTGATCGTCGAGGGCTGCATCATGATGCGGAAATGCCACCTCAATACTTGTCCGGTCGGCATTGCGACTCAGGACCCGGCCTTGCGCAAGAAATTCTCCGGCCAGCCGGAACATATCGTCAATTTCTTTTTCTTCATTGCGGAAGAACTGCGCGAGATCATGGCCAAGCTGGGCTTCCGGACCATCAACGAGATGGTCGGGCGCGTGGATAAATTGAAAGCTCAAAAAGCCGTCGATCATTGGAAGGCCAAGGGGCTGGATCTCTCTCCGCTCTTGCAAGCGCCCAAGGTGGGGCCTGAGATCGCCCGCTACTGCGTGCAGAAGCAGGACCATGGCCTCGCAGACGTGCTGGATAATAAGTTGATCGAACTCTGCAAGCCGGCCTTGGAGAAGAAAGACAAAGTCACGCTCGATTTGCCGATCCGGAATGTGAACCGCACGGTCGGGACCATGCTCTCCAGCCGCGTGGCGAAACAATATGGGCTTGAAGGGTTGCCGGACGATACCATCACGATCAAGTTCTCCGGTTCCGCAGGCCAGTCCTTCGGCGCATTCCTGTCCCATGGCATCACGCTGATTCTCGAAGGCGAGTCCAACGACTATTTGGGCAAGGGGCTGTCGGGAGGAAAGATCGTCGTCTTCCCGCCGAAGCAGGCGCTCTATAAGCCGGAAGAGACGATCCTCATCGGCAACACCTCGCTCTATGGCGGGACGCAGGGTGAAGCCTATTGCTACGGCATGGCGGGCGAGCGGTTCGCGGTGCGGAACAGCGGGGTCAGGGCAGTCGTGGAAGGCACGGGCGATCATGGCTGCGAATATATGACCGGCGGAGTCGTCGTGGTGTTGGGCCGGACGGGACGGAACTTCGCGGCTGGCATGTCGGGCGGCATGGCCTTTGTGTTGAACGAACTGGACAAGTTCCCCGCTCGCTGCAACCTCGGGATGGTGGAATTGGAAAAAGTGACGACGGCAGAAGATAAGAAGCTGCTGCACCAGATGATCACCTCGCACTTTATGCATACCGGCAGCCGGAATGCGAAACGCATCCTCGATAGCTGGGACGCGATTCTGCCGAAGTTCGAGAAGGTGATGCCGGTGGACTATAAGCGCGTGTTGGAAGAACGGAAGAAGAAAGCCGCCGCGATCAAATAAGGGATAAGGGGATACAGGGGTAAAGGGATAGTGGAGAGGGACGATTCTCCGTGCTCTGTCGAAAGCTGAGTGCTGATAACTGAGAGCTGAAAGCGATAAGAAATGGGTGATCCAAAAGGTTTCATGAAATATGCCCGCGAGGGCCCCAAGCGGAAACCGGTCGAGCTGCGGGTGCTCGAGTGGAAGGAAATGTACGAGCCGCTGGCCGAGGACAAGCTCAAGGTCCAGGGCGCGCGCTGCATGGATTGCGGTGTGCCCTTCTGCCAGGGGTCGACCGGCTGCCCGGTCGTGAATTTGATTCCCGAATGGAACGATCTGGTCTATCGCGGACGCTGGAACGACGCGCTCAAGGCGCTCCATACGACGAATAATTTCCCTGAGTTTACCGGCCGCCTCTGTCCTGCGCCCTGCGAAGGGGCTTGCGTGCTCGGCATCAATTCAGACCCGGTCTCTATCAGGATTCTCGAATGGAACATCATCGACCGGGGTTTCAATGAAGGCTTGGTTCAGCCGATTCTGCCAGTCACGAATACGGGGAAGACTGTCGCGATTGTCGGGTCCGGCCCGTCCGGTTTGGCTGCTGCGCAGCAGCTGGCCCGCGCAGGCCATCGTGTGACAGTGTTCGAGAAGTCCGACCGCATCGGCGGCCTGCTCCGCTACGGCATCCCCGATTTCAAAATGGAAAAATGGGTCATTGACCGGCGGCTGGACCAGATGAAGGCCGAAGGGGTGGAGTTCAAGACCGGTGTGACGATCGGAAAAGATATCACGGGTGAACAGTTGCGCCAGCAGTTCGATGCGGTCGGTCTTTCCATGGGCGCGGAGCAGGCTCGTGAATTGCCGATTCCTGGCCGCGAACTCAAGGGCGTGCATCTCGCAATGGAATATCTCACCCAGCAGAATCGGCGCACGTCGGGCTTGCCCATTACAGGCGAGCCGATTGTCGCTAAGGGTAAGCGCGTCGTGATTATTGGCGGCGGCGACACCGGTTCGGATTGCCTCGGCACGGCCCATCGTCAGGGCTGTGTCGAAGCGCATCAGTTCGAACTGCTGCCGGAACCGCCTCCGACCCGCGCTGACTCGACTCCTTGGCCTCTCTGGCCGATGCAGCTTCGCACGTCGCATGCGCACGAAGAGGGCTGTGACCGGCAATGGAGCATCTCGACCACCAAGTTCACTGGCCAGAATGGCCAGGTGACGAAGCTCCATGCCAATCGGGTGAAGTTCGAAGGCGGCAAGTTCATACCGATCCCTGGTAGCGACTTCGAAATGGATGTCGATCTGGTTTTCCTCGCGATGGGCTTCACCGGCCCGGTGAAGAACGGTCTCCTCGACAGCCTCGGCGTGAAGTATGACGCCCGTGGTGCAGTGTCGGTGGACGACAACTTCATGACCAGCCTCGACGGAA
>CAMDPZ010000053.1 GCA_945905765.1 Nitrospira lenta
CAGCCTTCGCAACGCAGAGCTGCAAGCGGATCTCGGCATCATTGAAGTGCCTGATCCTGCGCGACCGGATGAGCGGCGGTTCTTTGTCACGCAGAATGAGGACGGCACCTTCAACACGACACCTCGACCCATTGAGCAGGTGACTGCGCCGCTGTGGGAGCGCATCCAAGCGCAGCGCGATGCCGTGAGCGCGGGCGGCGTGCTGGTGGCAGACCAGTGGTTTCACACCGATCAGGACAGCCGCATCCGCTATGTCGGCCTGCTCCGCATCACCGATGCCATGAAAGCGGGCGGCGCGATTGGCAGCGATACGGTTGTGAATCCCACGACCAATGACCCGATCTTGTGGAAGGTGATGGACGGCAGCCGCGTGCCGATCACCGTGCAGATGGTGGATGATATTTTCGCGGCTGTGCTGTTGCTGGAGATGGCAGCGTTTGAGGCCGCAGAAGTACACAAGGCCGCCATGATGCTGCTGGGGAATCCGTTTGACTATGACATGCAAGCGGGTTGGCCGCAGACCTATGCGGACACACTCACGGTGGTGGGCTGACGCCACACATAACGAAACGGGCACGGGAGGCAAATCACGATGTCATTAGACGGCGCCGCTGCATCGGTCGGAGCATTCGAGCAAGTGACCCGCGAAAAAGTGTTGGCCCTTGAAGACAAAATGGAGTCCACTCTCGCGCCAATCAGCGAGGAGCTACGAGGGCTCTGGAAAGCCGTTGATGGCCTGCGCTCAGATGTGCAACGGCGCTTGCCGGCCTGGTACACGTTCGTGCTCAGTGGGTCGTGGGCACTCATCGGGGCCATGCTGACGTACATCCTGGACCACTTGCTGAAGTAGCAGGAAGGGAGGCTGCATGCTGACGCTGGAACAACTCAAGCAAATTATGCCGTCTGCCGGCTCGCGCGCCCCGACCTTTCTCGGTCCGCTCAACGAGGCCATGGCAGAGTTTGGGATTGATACGCCAAGCCGTGAAGCGGCCTTCCTTGCGCAGGTCGCCCATGAGTCCGGCCAGCTCCGCTACGTGCAGGAACTGGCCTCTGGCCTCGCCTACGACGGCCGACACGACCTCGGCAACACGCGCCCAGAAGCGGAGGCTATTGCGGCGGCCAACCAGAGCTCGCCGGGGCCATGGTGGAAGGGCCATGGCCTGATACAGATCACCGGCTACGACAATCACAAAGCCTGCGGCGAGGCGTTAGGGCTCGATCTCCTGAACAATCCGTGCCTCCTCGAAACGCCGCGCGAGGCGGCACGCTCGGCGGCGTGGTTCTGGCAGACGCACGGGTTGAATCGTTGGGCCGATGTGGGCGACTTCGACGGGGTGAGTGACATCATCAATCGTGGCCACAAAACAGCGAAAGAAGGGGATGCCAATGGATACCCCGATCGGCTCGCGGCCTATGAACGCGCCAAGGACTATCTCGCATGAGGCTCAGGGATCTCCTGCAACACCTGCTCACGGAATCGGATAATGTTACTCACGATCTCTACCGCTACCTCTCCGTGGCGGCGATTGTCACCGGGCTAGGGTTGCAGATCTACGCGATCGGGTGGAAGGGCCAGCTGTTTGACATGCAAACCTTTGGTGTAGGAGTTGGCGCGTTGTTTGCTGGGGTGGGCGTGGCGTTGGGACTGAAAAAAGAGACGGAACCAGACAAGGAGCAATCATGATTCCAGCCGTACTGATGGGTCCACTCGGTAAAATCGTGGGTGTGCTGGTGCTGGTCATGGCCCTGATTGGCCTCGGCGAATGGCACGGGAGTAAGGCCGTCCAGGAGCAATGGGATGTGGCCGTGGCGCGACAGGCTATGCACACGGCGGCCTCCGTCATCGCGAACGCGCAGAATACCGCGCAGATCGAAACGAAATATGAACAGACGGTGCAGGCGCAGACCGAACGGGAGCGGATCGTCACCAAGGAGGTCATTAAATATGTACAAGGCCCCAGCAAGAAATGCGTGGAGAGTCCTGAGTTCGTGCGGGCTTTTGACGCTGTTAGTGGCCTGCACGACGCCCCCGCAGACGGTGTGCCCGCCTCCGCCAGTTCCCCCGGAGCGGTTGCTGTCGCACCCGAAGCCCAGGTTACCGACGCTGAAGTCCTGGAAACCTACCAGTCCTCCGTCATCCAACTTTTCGAACTCTGGGACACCTACGCTGCCCTAGTGGAATGGACCCGCTCTAGCTATGCGATCGCGCAAGATGGAGCGGGGCGCGAGTGAGCTGCGACCGCTGCCAGGGCCAAATGCTGCGCGAGCATATCTATCGCCGTGGGGCCTGGTGGTGGCGCTGCGTGACCTGCGGAGAGCGCGTAGACGGGGTGATCCTGCGCCATCGAGCCGAGCAGGCCGCCGACGCAGCCTTTCTCCGTGACTCTCAAGACATCGAGCTCAAGCAATGGGCGGAGTGGATGAGGAAGATTCCTGGGGCGAGAGATGGGGTTATGGGCGACGATAGAGCCGCGGCTTATTTTCCGAAGTAGCGTTTGGCGATCTTGCTATCGGCCCTATAAAACTCTTCTGGAGACAGTCCAAGGTTCTCGATCACACGTTTCATGCGATCAGTGGAATAGGTCCCGCGAATCAGCTGCACGGTGCTGACCCTTCGTAAGCCCTTCACAGTGCCATGCCATTGCTCATGATCGCCGGTGGTGCGTTTATAGGTGAGGCCGAACGCCTTCAGTACGCGCTTTAAGTCATCAGGCGTCAGGAGTAGATAGGTCCGGAAGGGCATTTACGCAGCGCAGTGCGCGGCGGGGTAGATGGGAACGGCTTCTTGGAAGGCGACGGCGCGGCGTAGGGAATGGGCCATGCGAATAGCCTGATAGAGGAGCCGATCTTTTAATGGGGCTGGCCGTCGGATTAAATGCACGAGAGAATCGCCATCCTCGACTTCGGAGACCGTTTCGAGGTACCCGCGGATGGCGTGATTCAGTGAGCGCTTCACGTCATTGATCGAGTGGCCTTCGGCATCAAGGTTGAGGTCAACGCAGATGGCATACCACGTGCCGTCCTTTCGCTTGTACCCATAACAGCGAAGGATGAGATCAGATGGTTTCATAGTGTTTCGTCCATGGTGTGCAGGAGAGGAGTGCATTCTATGATTCACTTATTTAGTCTGTCAATGTCGGACATGCCCAGCAGCAGATGATTGAACCCTATCAGGTCCCTCAGAGCTGTCCAGTTATTTAATGATAGCAAGCCGATATTCGGAGGCTCATCGGGACGCCGTCCCGTCACTCAACCCGTCACCCTTGAGTGACGGGTTGAAGCTGCCTTGTAACCTGTTGATTTTGGACGTATTTGGTGGGCCGTGTAGGGGTTGAACCTACGGCCCGCTGATTAAGAGTCAGCTGCTCTACCAACTGAGCTAACGGCCCACCGGGTATGTCTCTGGCAGATATCGACGTGCGGCTACTGTTCCTTGCCTGTTTGCTGGTGCGCCTGACAGGATTTGAACCTGTGGCCCTCAGCTCCGGAGGCTGATGCTCTATCCAGCTGAGCTACAGGCGCTCCCGCAACCAAGATTTGAGACAGTAGCACAGGGTTTTATCCTCTGTCTAGCCTGCAAATTCATGCGCGGGATGGGCAGGAGGGGTTGGATCAGCACGATATGAAACCTCGAACAGCTCAATTTTCCTGCCCCGTCTCGCGTTTCTCGCATGTTTCTCGACGCAAGAGCCCATAGGGCAGGAATACTTCTTCCCCGGCTGACCCTGTAGCCAGCCGTAATGCGTCCAGGGCGGCTGATTCCTCCTGGATTAAACGGTTTTCTTCCTCTCGGAATGACGAGGAGAGCCGCAGGATCGGAATGAAGATTTGGACCTCGCAGGCGCCCTGGGCCAATCCGTCCCGTTCTGTTGGGATCCCCATCGATCGGCAGACTAGGGGGCGGTGCTCGTAGAGGCCGCAGCCTCCGTCAGCTTCTAATGCCGGGCAGGGATGCTGGTGGAATTCTGTGGCCAATCGGTCGATTTCCTGGTCGGACCAGTCGTCGAGCAGCTCGGTCTGGGTCAGTTGCGGGAAGGCTGTTTCCATCGCAGCGGTTTGTTCGATGGCGCGTTGTTCGATGCGTTGGCGTTGGTCTTCCGGGAGGCAGGCGAGTCCCTCCTGGAGGGTCTGGACGTCGAGGATGGTGATGGGAAAGGGGCCGATGCAGCAACTGGTGCAGCCGAGCTGGCAGGGCACTTCCCTCAGCAGAGCGGCGGAGGCCCGCTGGAACCAGCGATCAGTCTTTTGATAGAGGGGGGCAGGGTTTGGTTGCGTTGTACCTGCCACGGTCGCTCATTCCACTTTGACGGAGAGGTCGACGATGAGATCGCCCTTGGGGGAGTAGAAGCCCTGGTTATCAATCTGGACGATCCCGTTACACTGTTCCTGGTAGAACTCCAGGATCCATCCGTTGAAGTCGTAACCCTCGTCGGTCATGTCGTTGAGGGAGAACCGGGTCGTGAGCACAAAGCGCGCGCGCTCGACATATTCGCGCACAAGCTCTGCTTCGATATCGTCGTGAGCGGAGAGGAGGTCGAGAAATTGCGTTTTTTCTTTCTCGAACACGTCTTGATAGGTGCCTCGATCACGGACGCAGAATATTTGAATCGGCTTTCGGTCACGATCGTATCCGAGCGTGACCTGGACCCAGGCCCATTCGTCCAGCATGGTGTCGTCCATGTCCGGCGGGGCAATCGGCGTTTGGCTACGGGACTTGAGGAACTCCAGGAGCAGACGGAGCGGGGGGGAGTTTTCTTTTTGGCAAAACACTCGAGAATAGAGGAATTCCTCTGCTGGCGCGGCCTCGGCCGGTTGGGCGGTCGAGGGCAGAATCGGTAGTTCTTTTCCCATGCTAGCGACTCCGAGGGTACGGCAACATTGCCCCATAAAGGCTATACAGGCCTGTACTTTACGCTGGCTGGTCTCGAAACTGCAAGAGTCGGTAAAGACGTTTCCCTATGCCTGGCCTGTGTTTTTCCGGTTGACAGCCTTCAATCGCTTGGATAGACTCCCGCTGGTTTTCGTTGAATACGGCATCACGACTGTTCGTTTATGAATATGGATCGAGTTTGAGCGGAGTCAAGAAGAGGCGGGTTTTGTTGTTTTTCACCATCTTGTTTTTTTAAGGAGGTTACTTGCATGGCTAAATCAATGACCAAGTCGCAGATTGCTGAACATATGGCCGCGAAGACCGGCCTAACCAAGAAGGCCACGGTCCAGATGATCGAGGATTTCGCCGCCTTGGCTTACAAGGAAGCGAAGAATATTTTCGTGGTGCCCGGGATCGGGAAGCTCGTCTTGGCGAACCGCAAGGCTCGCATGGGACGGAATCCGCAGACCGGTGAGCCGATCAAGATTCCAGCCAAGCGCGTAGTCAAGTTCCGCGTGGCCAAAGCCGCCAAAGACGCGATCCTCGGCAAGAAGTAAGCGGAACCGTCCGGCGCAGATCGGACGAGATTCGCGGTAGAGAGCACGACAGGGCCGGCTCCCCGAGAGGGGCGCCGGCCCTGTACTTTTGAGGACTGACTACATCGAAGGTCCGAGCCCGCTGCCCCCCATTCCGTCGTGACCGACCAGCCTGATGGCATCACCGTCCTGCACCAGTGAGTCGTCGCTGGCGATCTTTTTATTGATGGTCACCAGCACTTTCTTCTCGCGGATGAGCTGGAGGAGGTGGCGCAGCTGAATGCCCTGCCGCTGGATCACCTGGCGGACCGACATGGGGGAGGGCACTTCACAGGCGAGATCCCGCTCGCCATCGGCGGTTTGCAGCTGACCCATCAGCGAAATGGTAATCATGGTCGGATGCTCCTTCTCTGCAGTCGTGACAGCTGTCTGTGGGGCGAGCCATGGCCGTTGACTCCATGCCGGTGGCCATCGATAATGCCCAGCCATGCCCTCGTTGGATATTCAGAACCCCGGGATGCCGGATTTGCAATTCGTCCTGTTCGTGTCGGCCCTCTGCACGGCTGATCTGACGACGTTGAATGTGCCGGCGGAGCTGCGCAGGGCCCTCTTCGACCGTTGTTGGGCGCTCATTCATACAGAAGCGCCGCCGACCGATCCCAAAGAGCGGGTGCTTGATCTTCGTCAAGGCACAGAGCTGACCCTGGAAGCCTGTCAGTCTACCATCCGCTCCCTGCTGACAGAAGCAGGCATTCGCGTTCTGGTCTGGGACCATCCGGTGAGCGAGCCGACCCGCGAAAGCACGCCAGCCGCGAAACCCTTGATCGACCGGCTGGGGCAATTGTACCCCGATCCTCCTGAGATCGTCGATCCAGAAAAACCGGCAGAATAAGTGACAGACAAGCGGACGAAGAGGAGCACCGTGCTGGTCACTAAAACCGATATCCCGGGCCTGTTACTGATCGAACCGGATCTGTTCCGAGATCCGCGCGGTCTCTTTCTCGAAACGTACCATGCTCGCCGGTACGAAGAGGCCGGCATTCCCGGTCCCTTTGTTCAGGATAACTATTCTCAGTCGATGAAGGGCACCTTGCGCGGGCTCCATTATCAAGAGCCCCATGCTCAGGGGAAGCTCGTGATGGTGACGGAAGGGGCCGTTTACGATGTCGCGGTGGATATCCGAAAGGGGTCGCCAAGCTTTGGCAGCTGGTATGGGGTCGAGCTCTCAGCGGAGAACCGGCGCCAACTCTATGTGCCGCCAGGCTGCGCCCATGGGTTCTGCGTGACCAGCGACCGTGCCTCGTTCCTTTATAAATGCACAGACTATTATGCGCCGAACGACGAGCATGGCATTATCTGGAACGATCCGGCCCTGGCCATCCCCTGGCCTGTGGCTATGCCGATTCTGTCCGCCAAGGACCAAACATACAAAACCTTGGCCGAGATGGAACCCTTGCTGTCGCACTATCGGCCGGTTGGATAAGGGGCGGGGCTTCCATTGATCTTGCGAGGATAGCTATGTTATTCAGCGAGGAGACAGTGGTACGATTGCGGTGACGGTGGCCGGACGATTTCATCGTATATGGAGGAGGATATAATGGGGAACAGTTTGAAGGGGACAAAGAGCCACGACAATCTCAAGGGAGCCTTCGCCGGGGAGTCCCAGGCCAATCGGCGTTATCTCTATTTCGCGCGTCGGGCCGATATCGAAGGCTTTCCCGATATCGGAGGCCTCTTCCGGGACACCTCCGAGGCGGAAACGGGCCATGCCTTCGGGCATCTGGACTTCCTGAAGGAAGTCGGGGATCCGGCGACCGGGGTGCCGATCGGCAATACCGAAGCCAATCTGAAGTCGGCGATCGAGGGCGAAACCTACGAGTACACGCAGATGTATCCCGGGATGGCCAAGACGGCTAGGGACGAGGGATTCCCTGAACTGGCCGAATGGTTCGAGACGCTCGCCAAGGCGGAGCGGTCCCATGCGAATCGTTTCACCAAGGGGCTTGAGAGCCTGAAGCAGCTCTAGTTCTGTTCGTTGTCTGATAGTGCAAGGGTGGGCCGGGTCATCCCAGCCCACCCTTTGTGTTTTCCGATCTTGTATTGCGGGCTCTCACAGGAGACAATGGACACCGTGAACGGTCTGATTCTGATCAATCCCATCGACCCCGCGCAGCTCCACAAAGACACGCAGCGTATTTACGAAGTCTGCGATGGCTGCCGGCGCTGCTTCAACCTCTGTCCCTCGTTCAACACGCTGCTGGACGACATCGACCAGTATGAGGGCGACGTTGCCAAGCTGACGCAGACCGACCACCAGAAAGTCGTCGACGAATGTTACTACTGCAAGCTCTGCTACAACCATTGCCCCTATACGCCGCCGCACCAGTACGGTCTCGACTTTCCCCGCTTGATGATCGCTTGGAAGAAGCACTTGGCCGCCACGCGCGGGGTGGGCTGGCGCGATTGGTTCTTGATCAAGACGGATTTGATCGGCAGCCTCGGGAGCTTGATGGCACCGGTGGCCAATTGGCTGTTGGGCCTTCGGTCTCTTCGAGGTGCGATGGAGTCCTGGGTCGGGGTGCATCGTGAGCGGCAGGTCCTGCCCTTTGCCCCTGAGACCTTTACCCGTTGGTGGAAGAGGCGAGGGACGGCGCAGGTTCCTGCTTCCGCAAAGCGGAAGGTCGTGCTTTTCGGGAGTTGCCTGATCAACTATCAGGCAACCGATGTTGGGAAAGCGACGATCCAAGTCCTCGAGAAAAACGGTGTGCATGTGGTCATTCCCGCGCAACAATGTTGCGGTATGCCCTCGTTCGATATCGGCGATACGGCGGCGATTCAGAAGGCAGCCAAGGCGAATATCGCGTCATTTCTGCCCTGGGTGGAGAAGGGCTACGAGATCGTCGTCCCGGTGCCCAGTTGCAGTTTGATGTGGAAGCGGGAATATCCGGAAATCGTCGGGGGCGCTGAGACGCAGCTGGTGGCGGAACGGACCTTCGATGTTTGTGAATATCTCATGAGGCTGAAGAAGGAGGGGGCTCTGGCCACCGACTTTACCCAGAAGCCAGGGCGCGTGGCGTACCAGGTTCCCTGCCATCTGCGGGACCAGAACATCGGATTCAAGTCCAAGGAGCTGATGGAATGTGCCGGAGCCCAGGTTGAGCTGATTGAGAAATGCTCCGGCCACGACGGCTCCTGGTCTGCCAAAACGGAGTTTTTCCCCTTGTCGATGTTGATTGCGAAAAAGGCCCTGCGTGCGATTGAAGAGGCCCCGGCCGATCTGGTCGCTTCCGATTGTCCTTTGGCGGGATTGCAGCTGGATCAGGCCGGCGCTATGGCCCATGCCGGCGGCCGGTCAACGAAACATCCGATTCAAATCGTGCGTGACGCCTATGGGTTGCCATCATGAACGTCCTGACTCCTCAAGATATTTTATCCATAGCCGAGTATGAACAGCAGCGGGAGCAGTTCCGCGCTCAGATCATTGCGCTGAAGCAGCGGCGCAGAATTTCCCTGGGTCCGCTCATTACGCTCGTGTTTGAAAATCGTGAGACTCTGCGGTTTCAGACTCAGGAAATGATCCGGGTCGAGCAGATCCTCGATCTCCATAAAATCCAGGAAGAATTGGACGTCTATAATGCCCTTATGCCAGAGGCTGGTGAGTTGAGCGCGACCTTGCTGATTGAGATTACGGAGCCGGATCGGATGAAGGAATGGCTGGACGTTTTCATGGGACTCGACCATGGAGAAACGGTTGCGATCTGCGCCGGGGGCGAGCAGGCCTTTGGGCTATTCGAAGGGGGCCACAGTCATGAAACGAAGATCAGCGCGGTGCATTTCGTGCGATTCGCACCGACCGCAGCGATGACTGCCGCCTTTGCCGATTTGCATCAGTCGGTGACGTTGACGGTCAATCATCGTGAATACCATGCGGAGGTTCCTGCTCCCGGAAGCCTGCGTGAAGAGTGGCTGAAAGATCTGAGGTAACATGGCATCTGTCTTACTGACGAAACGGATCGAATTTGCGGCGGCGCATCGGTATATCAAACCTGAATGGGATGAGGCGAAGAACCGCGCCGTGTTCGGTCTCTGCTACAACCCTCCGGCCCATGGCCATAACTACATGGTCGAGGTGACGGTGGTCGGCGAGGTGGATGCCAAGACCGGCATGGTTGTGAACCTGTTCGATTTGAAACGGATCCTGCTCGACGTGCTGGAGGAGTTCGACCATAAGAATCTGAATCTGGATATGGTCTATTTCACGGACCGGATTCCCACGTCAGAAAATCTGGCTCGACTCCTTTGGACTAAGCTGGAGGTGCAGCAAGACATCGGCAGGCTCCACACGGTTCGTTTATATGAAGATGAAGATCTCTATGCGGAGATTACGGCAGAAGGCGGACTCGACGTCGCCAGCGTGACGAGGCGCTATTCTTTTATGGCGGTGCAGGAGAGCAACCAAGGCCGCGAGTGGGATTGTTTCGTCACGGTCCATGGAGCCATCGATCCTGTCATCGGGATGGTGACCGACATCGGTTCTCTCAACCGGCTGGTCCAGGAGAAGGTGTTATCGGCCTTGGATCGTCGCGATCTGCGCCAGGTTTTCGGAACTCAGACTGTGACCGGGGAGCAATTGGTCGAGCATATTTGGAAGCAGCTGGTCTCGTCGCTTGCGACTGGACGGCTATCGAACGTGCGGCTGGTTCAATCCCGGGACCTATCCTTTGAATATGCAGGCTGACATAGTTGTCTCTTCCCGGTCTGATCGTCCCATGAATAGACGTTGCCTGTATGTCTTGCTGCTCCTCCTCTCTTGGACGGGGCTGGCTTGGTCTGCCGAGGAGGGGGAGGCGATTGAGAAGACCATCAAGGCAGCAGCTACAGCCGCAGCCACTTTTTCAGAAACCAGAGATAGGCAAGCGGTCTTGACGCTGTACAGTAAGGACTATGTCGGGATTCAGGATGGCGAGACGGAGACGAGGGACTCCATCGAGAAGTGGCTATCGGATTATGAATCTGAGCTCGACAAGGGCAGCATCCTGCGTTTTATCGGCGCAGTCTCGAATGTGCATGTCCGGATGACAGGCCTCACGGCTTGGGCGACCTACGACTATGTATTTCAGGCGGTGAGAACAGGCGAGCTGGAAGCGCAGGACTCCGGGCAATGTACCGCGCTTCTGCGTAAGGACAGTTCCGCCTGGTTGATCTTCCACGAACATTGTTCGAAGCCCAGACGTCCGTAACCATTCCCTGCTTCATCGCCCTGCAGCTGGTAAGTCAAAGGCCCGAAAGTCTGAAAGCCTCGACGTGAGGACTTTCGACTTTCGGACTTTGTGACTGATGGTTAGCTCAACTTCGCGAGGGCTTCGAGAATCTCTTTGTCTTCCCGTGCGACTTTGATTTCCTGCACCTTCACGTAGGCGACCTTGCCGTTCTTGTCCACGATGACGGTCGCACGCTTGGAGCAGTTCAACGGCTCGAAGTAGAGGCCGTAGGACTTGGCGGTGGTCCGATGCGCGTCGGACAGGAGCTGATGCTTGAGCTTCAGGGAGTCAGCCCAGGCCTTGTGCGAAAAGAAGCTGTCGCAGCTGATGCCGAAGAGTTCCGAATTGGCCGATTGAAACTTGGGGAAGTCGTTCGTCAAACAGGCATTTTCGCCCTGACAGACCGGGCTCCAATCCAACGGATAGAAACAGAGCACCACGTTCTTCTTGCCGCGGTAGTCGCTCAGCTTCACATCCTTCTGGTCCTGATCTTTTAAATTGAAATCCGGGGCCGTATCGCCAACCTTAATTTCTGCTGCTACGTCGCTCATCTGGATGCCTCCTTCTGCTGGGTTTAGTCCGGTCTCTGACACAGTCGTCTGTATTTTTGTACCGTGTGGCTGGAAACCTTGTCAACGGGCCGGAAGGCCTAGAGACGGCCCTGCTGGCCTAGAAGTGCTGAATAACGAAGGAAAACTATGGAAAAGATTTAATTTCGCGAAAACTCAGCATGCGGCCGGCCGGCGAAGCGGTGCGGTGGTTGGTGATCTCAATGTTCTGGCCCAGAAGTCCGAGGCGGACCTTGCTCCCGACTTTGGGAGACTGTCCTGTCCTGGTTAACTCGTCTGCCGTTTCTCTCAGGAGATCGCGGATAGGCTGGTCCGGGAGGCCGGGGGCGAGAAACATTTCGAGTTCATCCACGCCGAACTTACTGAGGCCGAGGGTGTAGCACCAGGTTCGGTGTTGTTGCTCATCCTCGCCCTGCATGATCGGGACGTGATCGCCGACGCTGAAATGGGTGAGGGGGCGATCCCGCCAGTCCGAGGGGTTCACATACTGGTTGGTGGTGATGTCGTAGGCCGTGCCTTGCGTGAGGAGCGTGAGGCCCCTGGCGAGTCGAGCCGCAAACAGGATCGTGTCCGGCATGTCACGCGGAGGTACAAGAGAGGGGGCGACGGCCCCCATATGCTCATGTTCCCAGGCCAGCTGTTCTTTCAAGCCTGCGACATGGGTAGCGGGGAGCGGCATCACGATATGAGCTGTCCAGGGCCCATGGGCCGCATGCCAGGACTCTGTGGCCTGCTCCTCGGCGCGCAGCGTCAGAGGTCCGCCGTACTCGAGGTCATACCAGGTCTTGAGCTCTGCGGGAGCCGGTGCGGTCCCCCGATAGCCGACAAAGTAGAGCGGGGGACGGCGCGCGGAAGGCTTGGGACTTTTCTTCCTGATCCTCATCGCAGCCGGAGGCTATTTGCTGGATTTCTTGGCCCGGCGGCGCTCATCCGAGTTGAGGATCTTTTTGCGGATCCGCAGACTCTTCGGCGTCACTTCGATCAGTTCATCCGGACCGATATATTCGAGCGCGAACTCCAAGCCCATTTCCCGCGGCGGCGTGAGGACCAAGGCCTCGTCGGTGCCGGATGCCCGCATGTTGGAGAGCTGCTTTTCTTTACAGACGTTCACGTCCATATCTTCGTCCCGGCTGTTCTCGCCGACGACCATCCCGCGATAGACGTCCACGACCGGCCCGATGAACATGGTCCCGCGATCCTGGGTCATGAAGATGGCATAGCCGGAGCTGGTGCCGTCTTCGCACGCGACGAGCGACCCGTGTGTCGCCACCGCGAGGTCTCGCTGCTCCAGCGGCTCGTACGCGGCAAAGACATGGTGCATGATGATCGTGCCGCGCGTCTTGGCGACCAGGAGGTTTTTGAGTCCCATGATGCCGCGGGTGGGGATATGGTACTCCAGGTGCATTTCGCTTGTTCCGACGTCGGAATGGATGAGCCGCATATGGCGCAACTCGCCACGGCGTTTACCCAGCTCTTCAATCACGGCGCCCTGATAGGTTTCCGGCACCTGGATGGTCAGTTCCTCATAGGGTTCGAGGACCTTGTCCCCGTCCCGGTGGACGATGACTTCCGGTTGCGAGACTTGCAGTTCGTAGCCTTCCCGGCGCATCGCTTCGATGAGGACGCCGAGATGCAGTTCGCCGCGGCCTGCCACGAGGAACTTGTCCGCACTGTCCGTTTCTTGTACGCGCAACGACACGTTGGTTTCGAGTTCCCTGAAGAGACGATCGCGCAAATGCCGGGAGGTCAGGTACTTGCCTTCCCGTCCGGCGAACGGGCTATTGTTCACGGAGAAAGTCATTTGGACGGTCGGCTCGTCGACCGTGACTCTGGTCAAGGCGACCGGGTTTTCCGCGTCTGCGATCGTGTCGCCGATGCTGACTTCGTCCAGGCCTGCCACTGCGACGATTTCCCCTGCCTCTGCCTGCTCCACATCCGTCCGCTCAAGGCCGGAGTACACGGCGAGGTCTGAGACTTTCCCGGGGAACTTGGCGCCATCCTTCCCGAGGACGACGACGTTCTGTCTGCGGGCGATCGAACCGGATTGAATCTTGCCGACTCCCATCTTGCCTTTGTAGAGGTCCTGGATCAGGGAGAGGATCAGGATTTGGAGCGGCGCGTCGGCATTGACGGCCGGTGCGGGAATCTTTTCCAGGACTGTGTCGAGGAGCGGCGTAATGTCCGTGCCTGGCTTTGCGAGGTCGTTCGTTGCGGTGCCCTTGATCGCGGCGGTGTAGACGATGGGGAAATCCAGTTGCTCGTCTGTCGCGCCGAGATGGACGAACAGGTCGAAGGTCCGGTTCACCACATCGTCGATGACGGCGTCAGGCCGGTCGATCTTGTTGATGACCACGATGGCCTTGTGGCCGAGCGCGAGGGCCTTCCGCAAGACGAAGGTCGTTTGCGGCATGGGGCCTTCTTTGGCGTCGATCAGGATGAGGACTCCGTCCACCATGCGCAGGGTCCGTTCGACTTCACCGCCGAAGTCGGCGTGCCCCGGGGTGTCGACGATGTTGATTTTCACGCCCTTATAGATGACGCTGGCGTTCTTGGCCCGGATCGTGATGCCGCGCTCGCGCTCCTGGTCCATTGAGTCCATGATCCGCTCGCCCATGTCTTCGATCTTGCGATGGACGTGGGTCTGGCGAAGCACGGCGTCAACCAGCGTCGTCTTGCCATGGTCAACGTGGGCGATGATGGCGATATTGCGAATGTCGCTACGACGCCCTGCGGGGGCGATCTGATCGGCGACGGGAGATTCTGTGGTGGCGATTGGGTCCATAGACATTGCGGTATGCTCCAAAAAAAAGACGCCCGGAAATCCAGGCGCCGTGGGTTAGTATACCCGAAGCATGGTGCCCGGCACAAGCGATGCAGGAGGAAGATGCGGACGGGGAGATTCGCTGCTGCAGGCTTGAGTTTTAAGGGTCCGCAGGGTATGGTGACTTCCCTGTATCTTGCCAGGGACACAACCGACACTCGAAGGTAACCCCGCGTAATTATGACGGATCGTCAGATATATCGACAATATCCGCCTCGTCAGCCTCCGCGTTGCCGGTCGTGGCGCTGGTGGCAAGTCTCGCTCTTGAGCCTCGTTGCGGCGTTCCTGGGCGGGATGCTGGGCCTAGGTGGATTGGTCTGGCACCTTGCGAACGATCTCCCTCCATTAGATCAGTTGGAGACGTACCAGCCAAGTTTGGTCACGCAGGTCTATTCCAGCGATCAGCAGCGTATCGGTCAGTTTTTCATTGAACGTCGCATCCAGACTCCTTTGGCGGAAATTCCCGAACGGTTCCGCCGCGCCGTCATCGCAGTCGAGGATGTCCGTTTTTTTGAACATCCGGGACTCGATTACATCGGCATGCTCCGTGCGGCCTGGACGAACGTCCGCCGAGGGGGGAAGGTCGAGGGGGCCAGCACGATTACCCAGCAGTTGGCGCGATCGTTGTTCCTCTCGTCAGAACGGACCTTCGATCGCAAGGTCCGTGAGCTGATCCTGGCCTATAAGATGGAGCTGGTGCTGACGAAGGATAAAATTCTCGAACTGTATTTGAACCAGATCTATTTCGGGCAGGGCGCCTATGGGATCGCCTCGGCCTCTCAAACCTATTTCGGGAAAGACCTCTCGGTCCTCACGACGGCGGAAGCCGCGTTTCTCGCGGGCCTCCCCAAGTCTCCCAATAATTATTCGCCGTTTAAAGCCTATGACCGAGCTAAGAAACGACAAGAGCATGTGCTGACCCGCATGGAAGAGGCGGGATTTTTGACCGCGGCAGAGCATGAAGAAGCGGCGGCGGAAACGTTGAATTTCAGGCGGCCAGGCGGGGAACAGGCTGCGCCCTACTTTGTGGAGCATGTCCGGCAGTTGCTGGTAGCCAAGTACGGCGAGGCCCTGGTCTATAAGGGCGGGCTCAAGGTCTTTACGACTTTGAACATGGAGATGCAGAAGGCCGCAGAAACGGCCTTTGCCGCCGGCTTGCGCGAATTGGATAAGCGACAAGGGTGGCGGGGTCCTCTTCGAACGGTCGATCCGGCTGCGCCGATTCCTTCCGTTGTGGGGGCAACTGCCGGGCAAGTTCTCAAGACGGGAGATTACCGGGAAGCGGTCATCACGAAAGTGGCGAAGGATCATTATGTGGCGCAGGTCGGTCCTGTGGCTGCCAGGCTCGCCTTTGAAGATATGGCCTGGGCGAAGCGGCGTCTGACCGGGCCGGATACCATGAAGGACGCTTTCGTCAATGCGAATCTCAAGCAGGTGCTGAAGCCCGGCGATGTGGTCGAGGTCATGGTGAAGAAGCTCGATCGTGATGTTGTGCATGTGCAACTGGAGCAGACGCCTCTCGTCGAGGGAGGGTTGATTGCGCTGGAGCCTGGCAAGGGCGCCATCAGGGCCATGGTCGGCGGCTACGATTTCGGCCGCAGTGAGTACAATCGCGCCATCCAGGCCCATCGCCAGCCCGGGTCCGCCTTCAAGCCGATTATCTATGCGGCGGCCCTCAATCAAGGGATGAGTCCCGCGTCGATGATCCTCGATGC
>CAMDPZ010000054.1 GCA_945905765.1 Nitrospira lenta
TGCTCTAAGTCTTGATTGGTGGCGGCGACGACGCGGACATCCACCTCGATGGTTTTCGTCCCCCCCACCCGTTCGAACGAACGCTCTTGCAGCACGCGAAGCAGCTTCACTTGCAACCCGAGGCTCAACTCGCCGATTTCGTCGAGGAAGATCGTCCCCCCATGCGCCAATTCAAAGCGCCCGATTCGCGTCTGGGCCGCGCCGGTAAAGGCGCCCTTCTCGTGGCCGAACAACTCGGACTCCAGCAGGTTCTCCGGAATGGCCCCGCAATTGACGGGCACGAACGGACGGTCTTTACGCACGCTGTTGAAATGCAGCATCCGCGCGACCAGCTCCTTGCCGGTTCCACTCTCGCCCTGAATCAATACGGTGCTGTCGTGATCCGCAACCTTCGAGACAAAATCCAGGACGCGCTGCACCGGCTCGCTCGTGCCGACCAACTGCTCCGCCCGATAGGGCGTCCGCGCAGACTTCCGCGGCCCCCGAGAATCCTGACGGCGGCGATGCGTCTCCATGGCTTTATTGATGACAAGGGCTACCGCCTCGTTGTCGAACGGTTTCGTGAGGAAGTCGAACGCGCCGAGTTTCATGGCCTTGACGGCACCATCGATCGAGCCGTAGCCGGTCATCACAATGCCCAGCACTTTGGAATCGATCTGAAAGATGCGCTCCAGGACGGCCAGGCCATCGATGTCGGGCAACTTTAAATCTGTCAACAGCACGTGAACGGGAATCTCTTGGGCCACTCGAATAGCATCTTGCCCAGTCCCGACGATCGTGACCTGATGGCCTTCTTGCGTCAACAATCTCCGGAGCAGACTCTGCACCCCTTCATCGTCCTCTACCACAAGAATAGACAAGAGACTCATAGATGTGCTCCTCATGAAAAATACTGATAGGTGACGACAGCGGCCAATGCCTGCATGGGGCCTGCGTAGCGATTGATTGCTCCGCCCTTGCGGGACAGGCATGAATAGTTTTTCTCGCGTTGAATGGTCTGGCAATATATGAAGCGCATCGATACTAATCGTAGACGAGATTCCTATAACGGAAAGTGCCTAATGGCCCATGCGCAAATTGCATTATGCACATATGGACCCAGAGCCATTTAGCGCCAGGAACGATGCCGGACGGCTCTATGCCCTATAGCAGTATCTTTACTAGCTCCGCTGCCCGACCATTTTGACCATGAATCGCGACGCGCCCTGCGAATGATCTGAGTTGATTGGCTGAATAGGTGCCCATTCGGCACGGTGGAGCCATGACGTCAAGACCCATAGCCCCGCAAGGCAAGATTTACTGAGGAGAAAAATAGAAGAGGGAGCAATCGACTGGAGGCAGCTGAGGCAGAGGAATCAAGAGAGAGATGAAGCCCGCGTCATGAGGCCCCTCGCCTGAGAGGCCTCGACAAAACAATCTCGGCGCAGGACCGAGATCTCAGTAACCCTTCTCTGCCTTCAGCGACGACTGGAGGCTGACCCGCTTCTCGGAGGGAGACTCCCGGATGAAATAGGCAGCCGCTTGCGCGCGACGAGTCACTTTCAGTTTCTGGAAAATAAACCGGATATAGTTCTTCACCGTCTTATCGCTCAACTCAAGCGAAGAGCCAATCTCCTTGTTCGTTTTCCCCTCAGCCACAAGCGCCAGCACCCGCTGCTGCTGGGAAGAGAGGGACGCCCGCTGCGGCTCCGACGCTTCCTCTTTTTGCGACCGCATACGGGCCAAGAGAGGCTGGGTAATGGCCGGATCCAGGATGGATTGGCCCAGGGCCACGGAATGAATGGCGCGCAGCAATGCCTCGGCATTGACTTGCTTCAACAGATACCCATGCGCCCCCCCCAATGACCGCAGCCAGCACGGCCTCCTCGTCCTGGTAGGACGTGAGAAAGAGCACTCGCGTATCGGGACAGGACTCGCGGATGGCGCGGCAGGCATCCACCCCGCTCCCGCCACCCAAACGAACGTCCATGAGCACCACATCCGGCTTCAAGGCACAAGCCTGCTCTATCGCCTCATCGACCGTAGAGGCTTCGCCGACGACGTTGATACTCTCCTGCCGGCTCAGCACGGTCTGCAATCCCACGCGAACGACTTCGTGGTCATCCACCAGCAATACTCTGACTGGCTCAGCCTTCGATCCGATCACAGGACGCCTCCTCTTCGAAAGAAATGCTCACACGATACGCGGCTCAGAGCCACGCAATAATCTAGGATTCCTTGTCTCTCTTCACTCCACTGCTCTGACGATAAGTACAGGACCATCCCCCTACCTTCACTTGGCCGTTATCGTAGTGGTTTTTGTCAGTTATCGCAATGCTACCGCGTAAATTTATCCCACAAGAATAACGTAAAGACAAGTAATCATAGATATATTTCCACATGCTCGACTTGCCAAACGGTTACGTATCACTCTCTATATTTTTGTTTCAGCAACACGAAAATCATCCGGCCAGCCGATACTACCCTAATTGCCGCACAGACAGACTAGGGGCATAACGCTCTACCAGCACAAGCCACCAGGCCCTCGCACGGATGGCCCTGAGACCCGCAGTGCCCTCCAGAGCCCAAATCGCACGGTTAAGGTTCCGCGCCATTCTACCGACAAGAGACTGTCCCCCAGCACAAGTGGACGTCAACCGCCCTTAAGGACTACCTACAGTATGAATACTGAGACAGATCGATCCAAGAATACCGAAATGCCCGAACAGGTCGAAAAAGCCTTACTCAAACGGATCGACAAGGATCGGATCGAGCTTCCGGTGCTGCCGCAAGTCGCCGGTCGGGTCATGGCTCTGTCCAGCGACCCATCGGCGGACGCGGCCCGCTTGTCCGCCCTCATTCACCAGGACCAGGCGCTGGCGGCCCATGTCCTGCGAATCGCCAACTCGCCGGCCTACATGCCGCGAACGCCGATCATGTCCCTCCAACATGCCGTGGCCATGCTCGGCGTAAGTCAGCTATCGGAAATCGCGGTCACCGTCTCGCTGAAGAGCGGAGCCGTCCATGTTCCCGGGCACGAAGCGGAGATACAGCAACTGTGGCGTCACGCACTGGCGAGCGGAGCCTACGCCAAAGAAATCGCCCGCCTCCGCCGCTATAACGTGGAAAGCGCCTACCTCTGCGGGCTGCTCCATGCCGTCGGAAAACCGGTCGTACTCAAAACCGTCACAGCCATTGCCGCGGAGCTGCGCGTCACGCTGAAACCCGATGCCATCCGCGCCTTTATCGAGAATTACCATGCCAGGATCGGCATCTTGATCGCCACGGAATGGGCCCTCCCCTCGCAGGTTGCCGAAGCCATCGCCTACTACTGGGTCTATGAGCAGGCCCCTTCGCACCGGCACGAAGCCATGATGACCTGCCTGGCAGATCGGCTGGCGACTTATGCGCTCACGCCCTCATCCTTCAGTGACAGCACCTTGCGCGACCACAGCGTCTTTGCCGACCTCAACCTCTACCCCGACGACGTCGATACATTGCTCGGCCTCAAGGAGAAGGTCCTCTGCCTCGTGGATACGATGACACTATGAGTTCCGCGACTCACTACGACATTGTGGTGATCGGAAGCGGTCCTGCCGGCCAAAAAGCCGCCATCCAAGGCGCCAAAGCCGGCAAGCGGGTCGCGGTGATCGAGCGCGAGCCAGGCGTCGGCGGCGGATGCGTGTATCGGGGAACGATTCCGAGCAAGACGCTCCGCGAGAGCGCGCTGCAATTGGAGCGCACGAAACAATCCTCCACCACCTTGGACGTGCGTGTGCCGCCGAATATCCCGGTCGCCTCGCTGATGCGCCGCGTAGATGACGTGGTCAAAGCGCATGGCCTCTACATGGAGAATCAGCTCAAGCGCAACGGCATTTCGTTTTTTCATGGCCGCGCGAAATTTTGCTCCCCCACCCTGATCGAGATGCTCTCCATCGACGGGATCACGCAACTGATCACCGCCGACACGATCGTCATCGCCACCGGGTCGCGGCCTCGCGCGCCGGCCGGGATTCCGATCGACCATGAAAATATTCTGGACAGTGACTCCATTCTCTCCATGATCTACTTGCCGCGCTCCCTTACCGTGCTCGGCGGGGGCGTGGTGGCATCGGAATATGCCTCGATCTTTTCCGCACTGGGTGTGCATGTCACGCTCGTCGATCGAGCCGAGCGCCCCCTCCAGTTTCTGGACGAGGAACTCGTGCGCATGTTCGTGCAGAGCTTTGAGCAGGGAGGCGGGCGCTATTGCGCGGGACAGGCCATCAAGGACGTCCGGTGGGATGGGATCTCACAGGTCGTGACGACACTCCAGGATGGGCAAGTCATCACAAGCGATAAGATGCTCGTGGCCGTCGGCCGGCAACCCAACTTGGAGGATCTCAATCTCGGCGCGACCGGATTGACGCTCACGGAAAAGGGAACCTTAGCCGTCAACGAACATTGCCAAACAGCCCTGCCGCACATTTACGGAGTCGGCGACCTGCTCGGCCCGCCCGGGCTGGCCTCCTCTGCCATGGAACAGGGCCGGCGAGCCGTATGCCACGCCTTAGGGCTCCCGGAAGGACGTTCGTCCGATATTCCAATCGGAATTTATACCATCCCAGAGATGGCCAGTATCGGGCTAGATGAAGCGGCGGCGCGGACACGCTATCGCGAGGTCCTGGTTGGCCGGGCGCGCTTCGACGAAATTGCGCGCGGTCAGATCTCAGGCATCTGTAATGGATTACTGAAGCTGGTGGCCGATCCGACAGGAGAATACCTTCTGGGTGTCCAGATCGTCGGGGAAGGGGCAACGGAACTGATTCATGTGGGCCAGATCGCGCTGCAACATGCAGGCACGATCGATTCATTCGTCGAAAACATCTTCAACTTTCCAACGCTGGCAGAAGGCTATCGCATCGCGGCTCTGGATATTGCAGGTCAACGTCAAAAACGTCTAGCCTCGAATGTCGCCTAACCCTCGGTCTCCCCGATTGACTGCGTCACGATAGGCGCTTCCAGTCCTTCCGATCTCGCCAGCAAGCCAACAGTGGCAAACCGCTCGTCGACGGCGCCAAGGAGATGCCGTCGAAGCTCGTCGCGGAACGGCTCAAGGCTCTCGTCTTCCAGATACCGATCGACTGTTCCCGGCAACCGCCGCCGCCAAGCCTGTGCCGTCCGTCGCGCGCCATCCGCAGCAGACCCGCCCCGAACCAGGATGGCGCGAACTTCATCCTCGAAGAATCCCACATGCACTTCTTCATCTTCCAAAATCGAAATCAGATCCGGACGCAACCCGATCAGCAGCTTGGCAAACTCCAATCCCAACGTCTCGTATCCGTAGAGATGCACGGCCAAGGCCCACCATTGACTGGGCACACGAGGCAACGCCGTCTTGCCATGCGAACGAACGCCCAACAGCTGCTCGAACTGCTTAAGATGCTGCGCCTCCTCCTCTTCATGCCGACGTAAAAACTGCAACACCCCGGGCGGCACATCCTGCGCTTGCGCAGAGCGCACCGCCCACAAGGCCATTGCTTCCGCCTTGAGGAATCGTTCGAGGAGGGCTCGTTCACAGGTGGAGGGAAGAGGATGGATCATGGCCCTAGTCTGCCGGAACGATGGAGTGTGGCGCTAACCAGCGCACCACGCTCGTCTCCGGCTTTAGCACGATGAGACATGACAGGAAACGATGCGCACAAAGTGCGCTGTGGTGGCGGTGTCCCGGATTGAACGGGAGACCCGCGGCTTATGAGTCCGCTGCTCTACCAACTGAGCTACACCGCCAGAACGGATGGTACGTAACCGGGCATAGAATACAGGAATGATCTGGAAAGTGTCTACAGGGCTGTCGCAGTCATTTTGCCAGGTTCCGTTAGCCGCAGCATCCGCCTGAAAAGACCTGCCGTTGCTGAGACGCGGCCCAACAACGATCACAGAGTTCGACCGTTGAATGGGTCATCCCATCGACGCAGGCGATTCGTTGCGTGACGACCGACCCACAGTCGGCACAGGCGCCGACGACTGATCTCTCCGCCCTACGATCTTGAGTCAGCATGAGACACCATTTTTGTGTTTGGACGAACCTGGCGATTGCAGACGGCTGACATAAACTCCTGCCCGCCCTTGGGGCTCACCAACGTCCGCCACAACCGGACGGGCAGCAGATCCGCCTTGGGCCGGCCCAGCTTCCATTGCACTTCGCGCAACTGTCCGTTTAAGAAATCCACCGTTCGTTCCAAATCAACCAGCCGTTCCGTCTCACAGGGTCTTCCTCCTGGATACATCATGCCTTCCCTCCTCTCATGAATTAGACCGTACAATGCCGAATCACGCCGATCAGAATGCCTTCGATATGAAAAGTATCGGACGGAGTCACGATAATCGGCTGCATCGCCTGATTCGCCGGATGCAGCTCGATATGTGAATCCTTCTTGAAGTAGGTCTTGATCGTGGCCTCCTGATTCACCAATGCCACGACGGTTTGCCCGTTATGCGCCGTCGCCTGCTTTCTCACCACCACCAGATCGCCTGGGAGGATGCCATCGTCCTTCATCGATTCCCCTTTGACGCGGAGCGCGAACGTGTCGCCCCCCCGTAACATGCTCGGAGGCACATCGATAAGTTCGGACTGGGGAACCGGTTCGATCGGTGAACCAGCTGCCACCATGCCCGCCATAGGAATTTCCGATGCGCCACCCAACTGATCCAGCGCAATTTGCACCATTCCGGGAATACGGCGCATACCGGCCTCATATCGAGCAACGGATACGCGGGTTGTCCGCAAAGCATCCGCCAGCTGCTGCTGGGTCAGCCCAAGCTGTTCGCGAATTCGTTTTAGATCAGCTGGCTTCATAATGTAACCAATGGTTACATAGATAGTGATGCGTCGTCAAGCCCCCTGCCCAAGGTTTATGAAATAGATGAAAAAAACCCAGTCATAGAGAGGGATCTGTGCATAACCTGTCAGAAATATCGCTGCCAGTGCGGAGGTTCACAATCAGTGAGGATGAAACATCGATATTTGCCTAGGTTTTTTTGTTTTTCGCTTATATTTCAGCGAGTACCACCATATCTAGTGGTACCGCATCATCACGAACCAATGCCTATTTTTTAGGCAAAGACGTGTTTAAGATGAAGAAATGTGCGGAATTTTGCTGGCGGGGCAATCTTATGAACAGACTTATCCACAGAAGCTGGGGAGGATGATTTTGTACACTTCACCGTTAACGTACTGCCTAAATTTCACAACTACTTTCACCAACTCTTCCGATTCAAACAACTGAACGAGACACCAGGTGCACAGATCCAGCCTTAATCGCCGCGATGACGGAGGCCCCTGGCGCCAGACGCAAATCCTCCACAGCCCCTCGAGTGATCACCGCCGTAAGAGGAAAGCCGCAGTCAATCTTCACCTGCACCATCACGCCCCGTGGATAGATGGCGACCACCCGCCCAGCAAGATGGTTCCTGGCGCTGGTCATGCCGCTCCCCGCCTGTTCCAGCACCACATCTTCGGCACGGATACAGACATAGACCGATGGGCCAATCCCTTCCACCGCCAGCGCCTTCATGGCTATGCCGTTGACCTGAACCGTGGCAAGCCCATTTGCATAGTCGCTGACCTGCCCCGGCACGACCGTCTCGACTCCCACAATCTGCGCCACTGATTCATTGGCCGGTCGAGAAAAGACCTCCTGAGGAACGCCAACCTGAAGTATCTTGCCCTCACTCATGACGGCAATGAGATCGCCCAGCGTCAGGGCTTCCGTCCAATCATGGGTGACGACGACAGTCGGAATTTTCAACCTGGTGAGCAAGGAACGCAGCTCGCTACAGAGTGCGCCTCTGGTCGGAGCATCCAAGGCAGACAATGGTTCATCCAATAGCAATAGCTGCGGCTGGCGGGCAATCGCGCGGGCCAACGCTACACGCTGCTGCTGGCCGCCGGACAACTGGCGGGGCTTCGACTGTTCCAATCCTTGGAGTTGCAGCAAAGCCAGCACCTCGCTCACCCGCCTGCGCCGCTCAACCTGAGGCAAGTCACTCAGCCCATACTCGATATTGCCCGCCACGGTATGGGTCGGAAACAGGGCATAGTCCTGCGGCATATAGCCAAGGTGGCGCGCTTGCGGCGGCACAACCCGACGACGCGCGGCATCGACCCAAAGATCCTGTCCAAACCGGATCGTCCCCTCCTCCGGCTGTTCGAGTCCGGCCAAGCAACGGAGGACCGTCGTTTTACCTGAACCGGACGGACCGAACAGGATCAGAACCAATGGCGGATCGAGAGGAAGCTCCAGCTGCACGGAGACCGTGAGCCGGCCGGGAAATGTTTTCCGGCAGTCAAGGCTTAGCGTTGCGGCCATACTGCCCAGACCTTTCGGTTCATCGCGTAAACACAAAGCAATACCAGATAGGAGACCACGAGAAGAAAGAATGCCGTCTTCGCGGCCCCCGCATAGTTGAGCGCCTGCACCTCATCGTAAATGTCGATCGAGACCGTCCTCGTTTCCCCTTCGATGTTGCCTCCAACCATCAGCACAACGCCGAACTCCCCCAACGTATGGGCAAAGCTCAAGACGACGCCGGTGATAACTCCTGTGATCGAGAGCGGCAGAATGAGCTTGAAAAATGTTTTGAACTTCGATTGCCCCAGGGTCCAGGAGGCTTCGATCAACCGTCGATCCACTTGATCGAACGCCGCCGCGAATGGCTGTACGGCAAAAGGCAGACTATAGAGGATCGAGGCAAACAGAAGCCCTTCAAAGGTAAATGGCAACGAATGGCCTACAAGGTCAGCATAGAATCGACCGACCGGGCTGTGAGGTCCGATCGCGACCAAAATATAAAAACCCAACACGGTCGGAGGCAGCACGAGCGGAAGCGCGACGATCGACTCGACGAGAAACTTCCAGCGCCAACGGGAAAAACTCAGCCAATAAGCAATCCCTAACCCGATGACCAGCAATAAGAGCGAGGTCAGGGCTGCGAGCTTGACGGTGACGCCGATGGCAATCCAATTCATCTGTTCGTTACCGTTTGTCCGGAACCACGAAACCATAGCGAGTCATGATGGCCCGGCCCTCCGTACTTTGAAGAAACGACAGGAAGGCCTGCGCCTCGACTGGATGCGAGGCTCCGGATAGCAGGGCTGCCCCCTGCACCAAGGGAGGATGGGCCTCAGCAGGAATTTCCTTGTAGCGCCCTGCTGCTTGCATCGGCGGCGCCAGGGCCAGGGATAAGGCGATGATGCCAACATCCGCCGCGCCAGACTCCACGAACTGCGCCGTTTGCGAGACATTCTCGCCCAGCACCAGCCTGTCTTTCACGCGATCGTAGAGCAGGGCTTGCTCCATCGCCGCCACCGCCGCTCTGCCATACGGAGCATGTTTGGGATTGGCGATGGCAATTTTCTTCACGGCCGGATCGAGCAACACGTCCAATCCTCGCTGCTCGATCTGCAATGGAGATGACTTCGGCACCCACAGCACGATGCGCCCGACTGCATAGATATAGAGCGACGAGGCCACCGCATGACCGCTCTCGACCAGTTTGTGCGGGTAGCGGCTATCCGCCGAAAAATAGAGATCGTAGGGCGCGCCGTTCTGAATCTGCGAGAAGAAATTCCCGGATGAACCGAGCGACAACTTCACATGAGTTCCCGTGGTCTGTTCAAACAGAGCCGTGATTTCCTTGAACGCGAAGCTCAAGTCCGACGCCGCAGCCACAGTGATCTCTTGCGCCGCTCCAGCCTGGGACGGACCGATCCAGGCCAACAAAACCATGAGCAAGAGCGAACGAACCAGCTGTTTCATCGCAGACCTCAGAAAAATATTTGATATTGGAGCCGGATCGCATTTTCGATCAAGGTCCCGCCACGCGCATCCAGCGGCACCGTGCCGGACCCGGTCGGCAAGGGCGCACTCCGCCCGATGGCATAGCCCCCGGTCCCCATGGCGATATTGGAATACTGCAACGTAATAGTCTGATCGTAATTTCCGTTCACATAGTAAGTCAGGGCCACATTCGCTTCTTTCACGAGATCGCCTGCCGCATTGGTATCGGGATCCCAGTAGGCATAGCGAGCGGCCAGCTCCAACTTCCTCGGCAACAGAAAATAACCGGACTGCCCGTACCAGCCCTGCGCATTACCCAGCAGGCCTGAAGCCACCGATGTGCAACCGGCATTCATACAAGGAACCCCCTTGTCATGGCGCGTCACATTCTTGAAATAATATTCCGTTTGAAAGGAGAAGCCCCGGTACTTCAGCACATAGTCCAGGGCCCAGGTCGAGTAATCGACGACGCCCCAGCCCAGCTGTCGACCATTCCCGAAGGCGGCCAACTGCCGCCGATAGTTCAGATTCCCCAAGTCGATCCCGATAAAGGCGTTATTGGAACTGGTATTGATGCTGGGATTATAGGCATAGCCTCCGGCAATCGCCATTTGCGGGGTCTCGGAGTAGACAAGGTCTCCTTCGCCATAGCCTGGTCGTCCCATGATGTTCCACATGAGCCGTCCCGCGAACATCAGCTTATTGAGATCCATCCGGACGTTGGAATTGATATTTCTCTGAGCGGTATCACAACCGGACGCACTTACGCCAGCGGGGCAACCTTCTGTCGGCTGTTCGCTGGTGAAGGACCCCAACCGATTGAAGTTCGGCCCGGCTCCATTGAAAACCCCCAGGTAATAGTTCACCGGATAGAGCTCTTCGTCGTTCATCAGCGTGAGTCCGATATCCCTCCGATCGAGCCCGCTCCCAGTAAAAGCATCCATCACAAGAGCCCGCTCGGCGAACTGCATCGAAGCCGTCGAATTGATCTGAGCGCGATTGAAATAGACCTTATATTGGCCGAACTGGACGTTGAGCGCAGGCACATGGGTGCTGGTGAAAAACCAATCGAACAGCTGGAGCGAACCGGGCGACTGGGCGTTCTCCGCCGTTTCACCACGAAGCTGAATGTAGTACTTAAAATCAGGATTAAAGAGATGCCCCATGAAATACAGCCGCGCCCGGCGGAGATTGAACTGGGTGGACTCGTTGTCCGACCGGCTGGCCCGATAGTCTCCGAAGACGCCGAGCAATTCCGGAAAATTCTTTGCATCGCCCGGGTTCCGCCAGGCATCATTGCGAGCGCGACTCGTCATGCGGCCCATGAACCTAGCGCGGATTTTGAGCAGGAAGGCGTTGTCGTTCAGCGAAATATTGAACCCACGGTCATACCAGAGCCTGTAACTCGGCTGGAGCAGATAGGCTCTCCGTTCCGACTCCTGCACCACACGATTGAATTCCTCTTGGGTGATCGTCCCCTGCTTCACCGCCCGTTCGAGCAGCAGCTGGGTCGCAGGATCCATGCTTTCGACAAACACATACTTGCCGTCTTTCTCCACCAATCGGCCTAACTCAGCCGCCCACAAGGCAGACCCCCAGACCAGGGACACCATCATGACGGCACAGAGACGAAACAGGACGCTCATCGTGCAGTCCCTCCCGTCGGCACGATGGCGGACTTGAGGAACGCACGATAGTCCAACCCTCTGGCCGTGCCAGACCGATCGGTCACCCAATAACGTCCCGGCTCAAAATACAGAAGGAAGGAGCCGGGCAAGGGCGGCGGCGTGGGAAAATTGTAATCGTACTGGTCCGACTTTCTAAGGGGAGTCTGCGCATGAACCTGTTCGACGGTGACATACCAATAGGGCTCGCGCACCGCCACCCAGCCGACCGTGACATCGCGACTCGTCGCAGGATTCAGCCCGGGCGCTCGCACTTCAAACCGCACCCGCTCATCCGGCCCTGCCAGGCGCAGGGCCCGGCTCAACGCAGGCGCCAAGAGGCTGATCTCATCCTCCCGAAACAGGGGCTTCGGCGGATTATCTTCGGCATACCACCGAAGGGGCAGAGCCCGCTGCGGACGGACAGAAAATCCCCGGAGGATGGCTGCCGCATCGGCCGCGGTCACCTGAACAGGATGGGCGTAGCCGGCCGGCGCGACTTCCTGTTGAAGCGTCACCAGCAAACGCTCCTGCTCCTCGACCGCCATCGTATCGTACGGCAGCCTGGCACAACCGGCTGCCAGGCCCAGGATGAGACACGCACCGAATAGTGCGATCCGCTTATTCACGGCCTGAAACCTCCGGCGGAATGCCATAGCCCAACTGTTTCAAGAGCGCCTGAGCCGGCAGCATATGCAAGAACGAGAGAAAATCTCCGCAGAGCATGCGATCGGGACAGCTCCGTACCATGGCCATTGAATAGACGCGCGGACGGTGGTGGGCTTCCGGCGCCACCGCTGCCACGCGAATATGTTCTTGTTCCTGTAGGGCATCAGGCCCAAAGATGATCCCCATATCCGCGTCGCCTCTTAGCACGCGATCCAGCACGCCACGGGCATCCACCGCGACCGCTCGACGATCAGCCAGGGCCCCGGCAATCCCCAGCGATTCCAGGCAGGCAGCCGTTTCCAGTCCTAGCTCTGTAATCAGAGGATCTGCCACGGCAATGCGCCAACGAGAGTCCTGCGCCAGCGAGGCAAACGAGGTCGGAGCATCCACGAGCGATTCCGGGACCACGAGCACGAGTTGGCTCGTGGCATAGGGAGTCCTGGTCTCCGGCCACACATACTGTTTCTGCGCCAGCCTCGTGATCAACTCGTCGTCGCCAGCTGCCACGAGATGGATCGGGCCTCGCTCGACGGCCAGCAATCCCCTGTTCTCCACTTGCGCAATGGTCCGTCTCAAATCGAGTCCCCGTTCGAATGAGAGCTGCACCGACAGAGCCGGATGTGTCGCCTCAAATGCGCGAGCCAGCCCCTCAAGCGGGATCCGGACGGAGGGGGAAGCCAGGATCACCAACGACTCTGCCTCGCTCACAGAAGGGTTCACCAATAAGAAAATCAAAGAAAAGAACGGCCACAAATACTGCTGCCTGCGCATCGTCATCCTCATGCTAATGAATGCACCGTTCCCGTGCTCGTGGTGTCGTAGCCCCCCAGCGCGTCGATCTCCGCGCGAAAGGAGCGGCTGACAATGGTGTCGAACAGATGGGCCAATGTCGGATGGGACTTGAGATAGGCTTTCGGGACCACGAGATCGTATCTGGCTGCTTGCAGCGGCACAAAATCGAGGCCAAAAAGTTGCGCAGCGGATCGGATCCCGATCCCGACGTCGGCTTGATAGCTAGCGATCGCTCGGGCCACTTCGAAATGGGACGCCACCGTATGCTCGTACCCGCGCACCTGAGCCGAGTCGATCCCCGCTGCCCGCAGCCTCTGATCGAGCATGAGCCTGGCCCCAGCCCCCTCTTCGCGATTCACGAGAGTCACGAGCGGATCTGCCACATCAGCGATAGTTCGGATAGACTTGGGATTGCCTGGACGGACGAGGAACCCTTCCTCCCAGGTTGCAAACGTCACGACGTCGTAATTCGCACTCTTCAGCGCCCGTCTCAGGAAGGGCAGGTTCGATTCCCCGGTGGTCGGGTCGAAGAGATGCAGCCCTGCAACATGCACCTCGCCCTGCTGCAAGGCCCGCAACGCCGCCATGCTCCCCATCGTCCAGCCGACAATGGACGTCTGGTCCTTCCCCTGCCGCAAATGCGCGCCGGCGAGAAAAATCGCAGGATCGCAGCCCGCGACGGAAATTTCCTGTTCGATCGCCTGACGGTCGCGCGACAGAGTCACGCTCACCATGGCGCCAGACTCCTGGCCCTGCACATCCGTGGCATACCCATCGGCCGGCACACTATAGGAGAGGACCTCGCCCAGTTCCGTGACGGGCCGCACGATCATACGAGCCCCGACCCTCGCGACCTTCACACGCACCGTTGCAATCTTCTCATCGCGGCGAGGCAGATGACCGACCAGTCTCCCTCCGATGACTTCCGGTGCCTCTGCCAGACTGAAGAGATCTTCCACACGACAGCCCAGCGCCGCAGCCAGCCGAAGCGCGACCGCCGTCGTGGGCAAATAGAGATGCGATTCGATGGCAGAAATCGCCTGCCTGGTGATCCCGGCTTTTCCGGCAAGCTCACCCTGCGAAAGATCGTGAGCGAGGCGGATCGCTTTCAAATGATTCTGAAAATGTTCGACAGATTCCGCCCTGCTCGCCTGTCCCATACTGAAACGTATTAGCATGCATACTTGCTAATAGCAATAATGAATGTCTCATTCAATTAAAGTCGCACCTCCTTGCCATCTTATATGATCATTTAATTATGCAGTTGACAGCTGACTTCGCATGGTTTACACATACTAAATCAATCCCGACAGGAATAATGTACATTAGCGTGATGCCCCCACTATTCCAGCCGTTGCACCTCAGGAAAATTTTCCTGAATGCGCTCGCCATCCTTCTCCTGCTGGCGACTGTCGCCCCCTCTCCATCCTCAGCGGTGGATTGGGTCCCGACCGATGAGGAAATCAAAAAGTATCGCCAGAGCTGGAATCCGTTCTCGCATGGCCCGGTGCTCTTACAGGCGGTCGACATCCAGCCGAAAGGCCAGCTTTCGATCAGGGAATTCATCTTTTCTCAGATCGGCGAGCATAGTTACGGCAACACATTCTCCACGCCTGGCGACCGCAAAAACGGACCCATCCATCTCTACCAGGTCAATCCCTCGCTGAATGCCGCCTACGGCCTCTCCAATCACGTCGAGCTTGGCGCAGCGCTCCCCGTCAATGCGTTCTGGGCGAGACAAAACGGCACGACCACAAACGACGCAGGGCTGGGAGACATCTCCCTGATCATGAAGTACCGCCCCATCGTGCAGGACCCTGATGGATGGAGGCCGTCATTCACCCACTTTTCGCAGGTCGTCCTCCCGGCCAGCCGCTGGGCCGGCACCGAGCGACCGCCGGGAGGATTCTCCCCTCTCGGACGGCTCCCCAACACCAGATTCGGGGAACTCGGCATCACGCAGGGAATCATGGCGAGAAAAAACCTCGAACCCTTCCGGATCAGTTCGGCGGTGTTCTACACCTATGCGATCCCCGGCTCCGAAGGAAGCACGACCACCTATTCGCCGGATGTCATTAACACCCGATTGATCCTGGAACATATCCTGGACGATAAAAAGGGGTTCGGCTACAACATCGAAATCAGCACCCTGCACGGACTCACCTGGCGAGCCGACGGCCATGCGCTCAACCGGGGACAGCAAAGCGGCTTCACCATCGTCGGAGTCCAACCGGCCATCCAATGGAAGTTCGGCGACGCATGGGTTGCCGCAGCCGGCGTGCAATTCACCGTTGCAGGCCAGAACGCCATCGACGCGATTTACCCCAACATCTCTCTCTATTGGTATTGGAGCCAGTCCGGCAAAATCATCATGCGATAGCAGCCGCTCACCCCTGGCGGTCACTACGGGCCTGTGATACCGTTGGCCATGCGTCGTATCTCCGCCGGTCGGCTTGCCCGCCTTTCCATCGGCAAAAAACTCGCGCTGTCGTTCAGCATGATCCTCATCCTGCTCATCGGCAGTCTCAGCGCATCGTTCTTCTACCTCTCCCGCGTCAACAGCTATGTCGATCGCCATCAGCGCATCACCATTCCCGGCGTCGTCACGGCGGCGGAAATGCTCCGCAACCTCTCCGACATGCAAACC
>CAMDPZ010000055.1 GCA_945905765.1 Nitrospira lenta
CTGCGCGATGTGCTGCCCCAGTCGCCCCTGTTCCAATATTTCGACAGTGCCGTGGTCTATGAAGGGGAGACGGCCTTCGTGCAGCTGGTCTCGGCTGTGGGGGCCAAGCGGAGCCTGGCGGACGTGCCCAACACGATCTATAAGGACGAGACTGGGGTCCATGTGTCGGCCACGAGTTTTGCGGAAGATATGCATGCGCTGCCTCCGCCGGACTTCGACGGGCTGCCGCTGGATAAATACTTCGTGCCGACGAAGATTCTGCCCTATCTGGCCACGCGAGGCTGCTATTGGGGCCGCTGCGAGTTCTGCGACCATGGCGAGGGCTATACGGCTGGTTATCGCACGAAGAAGATCCAGGACATTCTGGGGGAGATCCGGCATCTGCGCGACAAGTACGGGGCCAAGCATTTCCACTTCACCGACGAGTCCTACCCGCCGGCGCTCTTCCGCAAGTTGGCGCGCGGCTTGATCGACAGCAAGATGGATATTGCCTGGACGACGCACATGCGGTTCGAGAAGAGCCTGCTGGAAGATCAAGTCTGGCAGGATGCGAAGGACTCCGGCTGCAAGTATCTCCACTTCGGCTATGAGTCGGGGAACGAGCGGGTGCTGAAGCTGATGGACAAGGCCACGACGACCGCCATCATGACCGAGCATCTCAAGCGCACGGCGGAGGCCGGCATCTGGAACCACTGCATGGGCTTCTTCGGTTTTCCCGGTGAGACGAAGGAAGAGGCCTGGTCTTCGGTGGAATTTCTGGAACAGAACAAAGACCATGTCCATTCGCTGGGCTTCGGCACCTTCGACCTGGGCCGCCATAACCCTGTGGCCAAGAACCCGGAGAAGTGGGGCGTGACCGCCTATAAGAACCCGGAATGGGATCTGGCGCTGGACTATTACTATACGGTGAAGAACGGGATGAGCATCGAAGAGGCGGAGCGGGTCTTCGAGCAATTCGAGCGGAACCATAATCCCGGCTGGGACCTGCGGCTCTTCATCCGTGAATACATCTTCCTCTATATCGCGAAGTTCGGCTTGGAGAAGTTGCGGGATCTGCAGTTTAAGGCGGCGAAGATTCAGGGCGCGGCGCCGACGCTCGCGGGAAAAATGTGAGCAGGATGTTGAAAAAGGCTCCCAGCGGCGTTCTCGTCTTGAAAGCATCCTCAACGTACCCCAGAGGGTACGCCTCCGGTGCTTTCATCGTCTGTGGCCTTGCTGGAAGACCTTTTTGAACATCCTGAGGGTGGAAGTCGTGGGTGGAGGACTATGAGCGCAAGTGGTCTCGTACAAATCCAAGGTCTGGCTCCGATCAAGCAAGAGGATCGGAAGTCGTCGAAGGTCATGCTGCTGTTCCCACCTGAGTGGGTGCCGACGGCGCCTTATCTGGCCTTGCCTTCGTTGACGGCGGTGCTCCGCGAAGCGGGCCATAGGGTCGTGCAGCGGGACATCAACATCGAGATGTACGACCACTTCTTCACGATGGAGTTCCTGATCTGGGTGAAGGCCCGGTTGGGCATGCAGCTCAAGCCGCTCCAAGATAAAGAGAAGGCCGGGACTCTGACCGAGCAGGAGGCCCATCAGAAATCTGTCGTAGAGCAGGCCTATGCCGTGGATGTGTTCGATCTGGCGGAGCGGGCCGAGGATGCCAAGCTGATCGTGCGGGGCGAGCGGTTCTATCAGGCCGAGAAGCTGGAAAGCGCATTGAACTGCTTTCGTGAAGTGATGCACTACATTTCCGCTG
Source organism: Nitrospira lenta (assembly GCA_945905765.1). Classification (GTDB taxonomy): domain Bacteria; phylum Nitrospirota; class Nitrospiria; order Nitrospirales; family Nitrospiraceae; genus Palsa-1315. The sequence goes on from CAMDPZ010000055.1 coordinate 1,742, forward strand.
CCTACTATCCTGCCTCGATCGTGTTCTATCCGATGGAAAGCAACCTGGGCTATCGGCCCGGCGTCTCGAAAGAGGTCTTTGCCTGTCTGGACGATGAACAGGTGAACGTCTATCGGGACATCTGCAGCCAGTTGGTCATGCCGGCTGTGGCGAAAGAGAAGCCGGACGTGGTCGGGATCTCGATCGGCACCCAGATGCAGCTGCTGGCAGGCCTGACGTTCTGCAAGATGATCAAGGAGACCTTCCCGCACATCCATGTGGTGGTGGGAGGCAATGTCATCACGAGATTGCAGGAAGAGCTGCCGAACCAGGAGCGCTTCTTCACCGAGCTCTTCGACTCGGCGATTCTCTACGAAGGGGAACATGCGCTGCTCTGGCTGATCGAGGCCTTGAACGGGGAGCGGCCCATCGCCTCTGTGCCCAACTTGATGTATCGCGATGAATCAGGCCTCCACCGGAATCTGGAAGTCTATACGGAGAAGACGACTGCTCTGCCCCTGCCGGACTTCGAGGGGCTGCCGCTGGAGAAGTACTTCGTGCCGGAGCTGATCATTCCCTACCTCGCGACGCGTGGCTGCTATTGGGGCCGCTGCACATTTTGCGACCATGGCCAGGGCTACTTCGACCAATATCGCGGGGTGCCGGCCCAGCAAGTGATCGAGCAGATCAAGACGCTGCGGGACAAGTATCACTGCCGCCATTTTCTTTTTTCCGATGAATCCTATCCGCCGGCCCTGTTCAAGAAGGTGTCGCAGCTCTTGGTCGAGCAGAATGTCGGGATTAAGTGGACGACGCTGATCCGGTTCGAAGAGACGTTGCAGGACCAGGAGATTTGGGACCTGGCTGCGAAGGCCGGCTGCTGCACCCTCTATTATGGGATGGAGTCGGCGAATGAGCGGGTGCTGAACCTCATGGACAAACATGCCAAGAAGAGCGTGATCCAGAACAACCTGCATCAGGCGGCGAAGGCGGGGATCTGGAACCATGTGATGGCATTCTACGGCTTCCCCGGCGAGACCCGTGATGAAGCGTTGGAGACCCGCCAGTTCGTCATCGACAATCAGCCGGTGATCCATTCGGTGGAGCTCTTTTACTTTGTGGCCTATCGCCATACGCCGATGGTGCGGAACCCGGAGAAGTTCGGCATTACGATCCATAAGCAAGAGGACTACGATCTGCCCCTGGACTATTACTATACGTTGAACGATCCGAGTACCCTCTCCTGCATGGATGCGATGCAGCTTTGCGAAGAGTTCTATAAGAACGACTTTCAGCCCTGGGCCGTGCGGGTGAATAGCCGCGAGCATGTCTTTCTCTATATCTCCAAGTTCGGGACGAACAAGTTGCCGCAGATCTATGCCCAGCAGACGCAGGTCCTCGGCTCGCCGGACGGTGTGTCAGGCCTGGTCACCTGGCCTGTGGCGCAGTCGGAGGGGGATGAAGTGATGGCCAGAGTCACGAGCCACGATGCGGGTTAGCAGGATGCTGAAAACGACTTCCCACGTCGTTCTCGGCTCGTCAAAATCCTCAACGTACCCCTGAGGGTACGCCTCCGGTTTTGATTCGCCTGCGGCCTAGTGGGACGCCGTTTTGAGCATCCTGGGGAGATGGTGGTTCAGGAAGAAGACTGATCGCTCGAAGATTCATCCGGGACGAGGACGGCGGAGAGTAGGGCGTAGGCTGCTTCGATGAGTGTGGTCATCTCTTCGGCCTTCTTGTAGGACTGCATATACTGTTTGGGATTGTTGGTTAGATTCGCGTAGCGGGCCGGGTTCCAGGTATGAAGCAGCGCTCGCCTGGTCTGCTCAAGGGCTTCGGGGGTGACAGGGAGGGTGAGTCCCAGTACCTCCAATGCATGATTCACGTCTTCTTGGGTTACCTCGGCCATAGGGCAAGTCTGACAAACGTGGTATAAATCTGTCAAACGATGCCGACGCAACTGCCCATTCTTCAAGCCACTCCCATCTTCACGAACAAAGACTATCGTGAGGTCCTGCGTAAGGAAATGGACGCGGGCAAGATTCCGCTCAGCCTGGGGCGCGATTGCCCGGTGAAGTGTGAGTTCTGCTACGAGCTGGACCATTCCTACCGCGAGACGCTCGACCCCCCCAAGACCAGCGATGAGGATTGGAGATACATTCTCGACTACATCAGCAAGAAGCCGACGGACCCGAAACAGTTCTGGTGTTTGGGCGGCAACGAATATATGGAATGGACCGATCTGTTCCTCCATCCCAAGGCGATGGAATGGGTCGAGGACTTTCTCACCTATACGGACAAGAGCATCCAGTTTTTTACCGTGGGCTATGTGCATGTGCCGAAGATCCACCAGCTCGTGGCGCAGTTCCCCGGGCGGATCAACTTCGAACTGTCGGTCATTACCCTGAGCGACTATCGCCAGCGGTTGATGCCCCATGCCCCCTCGGTCAAACATGTGTTGAAAGTTTTGGATGGACCGGCTGTCTCTTCGGCCAATTTCTACGCCTTCGATGAGCACACCATGTCGAAGGATGCGGCCTTGATCTCCTCGATCAATAAGGACTGCGTGCTCTGGATGGGGACTCTCACGCCGGTGCGCGGCTTGAAAGAGGACACGACCAGTCTGATGAGGCAGGGACGGAAGCATCTGCCGGGGGAAGCGCTGCGGATCTATGAGGCAGGGCTGCCCAACCTCCAGACGATCCATACCGAGTCCTATGCGACGGCCTTTCTGAACCGGAAACGGATCGTGAGCAGCTTCGATTCGTTGGAACTGGAAAAGAGGGACACGGTTGTGACGGCTGCGAGCGTTCATAAGATCCTGACTCTGTACCGGAAGAACCGCGCCAAGTTCCTCTATGTGCCGAACACGCTGCTCAGCGGCGATTCTGATTGTACGGTCCTCTTGACGTTCGATGACATTGCCCGCAGACTGACTAACCAGAAAATCATCCATATTCCCAAGTGCATCATGCAGTCGGGCCGCGGCCCCTATAGCGATATCACGGGGGTGACGCTGGAGCAGTTTGCGAAGAAGACCGGCGTGACGGTCAAGGTTCTGCACAAGATCGATACGCGATTCGCCAACGAGCTGCTCTACCGGAACGGCTCGCTCCAGAATTTTGTGGAGAATTATCTGCGCAGTCCGGTGAGGCAGGAGTTTGAAGCGCTTCCGCAGCCTGTGTAGCAGGATGCTGAAAAATGCCGCCAGCTGCGTTCTCGCCTCGAAAGCATCCTCAACGTACCCCTGAGGGTACGCCTCCGGTGCTTTCATCGTCTGCGGCCTTGCTGGACGACCTTTTTGAGCATCCTGCAAAAATGTTCTATAGTGCATGTCACAGTCGTTGCTCCTCAGCCTGCTAGGAGGTTCGTATGCCTGAGCGGCATCAGCTCAAATTTTATCAAGCCGATGTCTTCACCTCGCTGCCGTTCGGCGGGAATCCGGTTGCGGTCTTCCCCGAAGCGCAGGGCCTCGACGATGATCAATTGCAGCAGATCGCCCGGGAGATGAATCTCTCCGAGACGGTCTTCGTGTTGCCCCCGACGGACCCTGCGGCCGTTGTGCGCCTCAGAATTTTCACCCCCACACAGGAGATTCCCTTTGCAGGCCATCCGGTATTGGGGACCTTTTACGTCTTGGCCCAGCTCGGGCTGATTGCCATCACCGATGGCGTGACCCGCGTGATGCAGGAATGCAATATCGGACTCTTTCCCGTCGAGATCCATGCGCAAGAGGGGTTGATTACCCGGGTGGTGATGACCCAGCCGAAACCGCTGTTTCTCGGGTCGGTGGAGGAGTCGGACGATCTGTTCGACATTGCGAAGGCTCTGGGCCTGTCGAAAAACCAGATTGTCGACACGAAATGTCCGGTGATGGTGGTCTCGACCGGCCTGCCGGTCTTGATTGTGCCGGTGCGGACCCTTACGGCTGTGCGGTCGATCGTGCCGGACGCGGCGGCGATTGTTGAGCTCTGCGGGCGGCTCGGCGCCAATGGCATTATGGTCTTTACGACGGTGACCGTGGAGCCGTTTGCGGCGGTGCATACGAGAATGTTTGCGCCCTCGATCGGCATTCTGGAAGATCCTGCGACCGGGAGCGCCAGCGGGGCCATGGGGGCCTATCTGGTCCATAATGGGCTGGTGGAAGTGGGGCCCATGACGGAACTCATCGTCGAGCAGGGTTATGAAATCGCTCGCCCGTCGCGCATCCTGGTGCAAGTGGAATCGGAGGACGACGCGATCCAGACGGTGAAGGTGGGGGGGCAATGTGTGATGGTGGTGAAGGGCACGCTGGCCTTTTAACCGCAGGATGATGAAAAAGGATGGGAAGGGTAGCCTGGCCGTCCTCCTGCTCGCGGAACGCGCACGATAAGAATGTGCTCGTTCGACGCGCGCAATCGAGGATCGCCCAGGCTACCTTTGAAAATGAAATGGGGGATTGGGAAGACGCGCGCAGTTGGGATGATCCCACCCCCCCACGTATGAAGTGATTGTTCCATGCGGCCTTGTTATATGGCGTTTTGATCATCCTGCGTGGCGGGTTCGTCATTTATAACAAACGGCTGACCACTGAATGCTGAGAGCTGAAAGCTAGGAGGCCTATGAAAGCTGTAATCTTTCGTGCGCATGGCGGGCCGGATAAACTGTCCTATGAGGATTTTCCGACGCCGACTCTCGGTCCTGATGATGTGCTGGTTCGCGTCAAGGCCTGTGCGCTGAATCACCTGGACATTTGGGTCAGGGAAGGGAACCCGGCCTATCCCATGCCGCTGCCTCATGTGTCCGGGTCGGATGTGGCAGGGATCGTGGAGCAGGTCGGCCCTCATGTCGAGGGGAGCTTGGTCGGGCAGCGGGTCTTTATTTCGCCAGGGATCAGTTGCTGGCGTTGCGAGGCCTGTCTCGCCGGGCGTGACAACTTCTGCCGCTCCTATGGATTGCTTGGCGCCATCGCCCATGGAGGCTATGCCGAATATGTCAAAGTTCCCGTTCGCAATGTGTTGCCGATTCCCGAGAACCTGTCGTTCGAACAGGCTGCGGCCTTCCCGCTCGTCTCGGTGACCGCGTCGCATATGTTGTTTGCCCTGGCAGGACTGCAACATGGCGAGACGGTGCTCATCATGGGTGGCGGCAGCGGGGTCGGGAGTATGGCGATCCAAATGGCCAAGCTGGCCGGAGCGAGAGTTATCACGACGGTCGGGTCCGATGACAAGATTCCCAAAGCGGTGATTCTTGGCGCGGATGCGGTGATCAATCATGCGACAGAGAAGGTGGCGGAGCGCGTGAAGCTGTTGACCGAAGGACGCGGCGTCGATGTCGTGATCGAGCATATCGGACCGGTAGTCTGGGATAGCTGTCTGGAGTCGCTCGCGAAGGGTGGGCGCTTGGTGACCTGTGGCGCGACGAGCGGGGGAGAGGTGCAGCTCAACCTGCGTTATGTCTTTGCCCGCCAGCTGACGATCAAGGGCTCCTACATGGGCACTCGTGCGGAGCTCGTGAAGGCGGCGGAGCTCGTGGGGCAGAAGCGTTTGATGTCTGTGATCGACCGGACCTTTCCGCTTCAAGAAGCGAGAGCCGCTCAAGAGTACATGCTTGGCCGGAAATTTTTCGGCAAGATCGTGCTGGTTCATTCGTAATAGAAAGGAGGCGATCATGTCTACCGTAGCCAAGATCATGAGCAAACATCCCAAGACCGTGGGGCCTGGTGTGTCGATTGTGAGTGCGGCGAAGAAAATGAAGGCTGCGCGGGTCGGCTCGCTGTTTGTGAAGAAGGGGAAGAAGCTGGTCGGGGTCCTCACCGATACGGATATTGTCCGCCGTGCCGTTTCGTCCAACAAGCCTCTCGGCAAGATGACCGTCGAGATGGTGATGACGACCCCCATTTGCACGATCGAGGGGAGTGAGTCGGTGAACGATGCGCAGGACATGATGGGCGACCTGGGTGTGCGCCATCTGGCTGTGACCAAGGCAGGGGAGATTGTGGGAGTCGTGTCGGTGCGGGATGTGATGATGTTTTATAAGCGCTATGCGCAGTCGCGCATCAGTCCTGTGCAGGGCTATTCAGAGCCTAAGATTGCACAGGACTGACGGATGCTGAAAACGGCTTCCAGCTTCGTTCTCGGTCGCACGTCTCCTTGCGACGTACCCCAAGGGTACGCCTCAGTCGCCGTGCTTCCTGCGGCCTTGCTGGAAGACCGTTTTGAGCATCCTGTGGTGCGGTTGGTCAGCGCGTAGCGGAACGAGAGATCCGAAGATAATCTGCTGACTGTTCCGAGGCTGATGGCTGACGGCTGAGAGCTGATCGCGTGTTCTACTTGGTCAGTTCTTTGACGAGGTGCCCGAGTTCTGGAAGGATGAGTTTTTCCATCGCCATGCGGACGGCGTTTTCTGAGCCGGGGGTGGAGAAGAGAATCCGGCCCTTGATGATGCCGGCTGTGGCGCGGCTCATGATGGCCGGGGAGCCGATGTCCAGGTAGGTCAGGTAACGGAAGATCTCGCCGAATCCCACCAGCCGTTTTTCCAACATTGCATCGACCGCTTCGAAGGTTGAGTCCCTCTTTGAAATGCCTGTGCCGCCATTGATGATGATGGCTTGGATGGCATCGTTCGTGAGGCCTTCTTTGATCCGGTCCGTGATCTGGGCCGGTTCATCCTTCACCAAATGGTAGGAGACGACTTCATGCCCGAACTGCCGGAGCAGTTTGTGGATGGCCTGTCCGCTCGTATCGGTGTCGGGGGTTCTGGTGTCGCTGCAGGTAATGACCATGCACCCAATGGATTTGGGTGCATGGGATTTGTGCTCGTGGTGTGTGGCAGTCGTGCTCATGATTTAAGTCGAAAAGCTATCAGCGGTCAGCCATCAGTATTCAGCTTTTCGCCCCATGCTGATAACGGAAAGCTGAAGGCTGAATGCTATCCCTACTTCCAGACTGAATCAGGGTTCAGCTTGGCAACCGGCTTTCCGCCCTTGATATGTTCATCGATGATGGTCGCAACGTCTGCTTCCGTCACCTTGGAGTACCAGGTGGCGTCCGGATAGACGACGACGGTCGGTCCCTGCTCGCAGGGGCCGAGGCAGGAGGAGCCGCTGACGATGACGTCGCCCGGTGTGACACCCTTCTGCATGAGGCCCATGTTGAAGGCCATGAGGAGGGAGGCCGATCCGGCGCTGCCGCAGGAAGGCTTCGGGTGTCCCGGAGGACGGGAGTTGGTGCAGACGACGATGTGATATTTTGGCTTCGGCATAGATTCTCCTTTGGCTGCACGAACTGCTGAGTTGTTACGTTGTTGTTGGCGCGAACGACTTCCACATATTGATGGCCTCTTCCGGCAGCTTCCAATGCTTGAGGCCCTTCATCACCCAATCGAGATAATGGGCTTTGGGTTTGAACTTGCCGATCGGGGTGGCGGCATACGTGGTGACGAGCATCTTCTCGCCGGTCTCTGTGAGCACGGTGACTTGGACCTGGCGAAACGCGCTGGGGGGGACATCTTCTTCGAAGAGATCCATCAGCTTGAGATCTTCATCAGTCAATTCGAAGACTCCACCCCAAACCTGTTCCCCCGGTGAGGGGGCCACGCTGGCGAGTCCGCAGCGCCATTGCGCGGACCAGCGGCAGAACTTGATCGTGTGTTCTGGGAGGGTGGCCAGCAGGAGGAACTGATGTTCCGGCGCGCGACGTTTCAGCTGTGTAGGGTTGAGATGGTCCCCGTAAAGAAAGAATTTCATGGGTGCTTCACCGCCAAGGGTACATGTCTGTCGACTGGAGCGATATTTGTAGCATAACCACTTTCACCCGCACAAGCACAGGCCTGGCGGTGATGTGACGGGATGCGCGCTGTTTGACATCGTGCCGCCGCTCTTCCTAAGATGCAGCGCGTCTTTCTTTTACGAACCCTGTGTACAGGATGGCTATGTCAGAGAATCGTTCCTCGTTTTCGGCAGTGAAAGTCATTCATTATACGGTCGTGGCCCTGCTTGCGTTGGGGGCGGCCTACTACATTTGGTTGAAGCCTCCGGCGCTCAACCCCATCACCGATCCACGGGGGGCCGAGGCCCTCGCGCTGGTGCAGACCCATCGGGCGATGGGTTATCCCTCGATCTTGCAGGCCATGACGGAGCATGTGCGCTCGATGCACGAACGGAACCGGGTCGCCCGGCTGGGTGAATGGCGGGTGAAGCCGGTGGAGGGGGATCTGTATGAAGTGCGGGTCCAGTTGCGAGACCAAGGGGTGACTGGGCAATGGTTTGAGCGGGAATTCATTTGGCACGCCAATCTCTCGTTGAAGAAGGTCAATGCCGCGTCGCTCCCGGCCGATGGCATTACGCCCAAAGAGCCGGATGCCGAACCCACGGGCTCGCCTTTGCCCCCTATGCCATTCGGTCCTAAGTACTAAAGTTCTCCGGCAGCGCCACCTGCACCTGATTCCCTTCGATTCGCACGAGACAGCGGGCGACGGTGATATCGGGATTCTCCGGCCGTTCCCCTGTGCGCAGATTGAATCGCCATCCGTGCCACGGACATTCGACAAAACACCCATCTAGATGGCCTTCGCCCAGCGGTCCGCCCGCATGGGGGCAGGTATTGTCGACGGCGTAAAACGATCCCTCGACATTGTAGAGCGCGATTCCGATCCCTTGGACCTGGACGGTCCGTCCGGTTCCCGAGGGAATCTCCTCAACCGTCGCGACGGTGACATACTCAGGCATGGCGCGGCCCCTTCTTTTTTGCTGATCCCGGAGGATTGGTATCTTCCCGAGACCATTCAATGTCTTGATTTCGAGCGAGGCTTATGGCATAGACTGAGGTACGCGTCCTGAGACTAGCCCTTGGCCTTCTCCCCATAGGAGGCTCGGTTGGAAATGAGGTTGCTGCATGGAAATGACTCTCCTGCTCAACGCGACGTACGAACCCCTGAGGGTCGTGCATTGGCAAAAAGCGATCGCGCTTCTCTGGCAGGGTAAAGTCGAAGTCCTCGAGGTCTACGACCGAGAGGTTCACGCGGTGTCGATCTCCTTCAAGCTTCCCTCCGTCATGCGTCTCCTTAAATTGGTCCGGCTCAAGGATGCCCACCGGGCGGTCAAATTCTCCCGCATCAATATCTTTACGCGAGATGGCTATGCCTGCCAGTACTGCCGGCATAAGTTCCGGACCGAGGAGCTGACGTTCGATCATGTCGTGCCCATTGCGAAGGGTGGACGCAAGACCTGGGAAAACATCGTCACGGCCTGCTGGCGCTGCAACAACAGAAAGAGCGGCCGCACGCCCGATGAAGCCGGCATGAAGCTCATGAAGAAACCGATCAAGCCTCGCTGGAGTCCCACCGTGACCATTACCATCGGGATCAGGAATGCGCCGGAAAGCTGGCGAGACTATCTCTATTGGAACCTGGAGTTGGACGCCGATCCCGCCGAGACCTAGCCAGGCTGTTGAAACAAGCGTTCCGCTTCGTTCAAGGCTGCGGCCTTGCTGAACGCTTGTTTGAACAGCCTGGTCGTTCCTCCGTATTCGTCAGTGCACCGTATCTAGGACAATCTCGAAATCCCGTCCTCCTGGCAGCGTCGGGTTCTTGGCATAGCGGCCTTCGATGTCGCCTGGCTGTGCCGGGCCTGCCTGTCCATCACGATCCAACCGGGCCATCACATCCAGCATCCCGCGCAGTTCAGATCCCTGCACCATGACATCGGCGTTGGTAAGCTCAAAGGCGACGGGGAACTGCGGGTTTTCGATCCGTTTTGCCGCGACCGGCCTGGCTCCGCCTGGCCTTTTGACGATGACGAACAGGACATCGGTGGGGCGGACCTGATCGGCCAGGGCCTGTGTGATCATGACGCGGCCGGCAATGACCGCTTCGCCGCTTTCCGGGTCGCAACTATGGGCCAGGCCAAGCCAGGCTGCCATGGCGGCGAGACCGATAATGCTGCCGGCTAGTCCAAGTGTACGGAGGTTGTATGCTGCCATTGGTACGGTTCCTTTGCGAAGGTGAAGGGGGGCAAACCCGCCTATTATAGCGGGGGCCTGGAGAAAAGGGGAAGTCACGGTTTACGCTGCAAAACAGGGTGTGTATGATAGGCCCTCTATTGTGAATTGGGAGGAACTATCATGGCTGCAAATTCTGGCTATCCGTTGTCTCTGGATGTGAAGGGCTACCCGGTGCTTGTGCTCGGGGGAGACGAGGAGGCTGCGGAAAAGACTCAACAGTTATTGGCGGCAGGGGCGAAAGTGATCGTGGTGGCTCCGTCGCTCAACGACACGCTCAAAGATTTGGCCGCGTCGGCGAAGGTCGTGCATCGCGGGCGTCATTTTCGCGACACGGATTTGGAGAGCGCGATTCTGGTGATGAACATGGTTCGCGGGGATCGTGATTTTGCCAGGGCCCTGTTCGCGAAGGCGCGCGAGAAGAAATTCTTGTTGTGGTCGGTCGATCAACCGGAATCCTCCACGGTTAGCATGCCCGCGGTGGTGGCCTGTGGCCATTTGCGTATTGCGATCAGCACGAGCGGAGTGGCTCCGGCCTTGTCCGGTTTCATGAAGGAAGATATTGAGAAGATTTTCGGCGACGAGTTTGCCGCTTTTGTGGAGTGGGTCGGCCAGCTGCGTGAGCAGACCAAGGCGGATGCGCCGGACTTCGAGAAACGCCGTGATTTGTTGCGTGAGGCGCTGGACGGGTTCCGTCTATTGGGCAAGGTTCAGTATCCGAAAGTCTGGCTGGATGAACGGGCCAAGCTGAATGTGGCGTCAGGCGTGAAGGGTGAAGCGTAGGAGAAGGGGTAACGGGGTAGTCGGGATACTGGGGCAGAGGGATACGGCCAGAGCCCTGGGTGTGAAACGTGCGGGGGACAGTATAAGAGGAGCACATGGTCTTATTGGAATTCAGTATGTCGCCGTTGGGCAAAGGCGAGAGCGTGGGGAAGTATGTGGCGCGCTCGCTCGATATTATCGATGAAAGCGGCGTGGACTATCGTTTGAACCCGATGGGGACGGTGCTCGAAGGGGAATGGGACGAGGTATTTGCCGTCGTCAAAAAATGTTATGACCGCATGAAGAAAGATTGCGGCCGCATCTCCTGCACGATCAAGGTCGACTATCGGAAAGGCCGGGCTGGGCGGTTGCAGAGCAAAGTGGCGAGCGTCGAGTCGAAGTTGAAGCGGGCCATCAAACAGTAACGCCCGCTGCCGTGATCCGTCGGTCTCCGTTACCCCTGAAGAGGCCTGGTCGGCGCCCTGCCGACACCGGTCAAGGTGGTGCCGATGCCGTGTCTTCCTTCAGAGCCCCACGTACGTATCACGATCGTCACGCACGCTATTCCCTACATGACTCGATGGAGGATGCGATGAGTGCTACTCACGCGGAGATCCAGCTGCTGCCGAAGGACCGCACAATTCTTGAGCGGGAGGTCCTGGAGTTCCGTCCGTTCGGACTGGACGAACAGGGCCACACGATCCGAGATTTGAGCGGAATGAGTATCCGGGCTGCCGTCATCCATCTCGACAAGTCGCTATCCCGTGAGCGGGGCGCCGTCGCCGGGAGGCAGGCGGTGCTGGAGCTGTGCCGCCTGCTGAATCAGCGCATCAAGGATCCGGTCTATTATGTGACGCCGGAGTTTCTGAAGAATGCCTGGAACAGTTATTCCTACGAGTTCACGGCCTACCTCTACGAATTCTGCGAGCATCTTTCCGGCGATTCTCGATTTGTGTTTCGGGCCGGGATGGAGAAGGCGTCCCCGATCATGCAGGTGCTCGCCCGGCCGTTTTCGCTCTCGCAGATTTACAGCATGTTTCCCTATTTTGGAAATAAGTTCGCGTCCGGTTCGATCGAGTGCCGGGTCGGCGAGGTGACGGCGAGCTCCGCGGTTCTGTCGATGAAGTATTCCGACCGGACCCTCGATCAGTTCGGTCCCTATCGCCGGCGGTGCGCGCATCTGATGTGCCAGGCGGCCCAAGGTATTATGGCGGCCGTGCCGGTTCGCGTGCATGGCCTCCCGTCCGCCACCCTGATGGAACTGTCGTGTATCGCGAACGACGACGAGTGGTGCCAATGGGCGATCCGATGGTCTACCGAGGGGGAGGGGACCTGGAGCCGCAAGATCTGGCAAGTGGCGGAGACGCCGGGAGCAGATCAGGCGCCGGGATCGGGAACAGGTGTGCAGGAACCGCTCGAGCACGTTCCCGTGAAAGAGGCCGTCCGCGACCGAGGGGGCTCGGCGTTGTCGCTCGCTGCAACGGTGAGCGGCGCGCGATCGAAGCGGCATAGGCCGTGGTATGTCTGGAGCGCGCTCATCGGACTGGCGCTGGCCGTCGGCCTCCGCACGTTGAATGCCTCGGTGAGCGTCGGCGAAGTCATGTTGATCGGATTGGCGCCGCTGCTGGTTGCGGAAGCGCTGCTCAACCGCCGCCTGCGGGTCGAGAGCCAGCAACGCGAAGCCTTGATTCATGAACAGATTGGTTTCGTGGAAACACGCCATGAAGAGCTGCGCGAAGCCTACCTGGCGCAGGAGCAGACGCGCGTCGAATTGCGCCGAAAAGTGACGCAGCTGACGGCACTCCATCGAGCCGGCTTGTTGTTCGGCTCGACGCTGGATCGCGAGGCTTTGATGCAGAACGTCTTGGAGACCCTGACCCGCGACCTCCAGTACGACCGCGCAATGATTTCCTTCTACGATCCGGTTCGCCACGTCGTCGGGGATGCGCGGGTGCGCGGCGTGTCGCCCGAGGTGCAGGCCTTTGCGCGCGCGCGTGAGATTCCCGTGACCGACCCCCTGAGCCCGGAAGGCATGGTGCTCTTGCAAGGACAGCCGGTGCTGATCGGGGATGTGCGGGCGGTGTGGGGCCGCCTGCATCCATTGAATCAACAGCTGGCCCTCCTGACGCAGACCAAAGCGCTGATCGCGGTCCCCTTGAAGGTCAAGGGCCGGATTTTGGGAAGCCTGACGGTTGATCGGATACAAGAACATAGTCTGGCCCATGACGATCTTGAGCTGATGATGACGGTGGCCCATCAAGTCGCGATCGCGCTCGATAATGCGTCTGCCTATGAGCAAATCGAAGCCTTGAATGTGGGGCTGGAAGCCAAGGTGCGTGAACGCACGGCTGAGCTGGAGCAGGCGGATCGCTTGCGGTCTCAATTCCTCTCGCATGTCTCGCATGAGCTGAAGACGCCGTTGACCTCGATTAAGGGGTTTGTGCAGAACATGCTGGATGGATTGACGGGGCCGCTCAACGAGAAACAGCAGCGCTACTTGTCCCGGATGCAGGAGAATGCCGACCGGTTGATCCGCATGATTGAGGATTTGCTGGATCGTACGAGGATTCAGTCCGGGCGGTTGGATTTGATGCCGGGCGAGATCGACCTGGGACGTTGCGTGGCGGATGCCGTCGAGCAGTTGCGCCTCTTGGCCCAGGCCAAGCGGCAGACATTGGAAACCATCGTGCCCCCTGTGCCATTGATGGTCTGGGCGGATCGGGATCGGCTGATTCAGATCGTCACGAATCTCGTCCAGAATGCGGTGAAGTTCACTCCGGAGGGCGGCAGCATTATTGTGATGATCGGGCAGGAGACCAAGACGCTTGCCCGCGTGTCCGTGCGCGATACCGGGCCTGGCATTCCGAAAGAGTTGCTTGGTCAGATTTTCGATCCGTTCTTTCGTATCAAACAGGCCAGGACCGGAACGAAAGGGCTCGGCTTGGGTTTGTCGATCGTGCGGACTTTGGTGGAGCTGCAGGGCGGAACGATCGTTGCGAAGAGCGACGTGGGAGAGGGGGCGGAGCTGTCGTTTACGGTTCCGTTGCTGCCTACGGCGGTGGCGCAGC
>CAMDPZ010000056.1 GCA_945905765.1 Nitrospira lenta
GCCTGAAGCCGGCCTTTGGCCGAGAGTCTGGTCTGCTCGCCCTCTTCTTCGATCAACTGTTGCGCGAGCAACCGGGCTGTGACTGTCTCGTGCCCGTAGTTTGCTGCATGCTGATGCAGCTGTTGTGAGGGGATGCCTCGAATGAGCCGTAATCCGAAAATCACGGCATCGCGGAGCTGTTCTTCCCTCGACAGTATGGCGTGGTCTTCGATGGGAAGGTTGTCGGCCGCGAGGGCTGCGTCATAGGCCGTGAGGTCTGCGACGTTGCCGAACCTGGTTCCTCCCAGATAGGACTGGGCGCTCGGGCCGAAGCCCAGGTATTCGCCGTTGGTCCAATAGAGCAGATTGTGCCGGCAGGCATAGCCGGGCTTGGCATAGTTCGACACTTCGTACCGCTCATAGCCTGCGTCGGCCAAGATTCGCTGCGCCGCTTCGTCCATTTCAATCTGAAGCCCTTCGTCCAGAGCCGGACTGCGGTGGCGTTGGATATTGGAGGCGAGTTTGGTTTCTTGTTCGACTGTGAGGGCATAGCAGGACAGGTGTGTGGAGCCCAGTGCGAGACAGTTAGTCAGCGTCCGTTTCCAACTGTCCAGGCTTTGGCCTGGGAGTCCATACATCAAGTCGAGGTTGATGTTCGTGAAGCCGGCTGATCTGGCCTGAGCCATCGCGGTGACTGTCTCTTGGACCGCGCCGGGCCTGCCGATCCTGGTCAGGTCTCCATCCTCCATCGACTCTGCTCCGAAGCTCATGCGGGTGACGCCGGCTTGAAACAGTTGCGCGAGGTCCCGCTCGGAGATCGTGGAGGGGTGGGCTTCCACGGTGATTTCACAGTCGGCAGCGAGGGTGAGCTGGCTGCGAATCTCGGAGAGGATCGCGACCAGCTGCGGCGCGGCCAGGACTGTCGGCGTGCCGCCGCCAAGATAGACGGATTGGATAGGGCGGCTTGTGATGACATGGTGCTGCGCTGCTAGGCCAATCTCATGGAGGAGGGATCGAACAAAGGTCTCGGCACGGCCCTCTCGATGGATTTCCAGATAGAAGGCACAGAAGTCGCAACGTTGCCGGCAAAAAGGAATGTGGATGTACAGGCCGAGAGGAGGCGTGATCACGGCAGCGTGAATCCTTGCGGTTTGGGGATCTCCTGCGAGAAGGCCCTGGCGAGGACGATTTCAATTTCATCGGAAGGGGATTTGCCGCGATTGCGCACATGTGTCTTCCAGGACTGATGCTGGCGCAACGATTCGAAGACCACCTTGAGCAGATCCGCTTTGATCTTGGTTTCCCATTCCCGCACCCAGGCCTGGTTTTCCTCTTCTCCCTCATAGTCGTCGGGGAAGGAGGCTTCCAGGCTGAATCGCAAGGTGAAGCTTTTTTCTTCTTGGTACATAGGGCGCTCCATGGATTGCGAACTGGCCGGTCCGATCTTATAATGCTCGGTACAATAAGGAGTACGATCTATGCCTATCTTCGAATATGTCTGTGGAGAATGTAAACATCGTTTTGAGCTGTTGGTCTATGGTTCCACGCAAGCAGCCTGTCCGAAATGCCAGGCGACGAAGCTGGAGAAACTCATCTCCGGGTTCGGAGTGGGCGGCACGGATGGGTGGGTGCTGCCGGGCAACGGGGGCGGTTCCTGCGGCAGTTGCGGCGACCCGCGCGGCCCCGGTTCCTGTTCCACCAATTGATCATGGAATCAGGCGAACAGATTCTCCAGCGCGCGATGACCACGATCTCCCAGTCCGATCCGATCACCAAACTCCTCAATCAAGTAATACTCGGACGGATGAAACCGACCGATGCAGGATTGAAAGCCGTGACCGGCTCCTGGCTCGGTACCTATCGGAAAATCCTTGAGTCTGCCGGCCTCACCAAACAGGCCCTGCGCCGTCTCGATCCCACCCCTCGCCTGGCATTGCTGATCGACTATGGCGTGCTGACGGAGGATCAGCCGGACGTCGCGGCCCTTCGCGCAAGTTTCGATCGGGCCGTCGCAACCGCAACGGAGTGATGCCTCAGGACAGCCGAGCGAGAATGGCGGGACGGGCGAGACGGATGAAAGTTCGAGGTTCTACGTTCGAGGTTTTCAGAACTTCGAACTCAGAACGTCGAACCTTTGATCGCGCTTCTCTCGCACGTTTCGCACGTCACGCCGCGTGCTAGAAGGCATCCTTCGCGCAGCGAAAGCCGGTGCCGCTGGGGCGGCTGTCCATGAGGCCCCAGTCCCGATCGCTCACATGAAGACTGATTGCCGGTTTGAGCCAGGATCCTCCGCGCATCCCCTTGATGGCCCCGCGAGGAGGGCCTTGAGGGTCTGAGAGGGGCGCCTCCTTATAGTAGTTCGGGTTGTACCAGTCCTGCACCCACTCCGCGACGTTGCCTGCCATGTCATGGAGTCCGTAGGGGCTGATGCCTTGCGGGAAATTGCCGACCGGCAGGGTGAGCACTTCTCCCTTCAGGCCCTTTGCTTTCGCAATCTGCGCTCCCGCTCCTTTGATCCAGAAGGCTTCCCAGTCCGCTCCGCTTTCAAAGTCGATGGTACGTCCCGCCCAATAGCTGGCGCTGTTGGCTTTCGTCAGGTCCCAGTCGTTGCCCCAGGGATAGAGACGGCCATCGGTGCCGCGGGCGGCCTTCTCCCATTCCGCTTCGGTCGGCAACCGTTTGCCGGCCCAGGCACAATAGGCGACGGCATCGTCCCAGCTCACATTCACGACGGGATGGTTGCCGATGCCGGAGATCGGGAGGTTGGATTCCCAGAGGGTCGAGGCGGGGTTGGCGTTTTCCGGCGCGCGATGGCCGGTTGCCAGGATGAACCGCGCATAGGCCTCGTTCGTGGCTTCGTAGTTGTCGATCCAGAATGGGGAGAGGGAGATGAGGCGCTGCGGCTGTTCGTCCGGCAGGCCACCGCTGCCTGCCGGATTCCCCATCAGGAATTCTCCGGCAGGAATCAGCGTCATGTCGTCCGGTAGAAGCAGGCCGAGGGCTGAAGACTGAAGGCCGACGATTAGAAGGAACGAGAGGCCGAGCCGCGTCGCGACGCAGGACCGGTTCACAGGGCGGTCTTGGTTACTCCACAGGCCTTGGCGACGGCGTCGCGATAGGCCTGCCAGAGGGTCAGACATTTCTTGAGGCAGCCCAGGACGGCCTGTTGCTGCGGACGGGTCGTGGCATAGTTCACCACCATCGCATAGGCATCGTGGCGGTGCCCCGCTTCGACCAGCTGGTGCGCGCGAATCAGATCCATCGCATCGGGGGAGAGCCCGTGGTATTTCACCAGCGGGTGACATTGAACGATCGCTTCGATTTCTTCGGCGGTCTTGGGCTTGGAGGGATCGGCAATTTCTGCGCGATCCTTGACGCTGCCTTCGACGAAGATGGTCAGGGCCGCGGCTCCGACCACCCAGTCCCGATGGTTCGAGACCTTGTCGAGCCAGGTGCGGTAGCGTTTGCTGGCGGGGAGGAGGCGCACCTTGTCAAAATCGCGCGCCGGCAATCCAAGTCCTGCCATCATGGTCAGGAAGAGTTCCGGGTGCGATTTGCCCAGTGAGAGCCCGCCGGTGTCTTCTTCGTAAATGTTATCGGCCAGCATCCGGCGGACCGGGGCCGGAGGATTTTGTCCGTGAATGCGCGCTAGGAACACGGGGAAGTCGCGCACATAGACGCCGTATTCCTGTTGGAAGTGGCGTTTGAGTTGATCGACGGTCACCGTGCCATCGGCGAATACAGGCCAGGCCCAATGGTGTTTGCGATCCATGAGGCGCAAGATTTCTTCTCGGAGTCGGCTTTTCGTCAAGGGGCGAGTCATGTCTGTTGCCTTCCTGCTGAGGGGCTCGTTACAATTCGATGACGCGGAGGTCCTTCAATGCAACACGTGACGATCCAAAATCCTGAAGATATTCTGACGATGCTGGCCGAGGTCTCCCTGCAAGGGTCCGGCTTCGTCACCGACTGCCTCCTCGACTATGTGTTGGAAGAAGGCTTCACGGAGCCGATTTTTCTCAACGCCAGCGGGGAAGATCCTGATGCCTCGTACAAGGGCGAATCACCTGCCTGGGCAGTGTACCAGATCCGGGAATGGAAACGGGTGTTAACCATCTCGGGCGGTCCGGGGAAACTGCGCCGCGTGCAAATTACGGAAACGCCATAGCCCGCCGTCTGATTCGCCGCTAGCTTCGCGGCTTCGGATTGTGCGGATTCGACGGAGTCTGGGTGGGCAGTCGCTCGCCGGATCCCTGGAACCATCCGCCGATGAGGCGGCCTTCTTCAAAGTACAGATAGCGGTGCTTGAGGACTGCCGCGTTTTCCCAATCCTCAAAAATCCATTCTTCGCGACGGAGGCCTTCGGTGGTGAAGGTCGTGTTGATCGTTTGCGGTCCGCCCCACGCCTGCAACACCTGCTCCTTCGACATGCCGACCATGACGCGATGTTCCGCGATATGTCTTTGAAAGTCCGGGTCTTTGAGCTGTGCGACCAGCGGCCAGATGACGATGAGGAGCAGAAAGAGCCCCAGCCCTGCGTAGATAATGAGCCGAACCGGGCGTCGGCAGAGGAAGGGGGTCGGTTCTGTGAGATCAGTTGAAACAGTGTTCATGGGTTCTTGCGTCGCAACGGTGGATGGATGTGTGACGGGGCATCGTAGCAATGTGACTTGAAGAGAGTCAAGAAAACGAGGCTGTGCGCTCTGCTAATCGATGAAGCGGGAATGGTTTCGCCCCGCGAACAGGTTACTCGGCGTACTTGGGCAGGGGGATTTTTTTCGTGGCGGGCGCGGGCGGCGTCAGTGCGCGTTGGGAAAATTCCCGCGAGTAGGGATTGAGGATGGGTTCGTGGGTGTGCTTCTGGCGTTGTGTCACCAGGTCGAGGCTTTGGGCGCTGATTTCCATGCGATCGACGAGCGACTTGGCCGTGAGCGGATCCGGCAGACCTTGCAGCGAGAAGAGCTGGTAGGCCAGGGTCCAGGCCAGTTTGTCCTTGGTGGCTTCTTTCACGATAAAGCGAGCCTGGGGGGATGAGGCGCCTTTGAACAGGAGCACCCAGATGTTCGATCGGAATGCGGGGGCCGTTGGATCCTCTGAGGGATGAAACTCAGGAACGAGAGAGGGGACTTGGGAGAGGGGAACGGAGGGAGAGAATTCAATGTCGACGAGGCGCACGAATAACGGGCGATTTTCATTGGCATCGTTGGGGTCTGCCGCATAACTGAACGAGTAGCGGATGTCGATGCCGTCGCGTTTAACGGTATAGACGTCTTCGCCGTTTTCCGGCGAGACGAGCTTCCGGAAATACTTGTCCCAATCGGTGATGGCGTAGTAGGTGAAGACTCGCAGGGCGGACTTCCTGTCGCGCACGGCCTGGGGCATCCCAAGTGTCTGATGGAGTTCCGTTTGGGTCAGCCCGAGGTACCCGTCCTCGAAATAGGGAGCGGCAAGGACCGTTTCAGGATGAAAGCATGTGGCAGTCGAGAGGGCAACGAACAGGGAGACGATGATCGTGGGGGTAGAAAAATGCAGGAGCACAGGTTCTCTCCAGCTGGTAGCGCATCGTATCGGCGGCTCTCCCCCCTGTCAAGGTACGGAGATCGGATTGCTTGCCGGTGCAAGACCCGTCAGTTATGATGGCCCGGCTTTCTTTACCATCACGTACATTCGATTGCGGAGACTAGAGCTATGAGTGGTTCGTTAGAGGCGTTATTGCAACAACGGATTCTCGTCCTCGACGGGGCCATGGGCACCATGATTCAGCGGAAGAAGCTGGACGAGGCGGCGTTTCGAGGCGAGCGGTTCAAGGACTGCAAGAAGGATCAACAGGGGCATAACGATCTCTTAAACCTCACCCAGCCTGCCGTCATCGAGGAGATCCATCGTCAATATTTCGAAGCAGGCGCCGATATCGTGGAGACGAACACGTTCAACGCGCAAGCCATTTCCCTGGCCGACTATGGGATGGAGTCCCTGGCCTATGAACTGGCCAAAGCCGGAGGCGAATGTGCCAAACGCGCGGCAACGCACGTTATGGCTGCCGCGCCTGGCCGGTCCTGTTTTGTGGCGGGAGCGATCGGACCGACCACGAAGACCTCCTCCATTTCCACCGATGTCAATAATTCCGGCGCGCGCGGCACCACCTACGATGAGCTGGTGACGGCCTACTACGAACAGGTCCGGGGTTTGGTGGATGGCGGCGTCGATATTCTTTTGGTCGAAACGATTTTCGATACGCTCAATGCCAAGGCGGCCTTCTTCGCGATCGACAAGTTCTTCGAAGACCGCAAACTCACATTTCCCATCATGGCTTCGGTGACCTTCATCCAGGCCGGCAGCAATCGCGGCGTGACGGGCCAAACGATCGAAGCCTTCTGGAATTCCATCTCCCATGTGCCTCTGCTGAGCGTCGGCATCAACTGCGCATTGGGTCCCAAGGAAATGCGTCCCTTGATCGAAGAGCTGTCGCAGTTGGCCCCGATCTATGTGAGTTGCCATCCGAATGCCGGTCTGCCCAATCCCTTGTTGCCGACGGGATTTCCTGAGACGCCAGAGAGCCTCGCGCCTCAATTGAAAGAATGGGCGCAGAACGGCTGGCTGAATATCGTCGGCGGTTGCTGCGGAACGACCCCTGCCCATATCAAGCTGATCGCCGAGGCGGTGAAGGGGAGCGCGCCGCGCGTGCCTCCAGTCGTCGAGCCCCATACCAGGTTGAGCGGGCTTGAAGCGGTCACGATCAGACCTGAGTCGAATTTTGTGAATGTCGGTGAGAGGACCAACGTGACCGGGTCGCCGGCCTTTTCCAAATTGATTCTGGCTGGCGACTATGACGCAGCCCTCTCGGTGGCGCGCCAGCAAGTCGAGGGGGGCGCGCAGATCATCGATATCAATATGGACGAGGGCATGCTCGACTCCCAGGCTGCCATGGAGAAGTTTCTGCGCTTGGTGGCGTCTGAGCCGGATATCTCCCGCGTGCCCATCATGGTGGACAGTTCGAAATGGGAGATTCTGGAGACAGGCCTGAAGAACATTCAGGGCAAGCCGGTCGTCAATAGCATCAGTCTTAAAGAAGGCGAAGCCAAGTTTCTCGAACATGCCAAATTGGTTCATCGCTACGGGGCTGCTGTGGTGGTGATGGCTTTCGACGAGCGGGGCCAGGCCGATACCTACGAACGTAAGATCGAGGTCTGCGAGAGGGCCTATCGCCTCCTTACGGAACGTATCGGCTTTCCCGCTCAGGACATCATTTTCGATCCGAATATCCTGACGGTGGCGACCGGCATCGAGGAACATAATAATTACGCGGTGAACTTCCTCGAAGCCACTCGCTGGATCAAAGGGCATCTGCCTCTGGCGAAAGTGAGCGGCGGCGTCAGCAATATCTCCTTCTCCTTCCGCGGCAACAACCGGGTGCGCGAGGCGATGCATGCGGCCTTCCTCTACCACGCCATCAAGGCCGGTCTGGACATGGGGATCGTGAATGCGGGCCAGTTGGCGGTCTACGAGGAGATTCCCAAGGACCTCTTGGAATTGGTCGAAGATGTGCTGCTGAACCGCAGGCCCGATGCAACGGAACGATTGGTGACTTTCGCCGAGACCGTGAAGCAACTGGGCAAGGTGGCGGTGAAGGACGATGAGTGGCGCTCCGGCACAGTCGAAGAGCGTTTGTCCCATGCCTTGGTAAAGGGCATGACCGATTTCATCGAGCAGGATATCGAGGAAGCCCGCCTGAAATATGCCAAGCCGCTGCATGTGATCGAGGGGCCCTTGATGGCGGGAATGAACATCGTGGGGGACCTCTTCGGGTCCGGTAAGATGTTTTTGCCGCAAGTGGTGAAGAGCGCCAGGGTGATGAAGAAAGCCGTGGCCTATCTCATGCCCTTCATGGAGGAAGAGAAGCGGAAGTCCGGCGCGTCGAGCTCGAACGGCAAGGTCCTGCTCGCCACGGTCAAGGGCGACGTGCATGACATCGGCAAGAACATTGTCGGAGTGGTGCTGGGCTGCAATAACTACGAGGTGATCGATCTGGGGGTGATGGTGCCCTGCGAGAAGATCCTGGCTGCCGCGAAGGAGCATGGAGTGAAGATCATCGGATTGAGCGGACTGATTACTCCGTCGCTGGATGAAATGGCGCATGTGGCGCGAGAGATGACGCGGCAGGGTTTCGACCTGCCGCTACTGATCGGAGGGGCTACGACGAGTAAGGCCCATACGGCGGTCAAGATCGCTCCGTCGTACAATCACGCCGTCGTGCATGTGTTGGATGCCTCCAGGGCGGTGGGTGTGGTCGGGAGTCTGGTGAGTGACGAGGTAAAGGCGGACTTTGCCTCGAAGGTGCGCGCCGATTACGATCAAATTCGCCAGACCCATCACGACAAGGGAGCGAAGACTCTCTGGCCCTTGGCGAAGGCTCGCGCCAATCGATTCGAATCCAAGTGGGCGGAGGTCGATATTCCGGTCCCGGCCTTTACGGGAGTGAAGGTGCTGCCGCAGCAGCCGTTGGAGCAGTTGGTTCCCTATATCGATTGGTCGCCTTTCTTCCATACTTGGGAACTACGAGGCCGCTATCCGACGATCTTGGAAGATCCGATCGTGGGCTTGAAAGCCAAAGAGTTGCTCGATGATGCCAAGACCCTGCTCCGCAAGATTGTGGAGCAACGATTGTTCACGGCGAATGGGGTCTATGGATTCTTTCCCGTCAACAGTGTGGGGGACGATATCGAGGTCTATCGCGACGAGAGCCGCACGGCAGTCTTGACGACGCTCCATACCCTCCGGCAGCAATCGGAAAAGCCGCAAGGGCAATGCAGTTTTGCTTTGGCGGATTTTGTGGCACCCAAGGAGTCTGGCCGGGCCGATTATATCGGCGCCTTCGCCGTGACGACGGGCATCGGGGTGGATCTCTTGTGTAAGGAGTTCGAGCGGGACCACGACGACTACAATTCGATTATGGCGAAAGCGCTGGCCGACCGGTTGGCCGAAGCCTTTGCCGAATGGCTCCATGCGCGCGCGCGGCAGGAATGGGGCTATGGCAAGGACGAGGGGCTCACGACTGAGGATTTGATCCGGGAGCGCTATCGAGGGATTCGTCCCGCGCCAGGCTATCCTGCCTGCCCCGACCACACGGAGAAACGGTTGCTCTTCGATCTCCTGTCCGTTGAACAGCAGGCCGGCATCACGTTGACGGAAAGTTTTGCGATGTGGCCTGCCGCGTCGGTCAGCGGATTTTATTTTGCCCATCCGGACGCCAAATACTTTGCGGTGGGGAAAATCGGGAAGGACCAGGTGCTCGATTATCAGGCACGAAAGGGGATGCCCCTGTCAGAGCTGGAGCGGTGGCTGGGACCGAATCTGAATTATGAGCCAGGCGGGTAAGAGGGAGTCACGCCGCATCGGCATGGATTTGGTCCGATAGGGGATCGCCATATTGGTCGTAGATGCGCTGGATTTCATCTCGTGAGGCGAAGAAGATATCGAGCAGTTCCGGGTCGAAATGCGTGCCCCGGTGTTTGGTCATGAGCTCGACGGCGTAATCGAGGGTGAAGGCCGGCTTATAGACCCGCTGGGTCGTGAGGGCGTCGAAGGCATCGGCGATCGAGGCGATCCTGCCTTCGATGGGAATTTCTTCGCCTTTCAGTTTGCGGGGGTAGCCGTTACCGTCCCACCGTTCATGGTGAGTCCAGGCAATGGACGCCGCCACCTTGAGGATCTCCGCATCCGATCCGCTGAGAATGCGATAGCCGATTTCCGCATGTTGCGAGATGACGTCGAATTCTTCCGGCGTGAACTTGCCCGGTTTGAGGAGGACGTGATCCGGCGTCCCGATTTTTCCGATGTCGTGCATCGGGCTGGCCGTGCGGATCAGGTCGCACCGTTCGGGCGGCAGGCCATACTTCCTGGCGAGTAATTCACAATAGTGGCTCATGCGCTGAATATGTTGCGCTGTGGCGCCGTCCCGGTATTCGGCGGCGATGGCGAGGCGTTGAATCGTTTCCTCCCGCGAGAGACGCAGTTCTTTTTCGCTTCGTTCGAGCCATTCGAGCGCTTGCTGAAGGGCCAGGGTCCTGGTTTTGACGACATCTTCCAGATTTTCCCGATGGAGGCGGTTCTCCAGTTCGAGTTTGCGGCGGCGGAGCGCATTGGCGACGTCGATCATGACTTTATTGGATTCGAAAGGCTTGACGATGTAACCGAAGACCCCGATCTCCAGCGCCGCATGGGCCAGCACCGAGCTGTCGAGGCCGGTCACCATGATGACGGCTGCATGGGGATATTGCTGCAGAATGTCGCGGACCAGGTCCATGCCGGATTCGCCCGGCATATTCACGTCGCACAGAATCAACGCAAAGGGCTGCTCGGCAAGTTTTGCCCGCGCATCGCGCGCGTCGGATGCCAGCACCGTTTCGTAACCTTGGGCTTGGAGCATGTAGCCCAGGAGCCGACGGATAGCCTCTTCGTCGTCGACGATGAGGATGCGTTTGAGCTCAAGGAGGGATTGCTGGCTCGGTCGGTCGAGGGTGAACATCATGGTGCGTAGTATTCGCGCAATCGTCGATGGATAAGGGGACTGTCCTCGCCGGTGGCCCGCCGTGTATTCCTATCGGACATTTCCTGCCGGATCTTAAGATGATTCGAGCAACAATATAGATGTGCATCTATCGTGCATCAACGGATTCTAAGGGGCCGTCAAATACGGTGAGTCCCTGGACTTCCGCAGGGAATCCGCGCGCCTGAGGCAGTTTCATTGCGCTTTAGCCGAGCCTTCCCCTATAATGCGCGACAGTAATTTACGGGAATTTATAGGAGTCACCCATGAGCAGTGCCGCAGGATTATTGCGTGTCGATGGACGGAGAAAAGATCAGCTCCGTCCGGTGAAAGTGACGAGAAACTTCATCAAACATGCCGAAGGGTCGGTGTTGATTGAAATGGGCGATACGAAAGTGATTTGCACTGCCTCGATTGAGGAAAAAGTGCCCCCCTTCCTGAAGGGGAAAGGGCAGGGCTGGGTCACGGCGGAGTACTCGATGCTCCCCCGCGCGACCCACGACCGCTCCTCGCGTGAAGTGGTCAAAGGGAAACAGAGTGGCAGAACGCTTGAAATTCAGCGTCTTGTCGGGCGAGCCCTCCGCGCAGTCACGGATATGAGCCAGATGGGAGAGCGGTCGATCTGGCTCGATTGCGACGTGATCCAGGCAGATGGAGGGACCAGAACTGCCTCCATTACCGGCGCGTTCATTGCGCTGGCCGACGCATTTTCCCTGCTGAAAAAACGAGGGGTGATCAAGAAACGTCCTTTGACGGACTATCTGGCTGCCATTAGCGTCGGGAAAGTGGGTGGAGAAATCCTCCTCGATTTGGCCTATACGGAAGACTCCATGGCCGATGTCGATATGAATGTGGTCATGACGGGCAAAGGCTGCTATGTCGAGGTGCAGGGCACAGCGGAACGGACTCCTTTTGCCAAGCAGGAGATGGATGAGTTCATGGCGATGGGCTGGAGCGGGATTCAGGCCCTGACATCGTTGCAGAAGGATCTGATCGGGGAATTGGAGTAGGCAGGCGATGATTCGTGAGTTGGTGCTCGCTACGCGCAATCGGCATAAAGTTGAAGAGCTGGTCGCGCTGTTAGGCGGCTTGGGGATTAGGATTCGCAGCCTCGATGAATTTCCCGACGCTCCGGACGTGGTTGAAGACGGGGTCACCTGCGAGGCCAATGCCGTGAAGAAAGCGCGGGCTATCGCCGAATTTACGGGATTGCCGGCTGTGGCGGACGATACGGGGCTGGAAGTGGATGCGTTGGGGGGACGGCCCGGGGTCTATGCGGCCCGTTATGCCGGAGAAGGCGCCACCTATGAAGATAATTGCCGGAAGCTTTTGCAGGAATTAGCCGGCGTGCCTCGTGAACGGCGAACGGCTCGTTTTTTGACCGTCGCAGCGATTGCCCTCCCGTCAGATGGAGTGAGGGTGGCGCAAGGCCTGTTGGACGGAGTGATTGCGGAAAAGGCGAGCGGGGCGTTGGGCTTCGGGTACGATCCTGTGTTTTTCGTTCCGGAGTTGGGGAAGACCCTGGCTCAACTGTCGGCGGATCACAAGAACAGGATCAGCCATCGCGCCAAAGCCTTCATGCAGGCCAAAGATCTGTTGCAAGAGATGGAATTCCCAGATACTCGAGTCGGGGCGTAGCACGCAGGGAGCGCGTCTGCTCCAGATCATCATGTAGGGATTGTCGAAGTCCTTGATAGGATCGGCAGTCCCTTTTTTTATGAGGTGCCAGTCTCGGCTGGTTTTAGAGAGAGGTCCTGTCGCGGATTTTCTCAGGCAGCTGGATGTCATCCGGTAGCGACTGCCCGGAACAGCGGTGGAGGGAGAGTTGTACGAGGGTCTTGATCGCTCCGGTAATCTCAGCATGGCTCATCTTGCTTTTTGCCCTGACTCGGTCCTCAAACACGATCGGGACTTCTGTGAGTCGGAACCCCATAAGCTGGCTGTAGTAAGCCATTTCGATTTGGAAGGAGTAGCCATTTGAGCGCACGTTGACCCGATTGAGGGCATCGAGCAGCTCTCGTCGATAACAGCGGAAGCCGGCTGTGGCGTCCATCACATCGAGAGAAAGCAGGGCGCGAGCCACATTGTTGGCGGTGCGACTGAGCAATCGGCGGGCAGCGGACCAGTTTTTACAGACGCCGCCATCTATATAGCGGCTGCCGATGACAAGATCCGCGTCAGCCGATGCGCGAAGCAAGTCAGGGATCGATTCCGGGGGGTGGGAGAGATCGGCATCCATCGCCACATAACGATCATAGGGCTCTGTGAGCAGGGAGCGAAAAGCCTGGCGGTAGGCAGTGCCTAATCCTAATTTCCCGGATCGATGCATGACCCTCAGGCATGGATAGGTGCTGCGAAGCGATTCGAGATATTCGCCCGTGCCGTCCGGGGATCCGTCATCCACAAAAAAGAGATCAAGCGGAATAGGCAGGGCCATGCACCGTTCGATCAACGGCAGGATATTCATGCGCTCGTTATATGTCGGAATGACGACGACTGTTTTCATTGTATTTTAGGCTCAGGGGCGATGACGCGGTTGCCTTGTTCGTTGGACGAGCAGGAGCCAGCTTTTGCATGGCTGCGATCGAATAGCAGTATCCCCAATAGCAAGAACATACCTATGGCAAAGGGGTGAATGGTTAAGAACAATGAAAAGTTCTTCCGGCCCAGCAGCTCATAATTGAGAACAACCGCCAAGAGAACGTAGAGAGCCATGGCGAACTTGACCGGGAAGCTCAATCCATTTTTGCTCCTGGAATCCATCACGATCAGATATAGGGCTGGCACGAGCCAGACCAGATGTTGCACCCAGGTGACCGGCGACAGAAGGAGCGCGATGATCAGTAGCGCGCTGGAATCACGCAGCCACATCGGGTCCTTTTGTCCTTCATATGGACGGCGTGTCGTCCAGCCGAAGAAGACCAGAAGGCTGGCCATGATCGCGAGCACTGCCACTTTAGCGGCTGCAGGCGGCAGGTTCAGGACTGGTACATAGCCAGGATCCTTCTGACGAAGTGGATGGTCTTCAGGAATAGTCACGAGGTATCTCAGTAGCGTCTGCTTCAGCGATTGGTTTCTGACTTGCTGTTCGTTTGATTGGGTTGCCGGAGACTCGTGCCCCAGAACTGACCCGACTGCAACTTGCGTCCAATCCCTCTGCTGCGACCACCACCAGCTCGGTCCCATATAGAGGACGGGAAGGAGTATCCAGCACATCGTGGCCATAGTGGTATAGCCAGCAAGTTTCCATCGGCGTTTCCAGAGAAAGAACGGCAGAAATAGGGCAGGTGTGACTTTTAGTGCGATCGCAAGGCCGAACCACAGAGCTCCGAGCTTTTCACGTCCTTGCCAAATCGCATAGATACCGGCGATGAGGATGCCGAGCAGGATAAGGTGGGGCCCACCATCGTCTAGATCTTGAAGGATAAACTGGAGAGCCAGGACGATGGAGATTGCACCCATCCACAAGCCTGCCGTTGGTGTCGTGCCAGACTGAACGCGGGCCATCCGGTAACACATGATGAGCGCAAGGCATAAACAGACAATGGCAAGGCTATAGCGAAGAGCCAATGCGGTATCACGGTCAAAAAATGTCAGAGGAGCAAAGTACATGGATGCGATCGGCATGTAGGGGTAACCGAAGCCTGCGCTGCCAACATATACATCTACGTGTGCGAGAAATCTCTGTCCCATGATCCGATGGACGTCGAAATCCCGGCCAAGGAGGGCACGAACAAACGCAGTATGGTAGCCATGCATGCCGACGCCGATGAATGCGGCGAGAAGCAGCGATCGTTGCACCCACGGTCGTGACCGGACCCATGTCAGCATGTCGGAAAATCTCCAGTGAAAACAGGCAGATTCACTATTGCAGGATGCGCGTAGTTTGGTTTTTTTATGATGCAGCCGGATTGGCGAGGGCTCGGCGCGTGATCTCTAGGGCGTCAGCTCCTAAGCGGTCTGTTCATGGAAACAGGTTAACATGGGTGACATCATAAGAAAACTGCATTTTGTTCATCGGTGGTAAAAGGGACCCCATCAGGAGAATGGGTTAGAACTTTGTTGGAATTACTGAATGGGGCATGTTTCGGAAGGGTTTACGCGGCAAGACTTAGGAGCAGTCAGTGGCTAGTTGCCCCCGATGAGAATCCGGGGCTGCGTGGTGTCTTTGTTGAGGCCCGAGAGGAGCGACGCCTAGACTCTCCGCGAGGGTTCCTGTATAACGGAAAGCCGTTGAGTCTGTCTCTGGCCGAAATATCAGTTGCAACAAGTCAGTGTAATTTCTGAGTCGGGGCGTAGCGCAGCCCGGTAGCGCGCCTGCTTTGGGAGCACAAAATGGGGGATTGCTGAAGGCCGTGATAGGCGCAGCGATCCCCTTTCTTTATGCGGTGTTTAGCCGTTTGCCTTGTTGTTTCTCTTTGTTGCTCTCTGTCTCTATTCAGCCCTATTTGTGCATCCCGCTAACACCCTAATAACACCTGTTGTCGACCGCGATGATGGGGGGGATTTGTCGGCCGAGCGGGGCCACAGAAAGGGCACCCGACGTGGACGGCCATGCGCACGCCTGGTGGTACACCTGCATCACGAATCCAGCATAGGTCTGGTTGGCCAGACCCTCTAGGGCATTCTGCGGTGGTTGACATTATGGTCGATCGTCACACGTCGAGGAGGACACCCGCGCACGATATGTCACAAGATCAAGAAAAATATTCACACAACCCGCT
>CAMDPZ010000057.1 GCA_945905765.1 Nitrospira lenta
GCGCACAGTCTCAATCTGTATGTGTTGGCCGAAGGGGTTGAGCAGGAGGCTCAGCGAAAGCTATTGCTCACTCACGGTTGCGATCAAGCGCAAGGCTATCTCTTCGGATCGCCGATGCAGGCTGAGGCCTTCGCCTCGTTACTCCCGCCCGTCCGTCTCCGCAAGACCGGTTAATTCAGGCCCGCTCATGTTTGATGGAGAGATCCGCATCGAATAGCATGGCGGAAATGCCTCGAGCCCCCGTGGTTTGAGCAATGACAGGATGCTCAAAAAGGCCGTCCAGCAAGGCCGCAGCGAGTGAGGGCCCGAGGAGGTACAAACCGCACTTCGTGTGGGCCGTTCGCCCTTAAAATGGTTCTTGGCGAACGGGAACCCCCCCCCCTCTAGTGCTTCCAACCTCCGACAACGTTGAGGGTCTGAACGATGCGAGAACGAAGCTGGCGGCCTTTTTCAGCATCCTGCTAGCGGGGTCGGCGTTTGGCTTTGGCCGTCGGCTGCGCCGTAAGGGGATCGTCGGGCCAGGAATGTTTAGGGTAGCGCCCGCGGAGTTCTTTTTTCACTTCGAGATAGGCCGATCTCCAAAAGCTGGAGAGGTCCTTCGTAATCTGAACGGGCTTACGGGCCGGTGACAGAAGGTGGAGTGTGACCGGAATCTTCCCCTCGACGAGACGAGGCGTGTCCTTACAGCCGAACATTTCTTGCAACCGCACAGCCAGGATCGGCAGATCCGGCGTTTCATATTCCACTCGCACGCTTGATCCACTCGGGACCGTTAGATGTGTGGGCGCCCATTGGTCGAGCTGGCGTGACTGTTCCCAGTTAAGGAGTGCCTGCAAAGGTTGAGTGAGATCGAGTCTGGTGACTCGGTCGAGCGTCGTCAGTCCTGAGAGATAGGGCCCCAGCCATTCGTCGAGCGTTGTGAGTAGCGCCTCATCGGACAGATCGGGCCAGCGAGATTCTTGTCCTTCGATTCTGCGTAGGAAGGTGACTCGCGCCCGCCATTGCCGAAGTTCCGGAGTCCAGGCCAGCCTGTCGAGTCCCGCCCGACTGATGCCCTGTAGCAAGGCAGCCGAGATCATTGAGGGGTCCGGTTTCGAGAGGCCCTGTTCGGACAGAATGAGCGACCCCAATCGTCGCTGTCTCGTCGCCCGCACCATCTGCGCTGTCTCATCCCACAAGACGTCATCGACGGTTCGAATCTGATCGCCATAGAGGGTTTCAAGATCGCGAAGGCTGACCGGCGCTGCCAGATCGATTCTGGCCGATTGCTGGCCTCCGTCCAGATCGGCAATGGCCAGATAGTTTTCCGATCCGAGCGGGTCGGGGTTTTGAAAGAGCGCGCCTCGGCCATTGGCCATGAGATAGCGCGCATTGCTTCCACTTTGGCGCTGGGCGATACGGTCCGGATAGGCCAGGGCGAGTAAGAGACCGGTTTCATCGAGGCTCTCCTGCCGGCTGGAACGGGCGGAGCGCGGCAGTTGCCGTTGCCAGAGGTCGGCGGTGCGGACCACTCGCTGGCAGGCGGCTCGGTCTACGGTCGCACCGGCCGTGTGATCGTGTTGTCCATGTAAGGCATCTAACCGGAGTCGCAGGTCGGCATTGCGCCAGCCGGAGGGGCCTCGCAGAATATCTCGCTCGCTTAAGAGAGCCGCCAGTTCACAGGCGAGATTGGTGAGCTGCAACGGCACAGACTTGAGCAGCATATGTGCGAGACGGGGATGGAGTGGGAGCTCGGCCATCTGCTTGCCATGAGGGGTGATCCGTCCCTCTATATTGAGTGCGCCGAGGCCGACGAGTAGTTCCCTGGCCTGGGCCACAGATCCGGCCGGCGGGGGCGTGAGCCAGGAGAGCTCGGCTGGATTAGCCGTGCCCCACAGGGCCAATTCGAGTAATAGCGGAGCCAGGTCTGCGTCGAGCATTTCCGGCGGGCGACGAGGGGCCAGCGATTGCTGCTCCGCAGAGGTCCAGAGGCGAACACAGACGCCCGGTTCGAGACGGCCGGCTCTGCCGCGCCGCTGCTCGGCCGAGTCCTGGGTGACGCGAATCGTGTCCAGTCTCGTGAGTCCCGATCGTGGATCGAAACGAGGCACGCGCAACAGGCCTGCGTCGATGACGATGCGGATCCCGTCGATTGTTAAACTGGTCTCGGCAATCGAAGTGGCGAGCACGATTTTTCTTGTGCCAGGTTGAGTCGGCGCGATCGCTCGGTCCTGCGCCTCTTGCTGCAGATCTCCATGGAGCGGGGCAATGAGAATGTGCGAGCTCAGATTGAGGTCGAACAGTTTCCGTTCGACGCGGCGGATTTCTGCCATGCCTGGCAGAAAGACCAGGAGACTCCCCGGGTCTTGCGCCAGCGCACGTTTGATCGATTGGACGACTGCCACATCGAGATGGCCCGAGAGGGGCTGCTCAAGATAACGGGTTTCGACCGGAAACATTTGACCTTCGCAGGCAATCACCGGCGCTTGCCCTAACAGTTCCGAGACCGGTCCGCAGTCCAGGGTGGCAGACATGACGAGCAGGCGGAGGTCCGGACGAAAGATCCTCTGAGATTCCAGGCAGAGGGCCAGGCCCGTATCGGCCTGCAGGCTCCGTTCATGGAACTCGTCGAAGAGGACGATCGCGTAGGCGCTGAGGGCGGGATCGTTCTGGAGCAGTCGCGCGAGGATGCCTTCCGTGACTACTTCGATTCTGGTTGCGGGGCCGACCTTCGTGTCGAGCCTCATGCGGTAGCCGACCGTCTGGCCAACCGGTTCACCCAGCGTGGCAGCCATGCGATGGGCCGCGGCACGGGCCGCGAGCCTTCGCGGCTCCAGCATGAGCAAATTTTTCCCCGCGAGCCAGGGGGCATCGAGCAAGGCGAGGGGGACTCTCGTTGTTTTTCCTGCGCCAGGCGCCGCAGTCAACAGCGCATTGCATCCTTCCGTCAGAATACGACGGAGATCGGGCAGCGCATCTTCTATTGGGAGTCTGGACATGATAAGGTCACTCGCGACAAAGAGAGACTGTAACAGAGTCGCTGTAGCGACGAAAAGGAACCGGACGCGGATACATGGCCCCCAATCAATGGACGAAGGAAAAGCCCGCTGTCGCCGGTTGGTATTGGTATCGTGGTCTGGCGCACGAAGCAGACCCCTTTATCGTGCAAGTGGATGAGGTCGGCCAGTTTCAATGGCCGGACGGCGGGTATCAGGAAGTGGGGCTGGCCAAGGGGGAATGGGCCGGGCCGATCCAACTGCCGGAAGACCAGGACGCATAGGGCTGGCGCGGCTACTCACACAACGAGCAGGACTGAGTAGTGGCTCGCTTGCCGGATGCCCGAAATCCCTTCAGAATCGGCGTGGCGGGAGTTATTTTCGCCAGCTGCTATCACTTCTCACTGCAATCACAGTAGTATGATGATTCAGCACGAGTTCGACTTTTTATCACGTAACCAGCGCACAGCTCAGAAAGGCCATCGAGGCACCCTATGAAACATGAGACCACCAACCCACCGGCGGAAACGCCGGCCAAGGGATTTTCGCCCGGTTTTGCGGCGCTCGGCCTGGAAGCAGCCTTGCTCACCACGCTCGACACGCTGGGCTATGAAGAACCGACGCCAATTCAACGGGAAGCGATTCCACCATTTTTAGCAGGCCGCGATCTCTTGGGTCAGGCGGCGACCGGGACCGGCAAGACGGCAGCCTTTACGCTGCCGATGCTCCAGCGGATCGCCCACTCGGCGCGGCGTTGCCCCTCTGCTCTCATTCTGGTGCCGACGAGAGAGTTGGCCATGCAGGTCGGCGAAGCCGTGACGCGGTATGGCAAAGAATTAAAGATCACCGTGCTTCCAGTCTATGGAGGCCAGGCGATCGGTCCGCAGCTCCATGCGCTCAAGCGCGGGGTGGATGTCATCGTGGCGACGCCCGGCCGGGCGTTAGACCATATCCGCAGAAAAACGCTGCAGCTCAAGACGATTCAGATGGTGGTGTTGGACGAAGCAGACGAGATGCTCGACATGGGCTTTGCCGACGATCTGGACGCCATCCTGGAGCAGGTCCCCAAAGAGCGGCAGACCGCCCTGTTCTCCGCCACGATGCCGCCCAGAATCGCGTCCATTGCGAAGCGCCATTTGAGAGAGCCGGTCGAGATCAAGATTGCCAAAGAGGCGCTCAAGGCTGGCGCCGCTCCGCGTGTGCATCAAACGGCCTATGTCGTCACCAGACCGCACAAGGTCGCGGCCTTGGCTCGCATTCTGGATATGGAGGCTCCGAAATCGGCGCTCGTGTTCTGCCGGACTCGTATTGAAGTCGATGAACTCACCGCGATGTTGACCGGGCGCGGACACAAGGCCGAAGCGATCCATGGCGGCATGAATCAGCCCCAGCGTGATCGCGTGATGAATTCGTTCCGGTCCGGACAAACCGAACTTCTGGTGGCCACCGATGTGGCGGCGCGGGGCTTGGATATTCCATCCGTGTCGCATGTGGTGAACTACGATCTGCCCACGTCGTCGGAAGTCTATGTCCATCGGATCGGACGGACTGGGCGCGCCGGGCGTGAGGGGTCGGCCATCACCGTTCTTGACCCGCGCGAGCAGCGTCTGCTTTGGAATATCGAGCAGCTGACGAAAGCAAAAATCATTGTCATGCAGGTGCCGACCCTCGCCGACCTTCGGACGAAGCGGCTGGCGCGAACCAAGAGCGCGATTGAGGAAGTGTTGACGGCCGGTGATCTGGATCAGTTCCGGGCCGTGGTGGCATCGCTCGCCGACCAGGGAGACCCGCTGGAGGTGGCGGCGGCAGCCCTGAAGCTTCTGTTCCGTATCCAGGGTGGAGAGCGGAAGGAATATGATATTCCGTCCGCAGCGGGCAGGCCGGCGGAGCGGCCTGCGATGGCGCGGCGTCCCATGGGCGATTCTCGAATGGATCCTCGCGGGCGGGCTGGCGCCGTGATGCCGCGCGAGGGACAGGGGAGTCAGGGGCGATCCTTCAGCCCTCCCGTCCGTGGCGGACGAACGGCTGGCACAGCCAAGCTCTATATCGGCGCAGGCCGTGAGGCAGGCATTCGGGCCGGCGACCTCGTCGGGGCGATTGCCAACGAGGCGGGACTCAACTCGAATGTGATCGGCATCGTCGAAGTGATGGACCATTTTTCGCTGGTGGAAGTGCCGGAAGTGTTGGCGCGCGAGATCATCGAGACCCTCAGCCGCACCAGGATCAAGGGCCAGAAGGTGGCGGTGCGGTTGTTTACGGAGCAGCCAAGAGGGGGACGGGCGTAGCAAGAGCGGTAGGAGTTTTCTTTGCTCCCGGAGCGCGCGCCCTCAGAAGGGCCTCGCTCGACGGCCGCAGTCGAAAACTCCTACCGCCCTTGCTGTTTTGTGATAGATAGAGAGAAATAAGTGAGCGATGAGGGACGAGAGACAGTGGTTGCCTGGAATGATGAGCGATCTTCGGTATCCTCTTCCTGCCCGGTCATAGCCTAGACACCCGACGCAATCTGTTCCCATTTTTATAATCTTCAACGGAGGACACGTGATGAGCGGCAACCAAGCCGATTCCCTGCTGCGACTAATGAGCCAGATGTTTCGTGCCCATCCCTGGCATGGAGTCTCCATTGGAGACCAGGCCCCGGAGGTGGTGACGGCCTATATTGAAATCGTGCCGACCGACACGGTGAAGTACGAAGTGGACAAGGTCAGCGGGTTTCTCAAGGTCGATCGTCCGCAGCGGTTCTCGAATTATTGTCCCGTCTATTACGGACTGGTGCCGCAAACCTATTGTGGCGAGGGCGTGGCCGCGTTGTTTTCTGCGCGGGCCAATCGCAAGGATGTTGTGGGGGATGGCGATCCGCTCGATATTTGTGTGCTCACGGAAAAGACGATTCCGCACAGCGACATCCTTCTCACAGCGTTGCCCATCGGCGGGCTGAGCATGGCAGACGGCGGCGAAGCGGACGACAAGATCATCGCCGTCATGAAGGACGACGCGACCTATGGCGGCTACACCGATATCTCGCAGGTTCCATTGCCGCTGCTGGATCGCTTGCGCCATTATTTCCTGACCTATAAGAGCGCGCCAGGCACTACTCAGCACAAAGTCGAGATTACGAGTATCTATGGCCGCGAGGAAGCCTTGAATGTGATCCGCACGAGCCATGCCGATTACAAGGCAAAGTTTCCTGAACTGGAAATTCGTTGGGGAAACGGGAATGGGGCCTGATGATCTTCTGTGCTCGCGCAACGCGCAGGAGCCTGTCTGTCTGGTTGGCTGGTCTGTCTGGTTCCTCTGAATGAATTTCCAGTCTGATCAACCAGACAAACCAGATAGACGAGATAGACCAGATGAACCAGCCTTCGTTCGATGCGCGCAGTTGAGGGCAACCTTGGCCGCCCCTCTGAAGTGATGTAGCGAGAGGAAAAAGTGGAAGGTTCGTCGCGCGTTGGGCGGTTGCTACTCGACTTTTTTTATCTGTTCTGGCACGAGGGTGTGGGGGTGGGGGACGATATCGACTCCGTTTCTCCCGCGGCTTTTGACGCGGTAGAGGGCATAGTCGGCCATCTTACGCAGGAGCTCCGAGCTTAAGGGGTGGCCGGGGGACGCGACGGTCGCGCCGATGCTGACTGTGATGGGCAGCGGGCCGCTTGGCGTGTCAAAGGGCATGTCGCTGATGGCCATCCGAAACCGTTCGGCGCATTCGCGTAGCGAATCCAGATCGCAGTTCGGGACGATGATTAGAAACTCTTCCCCTCCGGCGCGCCCGACGTGGTCGTAGCGGCGGGCAGCCTTGCGGAGCCTCTGCGCAGTTTCTTGAATGACGATATCTCCCACCGGGTGTCCATAGGTATCGTTGACCTGCTTGAAATGGTCGAGGTCTGCCATGAGGACCGCCACCGGGTGGCGGGTTCGTTCAGCCCGCGACAGTTCCTGCGTCAAGGTATGTAAAATCGCCGAATGGTTCAGCAGATCCGTCAACGAATCGTGCCGGGCCTCTTCCTGCGAATCCTGGAGGAGCTGGAGGTTTTGAATCGCGGTCCCGGCTTGGGCAGCCAGAGTCAGCACGATCTGTTCGTCCAGCCCGCTGAAGTCGGTCGCCAGTCCCTGGTCGGTCAGTTTATTGGCGAGCGAGAGCCGGCCGAAAAATCTGCCATGGCAGCGAAT
Source organism: Nitrospira lenta (assembly GCA_945905765.1). Classification (GTDB taxonomy): domain Bacteria; phylum Nitrospirota; class Nitrospiria; order Nitrospirales; family Nitrospiraceae; genus Palsa-1315. Next base: position 7,140 of record CAMDPZ010000057.1, read on the forward strand.
CGACATTCCGAGGTACGAGGTCATGGGGACAGGGTCTTTGGGAAGTCCAAGGGAGGCCCAGTGTGTCGTGAGGTGCCTCAGGGAGAGGGCGCTCGGCTCTTGTCCGAGGGAGTCCATCGCGCCCTGGTCGAGCGGGAGCGCCTGGATGGCCTGGGCCGCCGCGTCATCGATTCCGCTGCTCAGAAACTGTCCCGGTTCGCGTTGATTGTCGTTGGAGATCGCTAGCGCCACATAGCGCGCTCCGGTGCTCTCCTTGGCGATCTCGAGGAGATGGGAGAGGAGTCCGTCGAGGTCTTGCTGCGTTGACAGAGTCTGCGCGGCCATGACCAGCGTTTGCAGGGCTTTCGTCCGTTTCGTGAGGGCCGCTTCTGTGTTGCTGGCTCGTTGGCATTCCAGTTTTGCCCTGCGCCATTTGCTGTGCAAGGCTTTGATGATTCCCAGCGCAAGCGTAAGCAAGAAGAGAAGGATCGGGACGGAAAACAACGACAGTTTCCGGAGGAACGATCCAAGGGGCGCCAGGATGTTGTCCCGGTTCAGCGCGAGCCACGTGAGCAGCGCCAGGGCAGCGGCCAGGGACATGATCCAGATCTTGTGGCGGCCTATCCAGGCGAAGAATCTGTCTGTGCTGGATGAAATGGGAGTCTGTTGTTCCATGCAAGTCGCTCGTGTGCGGAACCGTCGTGGTGGATGCACTCATCATAAAGGAAGCGCGAAACAAGGCAAGAAAAGCGCCGATTATTGCGGCGGAATAGGGGATCGACCAAGCCCCCTGTTCTATGCGAAAACTATCCCTACATCTGGAGTGTCGGTACTCGAATGAAGTTGCGCCCTCGTCATGTTGTTCCCCGCCATCGAGCGTTGCCAAGCGTGGAGCGGTTGCCGTGACCCTGTCGCCTTGGACCGCCAAGTTGCGCGAGTGGCAAGCTCGCGCCGTGTCTGGCGTCCAGACCCATACGCGGCCTGATTTCCTCGCGACGGCGACCCCTGCCGCAGGGAAAACACGTTTTGCGCTACGGATCGCCCACCAGTATCTGGCAGATCGAGTGGCCAGCCGCGTGCTGGTGATCTGTCCGACCAACCACCTGCGCACGCAATGGGCGACGGCCGCTGGCCTGGTGGGGATTCAGCTGGACCCGGGGCTGACGAACGAGCAAGCGATCGAAGCGCGCGACTACCATGGGGCGGTCGTGACCTACCAGCAAGTCTGTCTCGCGCCTGGCATCTTTCAACGAGCTTGCCGGAGCCGCCCCACTCTGCTCATCTTCGACGAGTTGCACCATGCGGGCGAGGGGAAGGAATGGGGCAACGCGCTTCGGGAAGCCTTCGACGAAGCGGTCTTTCGTCTGGCCCTGTCCGGCACCCCCTTTCGCTCCGACAATAATCCGATTCCCTATGTGCGCTATGAGCAGGGCGAGAGCCAGGCCGATTTCACCTATGGTTATGCCGAGGCGATTCGCGAAGACGTCTGCCGTCCGATTCTGTTTCCGAGTTACGAGGGGGAACTGACCTGGCTGTCGGAGGGCCGCGAACATCGCGCGACCTTCGAGGATGGACTCACCTTCGAGCTGCAACGGGAGCGGCTCAAGACCGCGCTCTTACAAGATAGTTGGCTGGGGCCAGTCATCACGGATGCCCACAATGAGTTGCGTCGGCTCCGCAAACAGGAGCAGCCCGATGCGGGAGGGCTCATCGTCGCCATGAATCAGGACCATGCCAGGCAGGTGGCGGAACTGGTGGGGCGTATCACGGGCAGCCGGGCCCATGTGGCCATCTCGGACGATCCCTCTGCGTCGAAGACGATCGAGGCCTTTGCGCATCATAAGACCCAGCAATGGCTGGTCGCGGTGAACATGGTGAGCGAAGGCGTCGATATCCCGAGGCTTCGCGTGGGGGTCTATGCCACCAACGTCCTGACCGAGATGTATTTCCGGCAGGTTGTGGGGCGATTCGTCCGGATGCAGGAAGGCTTGCCGAAGCCGCAACGGGCCTGGCTCTACCTGCCGAAGGACGCCACGCTCGTCCACTATGCCAAACGAATCAAGGCGGAGCGGGACCATGTGCTGGAAGAGATCATGCCCTCCGTGCAGCGCACTCTATTCGGGACTGCTGCCACCTCCCTGAAAGAATATATCCCTCTGCATGGGGTGGCCAGGATGGATAGTTTGATCGGAGGAGACGAGGGAGAGCCGGTGCTCGACGGGAAGGACCTGGCCGAGCCGCCGATGGCGCTCCATGACAGGAAGAATGAATTGCGGGACCAGCATCGGTCCCTCGTCGGGACCGTCTCTCGAAAGACCGGCGTCGATCACCGGCAGCTCAATGCGGAACTGGTCAAGCGAACCGGCGGGCGGGTCGAGCAAGCGACCGTCGCGCAACTGGTGCGACGCATTGCGCTGTTAGAAAAGTGGCGGGACTCGGGCTTCGACGGCGGACGCACGTAGCAGAATGCTGAAAAGAGAGCGGGGCGGCTGGGACGATCCCTTTGCTCGCGCAACGCGCGGTCTCGGAAGACCCTCGTTGGACGCGCGCAGTTGGGGTCATCCCAGCCGCCCCTTTAAATGACAGTTCACTGCGGCCTCGTTGGATGACTTTTTGAGCAGCCTGCGCGCCTCAGTCATGACTATTTTTTGAGCGAGCTCAGAAACTCTCCCGCACTTTCCTGAACCCTTCAGGATCTTCAGCCATCATGAAATGGCCTGTCTCGAATTTTACCAAACGTGATCCTGTAATCTGGGCTTGAATGCCTGCTGCGATGGCCGGCGTGGCAACGTCGTCTTTGGCTCCGACCAGGATGAGGGTCGGGGCGGTGATGGCCGAGAGCTGTCCATGTTTCTTAAAGGCGGACATGGAGGTCAGCGCTTCGCGTAGGACTGAGGCATTCCAGGTGGGGATCCGGTCGAGCAGCGGTTGATAGAGCGTTGGATTGGTGCCGGCAGGAAAACTTTCCAGCAGAATCTTCTTGGAGACCTCGGCGTTGGTGCGAGGGTTGCCAATCGAGGGCAGGTCCTGATCGAGTATCATGGCCCCATCGGTGGTGGACACCAGCACCAGGGCTTTTACGCGATCGGGGTGTTCGAGGGCCAGTTGCTGGAGGATCATACCGCCCATCGAGACCCCGACCCAGATAGGCTTCTCGATCTTCAATCGATCCGCCAGCGCGATCAGGTCCTTTACGAACTGCGAAATGTTGGAGCCGGTGGGGGTCTTCTCAGAATCGCCATAGCCCCGGAGATCGACGGCGATACCGCGATAGTCAGGAGAATAGGCCGCCAGATATTTCGGGAAGATGTTGCTGGTGGTGACGACGCCATGGACGTAGATGACCGGGGCGCCGGTGCCTGCTTCGAGAATGCTCAGGGTGACGCCATCGAGTGCAATTGCGCGGCGGGTGGGTTGGGTTGTGATTTGGCCCGCTGTAGCAGGGCTGCCCATTGCTTGATTGGCTGAGGGAGCCGCGAAGGTCTCGGAAGATCCTGCGAGCAGGATGAGCAGCCCCAGCACGAAGCATGTGGATCGTGTCATGTTTCCTCCGGTAGCTTCTTAGCCTTCTACTTTTCCGATCTCTTCCCGCAACTGAAATGTAAGCGCCGGATATTCTTTGACGCAGTAGGCGAGGAGCCGTTCCGAGCCGAAGAGCATCACCATTCTGCCATCCTTGTCCACGAGCCGTCTGGTGTCTTGCGGCCAGTAGATGCGGGCAATCGCGTCCGGCTCTCCCGTGACCCAGCGGGCCAGGACGAAGGGCATCCGTTCGACCGTGGCCTTGACCCCATATTCGCTGTCGAGCCGCGAGGCGACCACATCGAATTGGAGTTCTCCGACTGCGGCCAAGACCGGTTCCCGCCGCACATGATCCGGTGAATAGAAGACCTGCATGACCCCTTCCTCTTCCAGCTGTTGGAGTCCCTTCTGGAACTGCTTCTGCTTCGTGAGGTCCTGGCTTCGCAGCACGCCGAAACATTCCGGGGGAAAGAGCGGGATTGCATCGAAGGCGAGGGGACTGCCGGAGCAGAGGGTATCTCCGATGGCAAAGAGGCCTGGATTCACGAGCCCCACGACGTCGCCGGGATAGGCTTCATCGATGGTTTCTCTGTCGCGGCCGAAGAGCCGGTGCGGTCTGGTCATGCGAATCTTCCGGTCCAGCCTCGCATGATGGACCATCATGTCTTTCTCGAAACGACCGGACACGATGCGGAGAAACGCCATTCTGTCGCGATGCTGCGGGTCCATGTTCGCCTGAATCTTGAAGACGAATCCGGAGAACTGTTCATCGGTCGGCTGGACCGGCCCTTTGGAACTCATGCGAGGGCCTGGCGGGGGCGCGAGCCGGAGGAAGCCGTTCAGGAAGGGCTCAACACCGAAATTGGTGAGGGCGCTGCCGAAGAAGACCGGCGTGAGTTGGCCAGCCAGAAAACGGTCTCGGTCGAATTTGGCGCCGGCGCCGGTCAGCAGGGCGATTTCTTCTTGGAGCGGGCCATAGGCTTCACCCAGGGTCTCGGCCAGGCTCGGGTGGGGGAAGGTCTCAACTCGCATCGGAGCCCGTTTCTGGTTATGGGCCGTTCGTTGGAAGAAGAGGACCTGGGGATCTTGCAGATCATAGAGCCCCAGAAAGCCGGAGCCTTCTCCGATGGGCCAATTGAAGGGGACTGCCGTCATGCCCAGCGTCTGCTCGATTTCTTCGAGCAGTTCGAAGGGATGGCGCCCCGGCTGGTCCATCTTATTGATGAAGGTCATGATGGGGATGTTGCGTTTGCGGCAGACGGCAAAGAGTTTCTTCGTTTGGGGTTCGATGCCCTTAGCGCTGTCGAGCACCATGACGGCGCTATCCACGGCCATGAGGGTGCGGTAGGTGTCTTCGCTAAAGTCCTGGTGGCCCGGCGTGTCGAGCAGGTTGACCCGCACACCTTCATAATCGAATTGGAGCGCGGTCGAGGTGATGGAGATGCCGCGCGCCTGTTCTAGCTCCATCCAGTCAGACTTTGAGGCGCGCTGATTCGATCTGGCATGCACGGCTCCGGCGAGGTGGACGGCGCCGGCATAGAGGAGGAGCTTTTCGGTCAGGGTGGTTTTTCCTGCGTCCGGGTGCGAAATAATGGCAAAGGTGCGCCGCCGCGCGACTTCCCGCGCCAATTCATCGGACGACGACGATTTTTCGATCGGCAAAGACATGAAAGATCCTTCTCTTGTGCTTTCTATGCAAGGCGCGAGGTGAGGCTATGTTTTAACACCTGGGAAGGCAGAAAACTACAGGGAGGGTGGCCTGTTGGTCTCCTGTGCTCGCGCAACGCGCGGTCGCGGACTCCCCTCGTTGGACGCGCGCAGTGGGAGACCAACAGGCCACCCTCTGAAGCGGGGAATGGGGAGGGATGGGAAGACCAGAGGCGAGCGGTCGGATCATCTTTCTTGCGCGCGGAACGCGCAGGGTGAGGCACTATCGCCATCAATAGCCCCACGTGCTGTGGAGACTTCACTAATCGCAAGTTGACGCAATTACCCCTCAGGCGTAGCCTGTCGAATGCACTGGAGCTAGTAACTGCTCATTGCACTGATTAATTGGGTGAAATAGCTCATGGTATTTTTGTCTTTCTCGAAACATTTCGGTGACAATGACGGCTTTGAACGATAAGTATGTATGAGGATGAAGTTGAGCATCGCCGAGGCATCTGTGCCTAACTCATGGCTGGTTCAAGGTCAATCTCTATAGTTGCAAAGGGGGCTTAAGTGGCTAAACAATCACGCTTTTCACAGAAGACTATCGCAATTGTCTATGATTTTGACGGGACCTTATCTCCTCAGCCGATGCAAGAATATACCGTTTTGCCAAAAATCGGAGTAAAGCCGGGGCAATTTTGGAAAGAGGTAGGCCAAGAGTCGAGGGATACAGTCTCCGAGTCCATGCTTGTATACATGAGGCTTTTATTGAAGAAGGCTGAAGATGCCGAAACTCATATTGGTCGAAGAGATTTGACGCGTATGGGGAAAGATATCAAATACTTCCCTGGGGTTAAACCGTGGTTTGGCCGGGTCAATAAATTGGCGGTTTCAATGACCAAGTGCAAAAAGCGCAGCATGATGCTGCCTGAAATTGAATGCGTCTGGAGTGAACAGCTCTGCGGGACACCTGAAGCCCAGCGACTTGCGTGGCCGGGTGTTCAGCTTCCAGGCTATCGCGTCCAGCTCTTCCTGCGTGAAGCCACTCAAGTCGCTGCCCTTGGGCAGATACTGCCGCAGCAGGCCGTTGGTGTTCTCGTTGATGCCTCGTTGCCAAGGACTATGCGGATCGGCGAAGTAGACCTTCACCCCGGTGGCGTCCGTCAGCCGGTGATGCGCCGCCATTTCCCGGCCCTGATCGTACGTCAGCGACAGCCGTTGTTGCGCCTCAATCCGATTGAGGACATGACTGAATCCGCTCAGCGCCGCCTCGGCACTGGCATTGTCCATCCTGGACAGCACCGTGAACAAGGTGGTGCGCTCCACCAGCGTCCCGACGGCCGAGCGATTATGCGCCCCCTTGATGAGATCGCCTTCCCAGTGCCCCGGGATCAGCCGTTCTTCCACCTCAGGCGGCCGGTCATGAATGCTGACCATGTCAGGAATCCGCCCCCGCCGATCTTCGCCTCGCGCTCGGGGACGCCGTTTGGCGCGGCCGAAGCGCAACCAGCCGATCACGTCCGTCCGCAAGGCGCCACGGGGCATGGCGTAGATGGCGGTGTAGATCGTTTCATGAGACACCTGCAGCGAGGGCGTATTCGGATGCACAATCGCCAGTGTACCAGCAATTTGCTCGGGCGAGTAGCCGGCCTTCAGGTAGCGGGTAACCTGGTCCCACAACGCGGTGCCAGGTCGCAAGCGGCGCACCACACGCGGGGTGACCGTACAGGCTTGGGCGCGCGTCTGGGCCGCAGTGGCACGGTAGCCACCGGCGAGTGGAGGTCGTCCGGGGCCACGGCGCGTCGTCGGGCGAGTCCAGCCGTTGCGACGGAGTTCGCGAGACAGTGTCGAGGCCGAACGATTCAGCCCGATGGCAATCGCCGCCGGCGTGAGGCCCATCTCCAGTTGCGTGTGGATCATCGTGCGCTCGTGAAGACTCAACTGCGTGTAGATATTTCCCATGCAACATATTCTCCCAAACATGTTGCACTTGGTGTTTGAGCGCGCC
>CAMDPZ010000058.1 GCA_945905765.1 Nitrospira lenta
CTCATTGCCCCACCGCTTCGGCTCCTCCGAAACCCTCTGCCAGTTTTTCGAGATGCAATGAAACCCCTTGCGCTCCAATTCTCCTCGCAAGAGCACGCAGCCGATCTCTTTTCCCAAGGCATTCATATCGCACAACATCTGAATGTCCGGGGAAATCCCCTGAAAGATGCCGCGCCGGCACACGATGGCTTTCGGGTCCTTGGAGAGGGCGAAACAGTCCTTCCCCTTCTCCATATGGAGACGAATCGCGTCCCATCCTTGCTGAGAGACCAGACAGTCTTCCGGCAAAAACAGCCAATAATCTTCTTCACAATTCGCATCGCACAGCAGCCAATTGTAGGACACGTTCTTCGGAAACGGATTGCGGAGAATCCCTGCCTGCCGATGAGGGAACGCACAGCCATTCTGCAGCACACTTAACCGGACCCATTCTTCTGGATAATGGCCGATTTGCTGTTCCAGATACTCGACGTGCAACGCCTCGTCACGCTGTGTATCCTGAGGATACAATGGACTGGCACAGACAAAGACATGCAACTTCATGCTGACCTCTCCCTCACGTTCAAAGCCACCATCACAACGTCTGTTTGCATACAGCCAGCAGCTGTTCAGCCCGTCGCTCACAGGTATGATACTGCAACAAATGCTTACGCCCCTCCGACGCCATGGCAGCACAGGCCCGCGCATCGCTTGCATACGTCCGAACAAGATCCACTAAATCACTCAGATCAGGCCGAAAAAAGAGGGCCTGCTGGCCATGCACGAAATTATTCGGGATCTCGATATCTGGCTGCTCAGAAAGCAGAAGCGCGCCGGACGCCACGACCTCCCAATACCGAAGCGTATCGAACCCGCCTCCTCGAATCGACAGGGCCATCTTAGATCGGCCAAGCAATCCATAGTACTCGGCCTGCGATAGTTTTGTCCCCCGCTGCACAGCAGTCACAGGTGGATCGCCTGTGAGCTTGATCAGGAGACGTGACAGACCACTCAAAATCTTCGACTGACGATCTTCCGCCTCTGCGTAGACCCCACCCTGAAATCCGATCCCATGAGCCCGGCGCAATATTTCAACTGCCTGCCGACGCTTGGGATGGGAAATCCTCGCAGCATAAGACACATCCACATCCCGCGGAACAATCGGAATGACTGGAAGCGTATCCAGCGCAACGGCAAGAGGAAGAGGATGGGTCCGTTGAGCCAATGCAACATCCGCCCTGCTCCTGCTAAACCGCCGGACCAAACCACAGAGCCCTCCGTCACGGTGGAGACGATATTCCCGCTTAAAATAGAGAGCACAGTGATACCGATGAAACAGCTCTCGCCTGATCGTCGCATCGTCCTCGCCATCAAGAAGGACCAACGAAGGCATCACTCCGCAATGTGAAAACGATTCCCATGCCCTGATGGCCCCAGGCCTCGGTGACGAGAGGATGGCAAGATCGAACTGCTTGTCACGCAGTAAGGCCAAAACCTCCTCCTCTTGATAGGGGCACCCAGGAATTTGGGGCGCATAGTGAACACGGTAGAGGGGATCGTGGTACAGGGCTTTATAAGGATAGTCGACGACCTGGCCTGCCCCGAGAACCCGACAGAGCCCCACGTAAAGCAGATCGGCTAGATAATCGGGCGATGAGTCGGTCAGGTAAAGAATCCGCATCTACGTATCTCTAAAAATCCTCACGCCAGAGTCAGGCCATCACTCTTGCACAAAACTGCTATCGAGTATTTTGACTTGGTGCAATACCGGACGCTAACAGTTGAGCCGAAGCAACATAGACCGCCTCTACCGATAGCTGCTTCATGCAGTTCAACTCGCCCCTCTCGCAGGTCGGATGAAAACAGCCCCGGCAATCGAGCCCTTTATAGAGTACCTGCACCTGGCCGCCACGCGGGCCCCATTCATCGGGATTCGAGGGGCCGAATAATGCCACCATCGGCGCGCCCACTGCTGCGGCGATATGCATGGCCCCGCTATCGTTTCCGACAAACAGCGATGCGCGTTTCGCGATCGCGGCAAACTGTTTAAGCGTCGTCTGGCCGGCGATACTGACCGGACGGCTTGTCGCCGCCTCGTGAACTCGTTGCGCCAGCGCCTCTTCGTCCCTGCTGCCGGCGATAAGGACCTGACAGTTGTACTCGCTCGCCAAACGATCTGCCAGTTCGGCAAATCGTTCAGCAGGCCAGGCCTTGAACCAATACCTGGCGCCAGGCTGAAGAATGATGAACGGTCGATCCCGCCTGATACCGAGTCGATTCAGCAACTGGTCTGCGCCAGCTTCATCCTCTTCTGTCAGCCACAATTTCGGCTGCTGCTCGCTCGCCGGGACTCCCAACGGTTTTAAGGCCGCCAGATCCCGCTCGATCCTATGCCGCAGGCCAGGCTGAGGCGGGACTATGGCTGAATAGCAGATCCCCCGCCGACGATGCTCGTCGTTGAAACCAATCCGGACCGATGCCCCGCTGATCCAGCTCAGAAACGCAGAGCGGTCTCCATCGGTCAAATCGATCACGGTGTCGAATCGCCGACGACGCAGTTCGACAATGAGCCTCCATTGCGCAGCCAGGGAGCCTTTGTCCAGGACCAGGATCTCGTCGATGTCAGGATTCCCGGACAACACGCCTTCCGTCCCGCGATTCACCATCATCGTGACGCGAACATCCGGCCGTGCGGCCTTGATGGCACGCAGCGTTGGCGTCGCCAGCAAAACGTCCCCGATGTAGCGGAGTTTGATGATTAGAATTTTTTGCATCGCAAAAATTGTCGAAAGTCTTTCAAGTCGTAAAGTCCAAAGTCTCGTTTATCCATAGACTTTCGACTTGATGACCTTCGACTTTCTGACCGCGGTCTAACCGCATAATTCATGATACAACGCGATCGTCTTAGCCGCCACCTGTTCCCAGGAGAACTGCTTGGCCCGTTCGAAACCTTTGACTCTCAACGCAGCTCGTAGCGGCTCATCGTCCAACACACGGATCATGGCCTCGCCGAGCGCCTTCGCATCTTGCGGATCTGCCAACATTGCTGCATCACCCGCCACTTCTGCCAACGCGGTCGAATTGGACGTGAGCACCGGCGCCCCACAGGCCATGGCTTCCAACACCGGCATCCCGAACCCTTCATAGAGGGAAGGAAAAACAAACAGATCGGCAGAGGAATAGAGCAACTGCAAATCGTTCGTGGACAACCGCCCAGGGCAGAGCACCTTCTCCTGCAAACTGCGCCTGCGAGCCGTCTCCTCATAGTTCCCGAAGGGATGGATCGGCGAGCCGACCAGGACCAGCATGCGTGGTCCTAATTTCTTCCGCACCTTCTCCGCCGCCTCAAGGAAGGTCTGATGGTTCTTACGCGGGTCTGCCCCTCCAATAAATAGGACATAGCGAGCGGCCTTCAACCCAATCCGCTTCCGCAATTCCGCCATCGCCGGCTCATCCAGCCGTGGCACAAAGTCCTCCGACACGCCGTTGGGAATCACCCTGATATGGTCGCGCTTCAATCCATAGAGCTCCACGAGCTCTCTGGCTGAAAACTCGGAGACCGTGATGGTCTTTCTGGCTCGCAATGCAGTCTGTCTTGTCTTGAAGGAGGAGGGCCATTGGCCCAACATCTTCTTCGAAAACTCAGGGTGGCGATCCAGCCACAAATCGTGAATCGTGACGACTCCGCCATAGCGCCCGACCGTCTGCATCCTGAAATTGGTCCCATGGTACAGGTCCAATTGATCGGACGGACCCTGCTTCCCCATCCCCCAGCGGCTTGAGTTCACCCACTGGAGCCGCTCCACGCCAGGCCATAACCCCACGGCATCAGGCCGCTCGGCGCCAGGCTTGGCATAGGCCACAAAGTCGATGCCTTCCTGCTTTGCCAGCATCGTCCTGAGCAGATGGTAACAGTGCCACCCGACCCCGCCCATGTCTCCTACCATCGGATTTGCATCGAAACCGATTTTCATCCTCGCCCCTTCCCTGCTGCCAATACTTCCCCGTACAACTGCTCCATCTGCATAACCGACGCAGCAAGACTAAATCGCTCCTGCGCACGGACCATTCCGTTATGGCCCATCTGTTCTCGTCTCACCTCGTCTTCCAGGAGAGAAATCACGGTGTCGGCCAATGCCTCGGCATCTCCAGGAGGAACCAGCAAACCAGTCTCTCCCTGTTCCACCACTTCTGGAAGCCCCCCGGTCGTGGTCGCAACCACGGCCTTTCCCATGGCCATCGCTTCGACCACTGCGATCCCAAACCCCTCCATCAATGCCGGATGCACATACAGATCCAGAGCAGCCAGGAACGGCTGAACCGGATCCTGAAAACCGACCATATGCACCTGCTCGGCAATCTTCAACTCCTGCGCAAGCTGCCTCAGTCGATCCGCATAGTGATTCTCATCACTGCCCACAATCACGTACTGCACCGTAGGCACCGCACGGATGATCGCGGGGAGAGCCCGCAACATGACTTCATAGCCTTTCCGAGGAAACAAATTGGCGATGGTACCTAAGAGGGCAGCTCCATTCGGAGCTCCGATCATCTGACGAATCGCCTGGCTATCTACCGCGGGCTGACTCCCTGAACAATCGATGCCGCTATAGAGGGTCCTGACCCTGCTCGCCGACACCCCGCCGGCAATCAGCGACTCTTCAATCTGCCGGGAGATCGCAATCACGGCATCGACTCGGTCCAACCCATAGCGCCGCACCTTCGCCGGCTCGATTTCCTGCCTCACATGGGCCACCACCGGCACAGACGTAGGATTATACCGTACCGCCCTCAGGGTATGGGGCACCCACCAGATATCGTTCACATGGATCATGGCAGGCTTGAGTTGCCCCACGAGGGTTCCCAACCGACGAACGGTCGATCGGCGATGAAAGAAGGAGAGAAGCTTTCTCCAGGGGGGAAGGGTCAGCGCATGAGTGAAAACTCCGAGCGCCTGGAGCTGATCCCAGAAGGGGCCGGTGCCAGGACAGACCACATGAGGCTCCCATTTGTCGCGATCGAGGGCCTGCAGCAAGGCGATCATATCCCGCTCTGCCCCGCCAATGGCGCCAATCCCATGCACATACAGGATTCGCCTAGCCACTACCGGCGATCCAATTGCGCCGCGGCTTGCCTCGTGGCATCCCACAGCTTGGCATATTTCACAAAGGTATACATGCTGGCAAAGACACAGACGATGAGCCCCTGCACTCCATCGCGAAACCCCTGTTTCAAGAGATAGGTCTTGCCGAACACCACCAGGGGACGGAAAATCAGATCGACCCAGCTGACCGTCCGAATCTTCTTCGCCTTTTCCTGTGCCGCAAGCGTGGTATAGAGGCCGAACTTTTTGAAATGATCCTGAATGCGCCGCTCCGTGTAATGATCGAGATGCCCGGTCAAGGTCCCGATCTCTCCCTCGACGAGGAGATTTTCATGCACCGCGACATCGTTATACTGAGCGCATCCACGCCGGAACAAACGCACTTGATAATCGGGATAAACACCGGCCCTTCGCACCCAGGCCCCGTAAAAAAAGTTCCGCCGGGGAATCCGGTAGGCCAGGGGAGCGCCTAGCTGCCATCGGCCCAGACAGGCCCGCACCTCGTCACGCAGGTCCTCCGTCACCCGTTCGTCGGCATCGAGAATCAGAATCCAGTCGGACGAGGCCTGGGCCATCCCGAAATTCTTCTGCAGGCCGAAGCCGGGCCAGGGTCGCACAAATACCTTCGCTCCGGAAGCACGGGCCAGCTCCACGGTCTTGTCTGCACTCTCGGCATCGACCACGATCAACTCATCAGCCCATCGAGCCGACGCCAGACAGTCGGCAATATTCCGCTCCTCGTTCTTCGTGATGACAATGCATGCAACGGTGGATGGCATTCCTTCAGCCCTTGAATCCATGCAAGAGCACTTCTCGATAAAACCGTGGATTGAGCCATCGGTTCCAACGAGGCCTCAGCCGTTGTGCATCCTTGATTCTAGCTTCCATGACCTTGGGATGGGTCCCTCGAAACTCCTTTAAAATATCATAGGTCGGGTACTCGGACCGGATGAGAGCCTGTTCGTCGATCATGGCCTGCGACCACCGTTCACCATCATGACGGCTGATCTGGAAGCGGAGCTTTTCACGGAGCACCTTCGGGTCTTTCACCCAGCCATAGTGGAAGATGCGCGCATCGATCAAGGCCCCATGAGGCCCGGACTTGATCATGCCGGGAATGCCATCTGCCATGAAATCGCAACAGTCGGTCGTCGACCGCACATTGCCGGTCGTCCGCACGATGCGCGTCGCCTTCCGGTACATCCAGGGGTCTAAGGACCAATAGTCCCCCTTAAAATGTCTCATCCGAAACACGAGACCGAGGATCTGCGGACGGTCCAGATGATCGCGCATGGCCTGCTGAATCTTGGGCAAGTCGTCTTCATGGAGCACCTCGTCCGCCTGCAGCAGCATGGCCCAATCGCCTGTGCAATGGGACAGCGCGATATCCTGCTGAATCCCGAAGATCTGACCATCCACCTTCAACTTGTCGTCCCACACTGTCTCCACAATCTTAATCTTGGGCGATCCGATTGAACGGATCAGCTCCAAGGTACTGTCTTCAGACTTGCCGACATTGACGACAAATTCATCCACGATCGGCAAGGCGGAGGTGATGACTTCAATAATGGGAAAGTCATACTTGACCGCGTTGCGAATAAAGGTAAATCCGCTGACCTTCATAATCCCCCTCTTGCACCGCACCCATTGAAGGTCCGGCTGCCAAACTTATGGTCCCTCACCCTCGGCTGGTATCCAACACAGCCCCGTAGAGCCGTTCCAGCTCCTTCGTCAGCCGCGATGCCTCAAACTGTTCACGGGCCTTCTCCCGGCTCCGTCTTCCAAATGTTTCACGCAACTCATGATTTTTCAGCAGCTCGATCACCGCCCCGGCATATTGCCATCGCCACCGACAGACCAATCCCGTGACGTTATGCTCAACCAGCTCAGCCTGCGCATTCGACTTCCCCCTCTGAGGAGTACTCAATGTGACGACCGGTATCCCATTCGACATCGCCTCAGCAATCACACAGCCGAAGGTCTCTCCGACGCGAGAACCATGGATAAAGACATCGATTTGCCGATAGAAACTCGCCACATCGAGGGATGGCTCCAGCAGCGTCACCTTCTCCGTCAGCCCCAGCTGCTCCAGCTTGCCCTTCACCCGGCCAGTGGCTCCCTGGATGACACATTTCACCCCTGGCACTTTCCGGAAAATCTTTGGCAGGCTCTTAATACAGACATCGTGCCATTTCTGATCATCCGCTCTGCTGCATCGACCGATAGTGTTCCCGAAACGACTGGGGCCCCCTGCACATTCGTCGAAATCTACGGGATTATAAATCGCTTCATAGCGCACGTCCGCCTTCGGTCGATTCCGGCTCAGATACCGGTCCCGCGAAAACTTGGAGACGAATATATGCGCATCGATCAACTCATCCTGGACTTGATCGAATGCTTCAAAGACATTCGTCTCGACAATGCGGGGCCAGCCCTGTTGCTTCTCCGGAAGAGTCCCTGGCTCGGAGTCTCCGGCCCGATGAATATGATAAATGTCGATCTTCAGTTCACGGACCAGGGCGGTGAGATCGGCAGGCTGCACGATCACTGGCACGCCCAGGTCTTCCAACGCCTGCACGCGAAGCCCCCCGCTTTTCAAGCCGCAGGCATAGACTTCGAACCGGGAACGATCCAGGTACTTCGAAAAGACTTGGAGTGTTTTCTCCGTGCCGCCAATAGCCAACTGATTGCATGCTTGGAGCACACGGATTTTCTTCACCGGACGAACATCCTCTTCTCCCGCGCCAGACAACTCATGCGGCTCATGACCTCACTGCCTCACCGCTAACTTTCGCGGCTAAGGACGATTCCCAGAATTTCGCATATTTCATAAAGGTGTAATAGGCATAGAGTCCTGAAAGAATCAAGCCAGGCATGCCGTCGAGGAAGCCGCCCCGCAACAGATACATCTTGAAGAACGAACCGAGCGGATGGGTGATCATCTGGTGAAAAGAAAACTTCCGTCCCTGCTCCACCATGCGACGAGCCATCAAATCCGAGTAACGGTCCTGCTTCGCCACGTAGTGATCGATATCACGAAAGGGATATTGCAACGCGGGGTTCTTGAGAAATCCGACCGGCCCGTCGCAATCGAAACTCTCATGGACCAGCTCTTCGCGATACCGGAACCGGCTCTTCCGAAACAGCTGCGGTTGCCGATAGTCGGGATACCAGCCGCAATGTTTGATCCAGCGGCCTAGAAAATAGTTTTTCCGCGGGACGAAATAGGCATCCTTGTCCGGTCCACGGTCGAGCAGCAGCTGGATCTCGCTTTTCAACTCCGGCGTCATCCTCTCATCGCTATCCAGGCTGAAGACCCATTCATGGGTCGTAAGAGCCACCGCCTGATTACGTAAGTCTCCGAATCCCTTGAAATCGACTTGATAGACCTTGTCCGTATACTCGCGACTGATGACAGCGGTCCGATCGGTGCTGTGGGAATCCACCACGATCAGCTCATCGCCCCAGCCAGCCACAGAGTCGAGACAGGCCTTCATATTAGGCTCGTCGTTATAGGCAATCACATACACGGATAATTTAGACATGGAGCACTTTCAAAGGTGATGGATCTGCGGCTACCTGAAGCACCTGCTGCGCCACGGTTTCTACCGTCAGCCGGTCGAGACAGTCCCAATAGGGGCAGGCTTCATAAATGCATTTTTCACAAGTCGGCACATCGGGGCGCAAGACGACTCCCTTGCCGAGCGGCTGCCAACGAGTCGGAAGATTATTCCGCCGCGGATCGAAGAGACTGACATTCGGCACAGCGCAGGCTGCGGCAATATGGGCTGGGCCGGTGGCTCCGGAGACCACCGCGTGACTCGCGGCAATGACTCCCATCAGCTCCCGCACCGATAACTGCCCCATGAGATTGAGGACGGCCCCAGGAAGAGGCGCGGCGCTTGTCATTTGCTCCGTAAACATCTCTGCTTCCGCCTGGTTTCCGGTCAACACCACCCCCACTCCCTTCCGATGCAACTCCTGCGCAAGCGCATGATAATGCTCCACGCGCCAACGCCTGGCTGCAAAGCCTCCTGGATGAAGCACCACTCTCGGCATCGGGAGACCGCGCAGCCGCTCCTGCCCCTTCGTTCGTTCTTCATCGGTCAGGACGAGGCTCGCTGGAGCCACGATACCTGGCTGCAATCCCAGGCCAGCCAACATACCAACGTTATAAACGGTTTCATGTTTGGAAAAATCTTTCCGATGTTCATAGACTCGCCGATTCGCCAAGACACTATACCAACGATAGCCCGTCGCCACTCGAATCGGAACCCGCGCCAGGAAAGCCGCCCACATCAACCGTTTAAACGGTTTCAAAAATACCACGGCATCGACATCCCGGCGAAACAACGACACCAACTCGCCAAGAGATTCCCGCCCCGTGACCGTCCAGACTTCGTCGAGATCAGGGTGGTGCGCCAAAACCGGGGAGGCATAGTCGCTGGACAGGAAGGCAATCTTCACATCAGGCAGGAGCCGGCGCAGGGCAGAAGCAACCGGCAGACAGAGAATTTCATCGCCGATCCCGTCAGGCCGGACTAAGAGGACCTTCATTGAGGAACCATCCGAAGGGATCTCTGGGCTCGTGCCGCAGCCAATACTTGTTCAGGCGACACGGTTCGCAAACATTCCAAGGGCAGCGCATTGCGACAAGTCCGACTGAAGCAGGGCCTACATGATACATTCCCCGTCAAGACAGAGTGACCAGCCCCATAGGGACCGGTCAATAATGCGCTCGTCGGGCCAAACAAAGCCACGACCGGAGTGCCAGCCGCCGCAGCAATATGCATCGGACCGGAATCGTTCGTAATCAGCAGCGACGCCTTACTCAATAGCGCCGGCAGCAACCCCACAGTCGAGGCTCCGGCCAGATCGATAGCGGGGGCTTTCATCTTTCCTCGCACCGCCGCAACCTCCGCCCGTTCGCCAGGCCCTCCGATCAACACCACCGAACCATAGCCCTCTTGCTGCAGCCGATCCGCCACCTCGGCAAACGACTCAGCAGGCCACCGCTTGGTCGGCCAGCGAGCCGACACATTCATCGCCACCCAACTCGTTCCCTGCGCCACACCGGATCGGCTCAAGAGACGATCGACTTCATCATGATCAGATTGCGGGATACGAAAACGGAACTCAGGCGTACCGAAGGCCACAGCCCCCACCGCCTTGGCCACGAGCAGATAGCGATCGACCGCATGCATCTCCAATGATGGAACTGGCACGGGCTTCGAATAGAACCAGGGACTTCCCTCTCTCCCATTGGCAAATCCCACAAGCAAAGGGGATCCACTAAGCCAACCGATCGCGGCGCTCCGCAAGAGCCCTTGAAGATCGATAACGAGATCGAAATGCTCGGCACGGAGAGGAGACACCTGGGAAAGCCACCCGGTGAGCGTCGAGTCCACAGGCCAGACCCGATCCACTCCCTCAATCCGCTCAACGAGACCAGCCCACTCCCGCTTCACCAGCCAGGTCAGCCGCGCCTTGGGATAGGCCCGACGAATGGCCGCACAAGTCGGCATCGCATGCACGATGTCGCCCATCGAGCTCGGCTTGATTAATAAGATGTGGCGATAGTCTGGCATGATGGGCTCAGGTGCTTAGACTGAAGGCTGAAGGTTATGAGTCGTCCAGGTGAAGATCATACGTTAATCGCGCAAGGCACAAATCAAGCCATTTAAGACCTTCTCGGCCTCTATCACCTTAGGCTCAAGCAGAGAGGAGTCCTCATTGCGCAAAAAGCCCAAACGCTTCGACAAATTCAATTGATAGTGTAATTCCCTCAATGACCCGAAGGCTATATTGAGAAATCTGAGATACTCCGCCTCGCTGTCACGAGCGCACCCCTCCACGATGTTAGACGGAACTGATACTGCTGCCCTCCGTATTTGAGAAGTCAGTCCAAACAACTCTTCCTTTGGAAACCCCGAGGTTACTCGATACACCAACATGACTACGTCATCAGCCAACTCAAAGGCTCGAAGCTTTGTGTGGTCACGCATGCTTAACCCCTTGAAGCCTGAGGCCGAAGGCTAATAGGCTGAAGGCTGAAGGTCTGAGCCGTCGATCTTCAGAATCTTTATCTTCCGAACCTTCAGTCTATCTACCTTCAGCCTATTTACCTAAGACGCGTCTTCGCGTCGGTGAAAATCCAGTCCACCGCCTCAGTCATGGAGGGGGCCACAGCATCCGGCATGGCCTGTTCAGCCCGCAGCATCTCCAATGCCTGCTCGTCCACCAGCGCAGAAGTGAGGAGAACCGCCTTGGCACCCACCCTCTTCGCCAACTGTATGTCGCGCGCGTGATCGCCGATCAAATAGGAGTGACGGAGGTCCAGTTGCAGCTCTGAGACAGCCCGTTCCACCATCCCGACATTCGGCTTGCGACAGTGGCAACCATCGTCAGGATGATGCGGGCAAAAATAGATCGCGTCGAGCGCCGCATCCTCCTGTTCCAGCAATCCTTCCAGCCTGGCATGAATGGCTTCCAGATCCTTAAGAGTAAAGAGTCCGCGACCGACACCGGATTGGTTCGTCACGACCACCAACCTCGCACCAGCCCGTTTCAATCGAGCCAGAGCCGGCCCAACCCCGGCCAACAATTTTAAGTCCGCTGCAATACTCAGATAGCCAGGGTCATAGTTCAATGTCCCGTCCCGGTCCAGAAAGACGGTGACGCCCTCCAATACAGTCGAAAAGTCCGTAGGTCGCAACGTCACACGCCCCGGATCTTCAGACTTTAGACTTTCTGACTTGAGGATTTGCACCTGTGTAGCTGCTGCGTCATAGACCTGCTCGACCGTCACCCCTGTCATGCACCGATGGTCAATGGGACATTCACGCAACAGGCAGGGGGCGCAATCGACCGGCTGCCGCACGATGGCATGGGCGCTGCCAAATGGCGACGTAGTCCGCCAGTCGGTCGGACCGAAAATCGCCACGACCGGCACCTGAAACGAGGAGGCGATGTGCATGGGACCAGTATCGTTGGTGAGTAGGATAGAACAGCGCTTGACCGCTACCATCAACTCTCGGATCGTCGTCGCCCCTGACAATACCAAGGATCGAGACGATAGACGCGCGGCAATCTCCTGGCCCAACCGCTCCTCCCCTTTCGCCCCGAAAATGACCACACTGACTTGCTGCCCACCGGACTCACGAATCGTACGGCAAAGCCGTTCCGTCACCTCGGCAAACCGTTCTGGCAGCCAGCGTTTGGCCCCTCCGTAGGTCGAGCCGGGATTGATCCCGACGACGAGATCAGACGAGCCCAATCCTCCTTGAGTAAATCGCCGCGCCATCGCCTGCTCCTCCTCAAGAAACACGGCAAGTCCAGGCGCTGAGGGATCGCCCGTGAGGCCCAGAGGCTTCAACAGATCCCAATAATAGTGAACTTGATGGACTGCCGTGTGGCGATCAGGCGCAGCAATCGGATTGGAGAGCAACAAGCTACGTCCATCTGTCGCATAGCCATAGCGCCGGGGCACCCCGGCCAAGAACGTCAGGAAGGCCGCCTCGAACGCATTCTGGAACAAGACCGCCAGATCGAAACCTTGCCTCCGCAACTGCCCGGCCAAGGCCCACTTTCCGGACAGGCCCGCATGGCGTCCCTTGGCATCGTAGGTCAAGACGCGCGTCAAGGCTGGATGGCCTGCGAAAAGATCTGCCACGCCAGGCTTGACCAGCAATGAAATCTGCGCGTCGGGAAACAGGCTCCGCAATCCACGAAGAGCCGGCTCGCACATGACGGCATCGCCCAGCCAATTAGGGCCACGCACCAAGATTCTTTTAATCGCTTTTTTATCCACGAGTCTCCAACAACTTCAGCCTTCCAAGAACCAACTGCCGCAATTGATCCTCCCCAACCGTAATATCCGTAGCCAGCCTGACGGCCCACCAACTATCGGTCGGCTGAAGCAGCTTGGTCAACTTACAGGCATCCTTCTCCGTCGTCACCACCAATTCAGCCTGAAACTCCGTCGCTCTGGCCCGTAGCCTCTCGACATCCTGGCTCGTATAGGCATGATGATCGGCATAGGCCACCTCATCGACAATTCTAATCCCCAGAGTCTCGACGAGGGAACGAAATGAGCCTGCATGGCCTACGCCGCTACAGAGCAATGCCGTCTTGCCCTTGGCCCAGGAGAGTGGCTGCGACGATCCCGTCACCACCGACCAGAGACTCTCCAGCCGAAAGACCGCCTGGATCGGGGCCTGCATCGAACCAAGCGCTGACTGCAGCTTGCGACAGACTCCTGTCACCTGAGCCGGCACCTCCGCTCTCGTAATCACGACTGCGGTGGCGCGCGATGCAGCCTGAAGCGGTTCTCTGAGTCGGCCGGCCGGCACCAAAGCCGCGAGCCCCTCAACATCTGTCGCATCGACCAACAAGAGGTTCACATCGCGGTAGAGGCCCAAATGCTGGAATCCATCGTCAAGGACCAGACAATCGATCGGAAATTGATCCAAGACCCAATAGCCAAGTTCATAACGATCGGCGCCGACTGCCACGATCGCTTTGGGGCAACGTTGCGCCATCAAAAATGGCTCGTCGCCTGCCTCGTCCGGTCCGACCAATAATCGCTCGCCGTTCGACACGAGCAGATACTCGTCCGTACTGGTCCGCCGATAGCCCCGGCTCAGAATCGCCACCCGTTTCCCCTGCGCCAGGAGCCAATCCACGAGCAAGATAACAACTGGCGTTTTCCCCGTCCCGCCCAGCGTGAGATTCCCGACGCTCAACACGGGAACCGGCAATCGCCGCTGCACGAACCAGCCCCCGGAATACAGAAGCTCACGCAGTCTCGCAACTACCCCATAAGGAATTGCGGCCCACAAGAGCCACCATCGAACCTTTGTGCCAGGATTCAGCATCGACTCAAACCTTTAAACTAACGGCCGAAGACTGAAGGCTGAAGACTAACGGCCTTCAG
>CAMDPZ010000059.1 GCA_945905765.1 Nitrospira lenta
TGCGACGTGGCTGGTGATGCACTGAAAGTTGAAGATGCAACGTGGGACGCAGACGTCATGAAGTCCGCTGAACTGGTAATGGTCGACTTCTGGGCCGTCTGGTGCGGGCCTTGCCAAATGGTCGCTCCGATCATCGAGGAATTGGCCAAGGAATATGCGGGCAAGCTGAAGGTGCGGAAGCTCAACACCGATGAAAATCCTGAAGTGGCAGGACGCTATCAGGTCATGAGCATCCCGACGATTTTGTTCTTCAAGAACGGCCAGGTCGTGGAAAAGCTCGTGGGCGCGCGACCGAAGCGGCAGTTCAAGGAAATGATCGATTCCCTGCTGGCGCAACCAGCCGGCTCAGCCTAAAGAATGTAGTCACCCCCCGCAATGCTCTCCGAGTTGCGCATCGTCAATTTCGCGCTCATTGAGCAGCTGAATCTTCAATTTCAGTCCGGCTTTACGGTCCTGACGGGGGAGACCGGAGCCGGCAAGTCTCTCCTCATTGATGCCATCGCCTTGCTGGTCGGCGGGCGCGCCTCGACCGACCAGATCCGTTCCGGAGAAGAAGAGGCACAGCTCGAAGCCTCCTTCCATCTTCCTGATACCCATCCCCTCATTCGGCGTCTTCGCGCACAAGATCTCATCGGCCCGCATGGGTCGGAGTTGATTCTTCGACGCGTGTTGTCGCGATCGGGCCGACACAGAGTCTATGTCAACGGCAACCTCTGCCCCCTGCGTGTGCTTGAAGAGCTCGGGGGCACACTCATCGATATTCATGGACAGCATGAGCAGCAATCGCTGCTGGCCTCGGCCAAGCAGGTCGATGCGCTGGATGCGTTTGGACGTCTCTATGAGCTGCGTGGACGGTATGAACAGGCCTATCAGAGCTGGAGGGATCTCCGCGCGCAGTTGGCTGAGCTGCAGAGCGAAGTCGTCGATCGGGCGAGGATTGAAGATATGTTGCGATTCCAGTCGCAGGAGATCGAGCAGGCCTGCCTGCTGCCTGATGAAGAGGAACAGCTCAGGAATGAGCGGCAGCGGTTGGTCCATGCGCATCGACTTAGAGAGTTGGCCCATGAGGTCCATGGCGAATTGCAAGAAGATGAGCAGGCGGTGCTCACCAGGCTGGGGCGGATCGGGCGGGCTCTGGCAGAGTTGGCCCAGACCGATCCGGCGATGGGCGATTGTGAACAGGCTGCGACGGAGTCCGCGATTCAACTGAAAGACTTGGCCGGGCGGCTGCGCGACTATGCGCAACAGCTCGAGGCAGATCCGGACCGACAGGCGCTCATTGAGGACCGGTTGGAGCTGATTCAGCGGCTGAAGAAAAAGTATGGAGGATCGATCGAATCGGTCCTCGCACTGGGCAGACGGGTGCAGGAGGAGCTGCAGCTTTTGGACAGCCGCGAGGAGCGAACGGCTGAATTGGCTGCCCGGCTGGAGGAAGAGGCGCGCCGCCTCCGTACATTGGCGCAGCAGCTGTCCAGAAAGCGAATGGACGCGGCCAAGCGTATGACGACGCTCGTGGGAGCGGAGCTTGCGGCGGTGAAGATGGAGCAGGCGGTGTTTCAGATCACGGTCTCGAGCGATGAGTCGGAAGAGGGGCTTGGGCCGGTCGGGCGGGACCGCGTGGAGTTCCTCCTCTCCAGTAATCCCGGTGAGCCGCCGCGACCCTTGGGGCGCGTGGCTTCAGGAGGAGAACTCTCTCGCATCATGCTGGCGTTGAAAACTGTGTTGGCTGAGATGGATCAAGTTCCGGTCCTGGTCTTTGACGAAGTCGATACAGGCGTGGGTGGGGCTGTGGCCGCGGCCATGGGGACGAGATTGCGGAAGCTCGGCTCATTCCATCAAGTGTTCTGCATCACTCATCTGCCTCAGGTCGCTTCCCAGGCGGAACATCATCTGCTGGTGGAAAAGGGGCAGGAGAGTCAACGGACCTCCACATCGGTCAGAGTGCTGACGGGAATGGGGCAGGAAGAGGAAATCGCCAGAATGTTGGGCGGGCTGACCATCACCAAGAAAGTTCGCGAAACGGCGGCAGAGCTGATTGCGGGGGCCAAGGCGAAGCGGCCCAAATAACCTAATGGCTGGCGCGGAGGGCTGGAGTGGCGGTGATCGCCATGGGAGGAAGGGAGCCCTTCGATTCCTGGACTGCCTGCACAAAGAGCTCTGTCAGCGTTGGTTCGAAATGGGTTCCTGCATGGGCGCGTAGCCGCTGGCAGGCCTCATCAAGCGAGAGGGGCGTCCGCCCCGGATGTTCCTCCGTCAGGTGGTCGAACGCTTGGGCCAGGCAGACGATGCGGGCCAGTTGCGGAATGCCGGCTTCTTTCAGCCCATAGGGATGGCCTGAGCCGTCCCAGCGCTCATGATGATAGGCAATGATCTGCCCCACCTCAGCGGCAACCCCCAAGGATAGCATCAGTTTCGCTCCCTGTTCCGAATGTTGCGGATTCCCCAGCGCTTCTCCTGCCACAGCAATGGCCTCGCCGGTAGGGTGAGGGGTGTCAGGCGAGATCTTGCCGATGTCGTGGAGAAAGGCTCCCCACGCCAACGATTGCTGCTCGGTACGCGTCAGGTTTAGGCGGCTGCCCACGAGCGTGGCGTAGGCACTGACTCGGCTGGAGTGGAGGAGTAGTTGACGATCCTTGGCTTCAAGCAGATCGGAGAGGATTGGAAGAAGGTTGGGCCTCTCCTCCGTGTGGGAGAGCTGGTCCGATGCCGTTGTGCCGATTGCCTGGTATCCCGCGAATAATATGTTCCAGTCCTGCGCACATTCCGTTTCTGATCCCCAGAGGCCGGTCGAGGTCTTGAGGAAATTTCTGAGGAAATCGAGTCGCTGTTTCTTATTGATCGTCTGGTTGACGAGGGAGAGGACTTCCGTGACATTGAAGGGCTTGAGCAGGTAGCCGGAGGCCCCATGCCGGATCCCTTCCAGGGCAGAGGTCAGGCTTCCATATCCGGTGATGATGATCACCTCGACGGTGGCATGGTGCTGTTTGATGTCCTGGAGGAGGTCGAGGCCCTGACGATCCGGAAGTTTTTGATCGAGTGTGATGAGGTCGATCGGTTGGGAATTGAGGACGTCAAGGGCGGCACTGGCTGATTCCGCTGTGAGGATTGTGAAACGGTGTCGGAGGAGCATCGTCAGCGCGTCGCGGGGCCCCCGCTCGTCGTCGATAATGAGCAAGGTCGGTTTCTGTGCCGCCGGGGCAGGAGTCGCTGGTAGGTCCATCGTTTGTCCTCTACCGTGCACTGCGTCGTATGGCTGGCAACGTTCGTATCGTTTTCGCGCGCTAGGATCCCTGATTTAAATTTAAATGGAATGCGATGGACTCATCCTTGAGGCCGGGCGGAGTGTACACGAAATAAATATTACGTACAATATCTATCCCGTGACGAGTCGCCAGGTGAGACACGCACCATGGGCCGTGTTATTCCTCTATTGCCTCCTGAGGTTCGGCGCCGGCTTCGCTAGCTGGTCTGCCGATTTCCAAGGTGTCCATGCGGTATTTAAGCATCCGGCGGCTGATGCCCAATAGATTGGCGGCATGGGTTTGGACATAGTGCGTGCGTTTCAGGGCATCCAGGATAATTTCCCGTTCGAATTCCATGACGGCTTTTTCGAGCGACAGCCGCCCCGCCAGGGTGTCGTCGCGGAGCGTTGTGGTGCTGGTGCCGTTTTTGAGAATGGTCGGGAGATGTTCGGGGGTGATGCTGTCCGATCCCTTGGACCAAATGAAGGCCTGCTCGATGATGTTTTCCATCTCCCGCACATTGCCGGGCCAGGGATACCGGGACAGAAGATCGACGGCCTCTTTGGAGAAATCCTGGGGAGGGCGGTTTTCTTCCTCGATCCGTTTCGACAGAAAATGTTTGGCGAGGAGGGGGACGTCTTCGCCTCGCTCGCGAAGCGGGGGCAGATAGAGCGCAATGACGTTGATGCGGTAGTAGAGGTCTTCGCGGAATTGTCCTTTGCGGACGAGTTCCTCGAGATTTTTGTTCGTGGCCGCCACGATGCGCACATCCACCTTGATCGATTGCACGCCGCCGACTCTGGTGAATTCCCGTTCTTGCAAGACGCGCAGCAGCTTGGCTTGCGTCATGGGGCTGAGATCGCCGATCTCGTCGAGGAAGAGCGTGCCGGTATTGGCGAGCTCGAATTGCCCGACCCGGCGGGCCGTGGCGTCGGTGAACGAGCCTTTTTCATGGCCGAACAGCTCGCTCTCGATGAGCGTTTCAGGCAGGGCGGCGCAGTTCAACGCGATGAAGGGGCGTTCGCGTCTGGCGCTGTTGTAGTGGAGCGCCTTGGCGACCAGTTCCTTGCCCGTGCCGCTCTCGCCGGTGATCAGGACGGTCGTGCGGCTGTCGGCGACTTGTTCGATTTTGGTGTAGATGTCCTGCATCGGCTGGCTCTTGCCGATCAGGTTGTGAAAGGCGTAGCGCCGAACGACTTGTGCGCGGAGTTGCGTGACTTCCCGTTGGAGTTCTTGGCCCGTGAGGGCGCGCTCGACGATGATGCGGAGCTCTTCCACGTCGAAGGGTTTGGAGAGATAGTCGGCCGCGCCGAACTTCATCGCATCGACGGCGGTTTTGACGGATTTCGTGCCGGTCAGCATGATGACCGGCGCCGTCCGGTCCTCGGCGCGGAGCGTTTGGAGCAGCGCCAGCCCGTCGGTGCCAGGCAGGATCACGTCCAGCAGGACCAGATGAGGGGCCTCCTTGCGAAACAGCTCCAGGCCCTCCTGGGCATCGGCGGCTTGGATCGTTTCGTAGACCGGCTCCAGGACCGCTTTCAGGGAGGCCCGGACTCGGGACTCATCGTCGATCAACAAGATTCGTTTTTTCATGCTGGTGTCCATAGGGGTTGGCGGCTATGCGGGTAGCACGGGTAGGCTCACGGAGAACGTGGTGCCGACACCGACAGAACTCTTGACCCGGATCTCGCCGTGATGTTCTTGAATGATTTGATGGACGATCGTCAGGCCCAGTCCCGTTCCTTCGTGCTCTCCCGTCTCGGGCTTCGTCGTGAAGAACGGGTCGAAAATATGTTCGAGGTTGTCTTCCTGGATCCCCTCACCGGTATCTTCAATGTCGATCTGGACCCAGACTTTTCCTGTCGGCTTCACGAGCTTGCCGGTCTGGACGCGTAACCGTCCCCCCTGGGTGCCGATTGCGTCGACGGCATTGACCAAGAGATTGATCAGGACTTGCTTGATTTGCTGCCGGTCCAGCATCACGCGCGGCAGATCCGGCGCCAGTGTTTTCTCAATCGTAACTTTGCGGCTGTCGGCTTTGACGTCGATGAAATGCACACAGGAGGTCACAAGGTCGTTCACGTCCTCGTCCGCCAGCGTGGGCTCCATATAGCGGGAGTAGTCGAGGATTTTCTGGATGAGATGTTCGATGCGGTAGACGTCGCCCAGGACGATTTTACTGAATTCCTGAATGAAGTCCGGGTCGTCTTTTCGTTCTGGCGCCAATTGGATGAAGGTCTTAATCGAGGTGAGGGGGTTCCTGATTTCATGGGCGAAGCCGCCGGCAATGGTCTCGAGGGATTTCATCCGATCCGTGCGCTTGTTGAGCGCCAGCGAGCGATGGAGGTCTTGGGACTGGATGAGGGTGTCGAGCGCATTCGTGGCGATTTGTGCCAGTGCGGCGAGTAAGGGCGGTGTTTGGGTTTGCGCCTCGGGCGAAGAAGCCGCTGTCGCTCCGAGAAGAGAGAGGCCGATAAGGCGGCCTTTACCGAAGTGGGGCACCGCGTAGGCTCCGTGCATGGACTCCAGGGCGGCGTGCGCGTCAGGGCCTGTTTTCTGGAGGTCGTCCGGTGCATCGGTCTCTGCCAGTATCCGATTGGTCGCGAGCAGATGGCGGGGCAGGGGATGGTTCGCGGCGAGGGTGGCCGGACTTAGCGTAGCTGCGTCCGGGCCGGTTACGTTGGCGCGGCGGTAACAGGCATGTTCGCGATCCAGAAGGAAGAGCGCTCCCTGCGCGGCAGCAGTGGCATGGCAGAGTGTCTGTATGATGTGATCCCCCAGGGCGTTCAGATCTGTCAGGGGGGCCAGATCTGCCGCAAATTGCGTGACGATCTTCAGGGGTTCACTGGAGGCAGTGGGTAAATTTTTTGTCTGTGAGGGCTGTGGTGTCATGACGGCTCTGTACGCGCTGGTCTTTTTTGTCCTGCCAGGTGAAAGGCTGATCAGCCGTGACGCATCTATGTGTTCAAAGATGTACGCCGAGTATACATGGCAGGGGCCGGTTCAGCTAGCGGATTTATCTTTTTCGATGATCGCGAAGAGGGCCTGCCCATCAAGAGTGGGAAGGATGGTGGGTGTGACGGCGCCGACGCGGAGGAGGAGCGAGGTGAGCGACTGTTGGTCAAATATGTGCAGCAGTCCCTGTCTGATGGCTTCTCGGAGTTCACCGAGATAATGGAGAAGGATCTCGGCCTCAGGACTGAAGTCGTCCTGATTTGTGCGCTGCAGATGGCGGCGATAGAGCACGGAGAGGTCCGTGGCCGGATGGAAGAGGGTGAGGACCAAGCGCCCCTGGGGATGGAGGACGCGGTAGAGCTCTCGAATCGCTGCCAAGGGAGACGGGACGAAGGGGAGCGATAGGTTGCAGGCGATGCGATGGAGCGACTCGTCTTTAAACGGAAGGCCCTCTGTCCAGTTTGCATGCACCCATTCAGTGGCCAGGGAGGGGAGCGGGCTGGTGGGCGAATCTGCGCCGCCGCTTCTGAGTGTCTGCTGTAACGTGCGAAGACTCTGCCGGGCTTGCGTCAGCGAGTTGAGAGATCGTCCTACTCCAATTATATGCACCGGATGCGCCGGACTGCCTCTGTGTTGCCGTGAGCGGTGCGCTTCTTGTACCAGCGTGGCTTGGACGAATCCGCCATGGCCGACTTCCGCATCCATGAGCCGGGAGTCCGGCTCGAGCGGGCTGAGGAGCTGGTAGAGATCATCCAAGAGTTTCTCATATTCGTGGAGGTGTTCAAGTTGGGGCAGTTGGTGCAGATGCGCAAACCACAAGGCCTCACGGGTGAGGTGGGAGGGGTTGTGGCGGAGTCTGGCCTGCTCCATCTCGATGCGTTGTTGATGGCGCAGCGCGCGGCTGGTGTGTTCGTCGAGTTCTGGGGGAGTGGCCGGCAACATAATCGTGGCGACGATCTGCTCCAGGACCTGCCGGAAGGCCGCAGAATGCGGCTCGTTGAGCGGAGAGTCCTGGCCGATCAGCGGCGCCGAGATGGTTGCGAGAGAGATATTCTGCCTCAGCGCGGTGAGAAATTCCTGCGGCAGGTCTGCGGGAGGCCAGGGCCCGAGCGGGCTATGAGGCACCATGAGGATGGCTGCCGGAGTATGAAGGAGGCGCAGGTCTGCCATGGTAGAGGCCAGATCGGTAAAGCGCCCGACTTCAATGTCGTCGATGAAATGATCCAGATTGACGTTGAGCCCGAGCAGATTGGCGATGCCGCGCTGGACTCCTTTCCGGTGATCGGCCACGAGGTCATGGTGAGAGACGGCTGTGAGCAGGGCCTGCACATCGACGACCGGGTTGATCAGGAGCAGCAGATCGAGGGGGTGTCCTTGCCCGGCCATCTTGAGCGCCACTCGCGCTGTCAGGTCGCTCGCCATGGCAATCAATGGAGCGGTCGGCCACGTGCGGCGCGCGAACTCCACGACGGTCAGAAGGTCGTCGTGCAGGCTCCGTAACGTCGTCTGGCGCAATTCTCCGTCGCTGAGCCCGACATGGTTGGTGTGGTCGTATCTCAAGGCGCGGAGACCATGGTGCGCCAGGTAGTAGGAGAGCGTCATGGCGTCCACCGCGGTTTGGCCGTATCCGGGGGCAATAATGATGACGGGGGCGTCCGGTGGAAGCGATGGGCTCAGATGATCCTCGGAGATCACAATCGTCTGGCTGCGAGGATTGTGACATTCGCGCGGGAGGGTGACGATCGATGCCTGTTGCGAGGAGCGGTCCGGCTCGCTCAATGCCGTGAAATGCTGCTGGACGACACGGTTCACTTCACGCTCCGCATAGGGGGTGAGATCTTGGAATTGGACGCCGACCCGCCATGCAGGGTCGGCCCCTGGGGGGGGCAGCTCGTCTGGATCCGGTGTTGACCAGATCAACCGGGCGGGCAATGTTGTGTCCGGCACGCTGGCTTTAGGGGGTCCCTGGTTATTCTGGTTCTCTGTGGCGGCGACGTGCAGCGTGGCTGTCCCGCTAATGAGTTCGGGTCGGGCGTTGAGATGGAGGCAGGCACCGCTTCGGCTGAGGTTGGTGGTCAATGCGTCGAGACGGTGACTTTTGCCATTTGCGTCTCTGACGTCAAGCCTAGCCTGGAGTTGCACGGCTACTCGGATGGCCTCGCGGGGACTGTAGTCTTCCTCTTGGGCCGTCTCCAATTGGCGGGCGGTCGGCAGGACTGGTGGTTGTTCCGCTGCCAGACGCAATTCAAGGGAGAAGGGTAGGGTATGCTTTTGAGCAGCTTGGACGAGCAAGGCCCGGACGGCGCCTTCGGCTTGTTGAGGGGGCTCAAACGTCACGATGAGTTGCGCGGTCTTTGTTCCGGTGCGGAGTGAGAGGGGGCGCACTTGCACATTGCCGTGGAGCGCAAGATTGCCCACGGCCGTTTTGAATACGACATGGGCTTCTTGCGGCGAGAGCGTTGGGACGTCACCGGGGAATGTGACGCAGGCGCCGCCGGAGCCAATGTTGGAAAGGGTGCCATTCCAGGTCGTAGATCCGATGATGATTGCGGCAGGCAAGGTGGTTGGCACTCGCGCTGTCTGGCGCCGATCTTGTTGCGGACTGCTAACCTTGACTGCCGGAGCTGGTGCCGGCGCGACGCTTGTTGTCTCAGGCTGACTCGGGGGCGGGACGGCCGGAACGGCAACCGGCAGCGGAAGTGTTTCAAGAGGGGGGCGAGAAGCAGCCGGCAGACGGAGGAGCATCCGAAAGGGTCCCCCTCTCGGCGCTGACAGATCTAAGCTGCCGCCGAGTTGGCGGGTGAGTCGATCGAGCATGAGTAGATCAATGGGCTGTGGCGATGCCGGCGTGGGTCTTGTCGATCCCGCCAGGTCCGATTCGAGCAGTTCGAGCTCGACGTCGGTGGGAGAGGCGAGGGAGGGGGACTTGGCTACGGTGGTGCTGAGGATGAGTTGATGTGCGCGGCCGACGGTCCGGAGATAGGTTTGCGCGTAGTGCAGGAGCTGGCGGACGAGAGTCGTGATCTGTTCGCGATCGCCGACGAGGGGAGGGAGGCGCGGGGAGAATCGCCGTAGGACGTCTGGCCCATCCATGATCGGTGGAGCAGCGGAGGTGAGGAGGTCGTCGAGCACATCGTTGAGCGTAAGTCCCGTGGCGCTCCGTTCCATCTCCTCAAGGGCGTGGGTCAATTGTGCGTCGAGTGTCGTGGCGTGAGCTGCGTGGCCTGCGAGGGATTCGACTTGGGCCTGTAGTGTTGTGTCGCGAGTGGCGGCAAGCAGCCGTTGAGACTCCGTCAGTAGTGAGGCCAGAGGGGCTTGTAGTTGGCGCGAGAGCAGCGCGACTCGCTGGGCGAGCGCGAGTCGTTCGTCCGTCTGTTGGAGTTGTCGGCGCAGTTGATGGATCGTGAGGTCTTCTTGTGCGGGGGGAGAGAGGGTGCGGATCCATCCCACTGTGCCGAGAAATCGGTGGAGGGGGTCATACAGGCCCTTGGCGCTGACTTCCGCCGTGAGGCGCCGCGGCCCTTGGTCCTGTGTGGATTTTGCGCGAAAGGTTAATTCTGTGCGGCTGGTGCTTCGCGCATCGGAACGGCGTTCGTTGACGCGATGCTGAGCGGCGGCCTGTTGGTCGGGAGGCACGAGGGCGGTATAGGGCAGTCCGATAAGTTCATCAGGCGAGTAGCCGAGCAGGGGGGTAATGCCGGAGCTGAGCGCGACAAAGCGGCCGGTTGGATCCAATTCGTAGACGATGTCGTCGCAGGACTCGATGAGTTGGCGTTGGCGCTCCTGCGCATGGCCCAGGGCCATTTTCAGATGGCAGGTGTCGATGGCGTGGGTGACGCAGTAGAAGAGTTCTGTAAGAAAGACGGGCGATTGTTTCGGGAGAAAGAAATCAATGTCGGCGTGACGCGAGGACGGTGACTCGATACGGTCGCTGTGCAGCATGATGGAGGCGTAGGGGGCGCGGCCCTTGAGCTCGCCAGGCAGTGAGGGGGCGCCGGCGAGGCATGCGTCATCGATGCAAATGAGCGTCCATTCGCGCGCCGAGGGCCAGGTCCGTGCTTCGTCGGCGGAATAGACGACTTCGATATGGCAGCCAGGAAAAAGCCCGCGCAGATTGAGGGTGAGAGTTTTGACGACCTCAGCCTGTTCGCTGATAAGCAGGATTGTGGTCGGCTCACTTTGCGGCATCGAGATATCCCTGTTGACTAGGGTAACAACGTAAGTGCAATTCGAGGCCGCAGTAGCGACTCTGCATGGTCGCTGTTAGGTGACCTGAGTCAGTCTCATTTGCTCGTTGGCTGCGCCGAACTTGATGCGTCTAAGGGTATAGATGTGAATAGCATAGGTTGAGAGTAAACCTCTGTAAATCTTCATGGAAAATGCCCCCTCTTTAGTAGGGGGCGACCGATGAACTGCACTGATAAGTAGAATTGAGTAGGATTGGATGGTAACGGACTGCGAGTCGTGCGAGGGCCTCTCTGAGCTGCCACTTGAAAGAGTCAAATGCAGGTAGTGGCCTGCTTAGTCAGTGGCAGAGGGGGGTGTCGCTAGGTCGGCGCCAAGGTCAGATGCGGTGAGTAGGTTCCCTTTTCATGTTCGTCGCCTTGTTTTTATTGGGGAGGGTGTTGGATCGCTGGAGCGCGAACGGCCGCGAGGTCAGGCGCCCGATCGATTTACCGTGAGGTTGGCGCTGGGGTGAGCCGTTTCCATTGGTAGGTTCCGCCATGTTCGCGAGGAGGAATATTTTTCTGGCTGCCGACCCGCGAGTACCACCACCGGCCCTTGGCCTGCATGCCGTCTTCTGCGAGCAAGATTTCAAAGCCCCCTTCACGATCATTGCCGCTTTGTTGCCATGTGCCTTGCCAGAGACGGTCGGCATATTTCGTGGTGGTGAACCGTCCGCCCTGTTGGCTATAGGGGCCGTTGCCGGCTTTGTCGAGGGTGGCCTTGTAACGTTTGTCGTCTTCGACTTCTAGAATTTCCCATTCCCCGCTCAGGTCCGGTGTCGACGGCAGTGGCGCGAGGGCGGCCGCTGGTTTAGTTCGCTCCTCTCCTATGCCGACAGGCTGCGCGCTTTGCGCCGGATGTATGCCGGCGCCGGCATGCATGGCGGCAAGGGCGAACAGGAGACTGAGCAGGATGCGGGACATGAAAGCCTCGTGAGGTGGTGGTTAGAAACTCAGGCTACCGAGCCGGTTCGGTCTTGTCAACGGCGCAGCAGGCATCCTGCTAGCGATGAGCGGCCACGACGATCACCGTCACATTATCCTCGCCCCCACGGCTTAGGGCCTGCTCGACCAGGTCGTGGCAGGCCTTGTGGGGATCGCCGCCTGCACGGGAGAGTACCGATGCGATCGCGGCATCCTCCAGCATCTTCGTGAGCCCGTCGCTGCAGAGCAGAATAAGGTCATGCCGGGTTACCGGCGTGGAGGCGAGGTCCGGTTGCATCGCGACGTCCATCCCGAGACCTTTGGTCAAGATGTGGCGCTCCGGATGGGTGAGGGCTGTGGCCGCATCGATCAGGCCGTCTCGCATCAGGTTCTCGACGAGGGTATGGTCGCGCGTCAATTGTTTCAGCTGTCCCGTCCGATAGAGATAGGCGCGGCTGTCGCCCAAGTGGGCGATATGGGCGATAGGCATGGGGGCCGGCGTCATGGCTAGGGCGACGAAGGTCGTGCCCATCCCTTGCAGCGATGGTGTCGCCAGCATGAGGTCATGGATATGCTGATTCGCGTTGGTCACGAGGTCGGTGACGAAGGCGGCGGCAGCAAGCTGGTGTTCGCGAAGTTGCGCGGCTCGCTCGCGAGCCCGCTGGGTGGCGACGGCCACGGCGCTTCGGGCTGCAAGATCTCCCGCCGGGCGACCACCCATTCCGTCTGCCACGATCCAGACGCCGTAATCATTCAGGAGAGCCAGGGCATCCTGGTTCGACGTCCGGACATAGCCGGTTTCGGTTCGTCCGACTCCGGTCCATGGCCTGGTCTGTATCATGGAGCGACCTCGATCGGTTCCTGCTCTCTGGTCGGAGGAAATCCGATGGAGGCAGGGCCGAATCGCGCGACCATCTGGTCGTAAATCAGGCCTGCGAGCGGTTCGAGATTTTTAGTATCGGCTTCGTTGTACCGTAGCAATAGATTACGGGCGGCTTCGTCTCCCGCGCACCATTGGTGCCAGAGGCGCACGGCTTCCCATCCGTCGAGTCCTACCACATCGGCTTCGCGGTCAATCTGAAGTTCGCACTCGATATGTTTCAGTCCGCCTTGCAGGCCGAGCCTGCGCGCCGCGAAACAGAGATCGAAATGCGGTTTCTTGAAATTCAACCGGGGGAACTTCGCCTGTAAGTAGGGAATGTCGAATCCGCTGCCGAAAAATGTGACGAAGAGGTCGGTCTGTTCCAGCTCTGCGTGCAACCGCTCTTCCGTCAACGTTTCCCCTCGGACCAGGCTCGTCATTTGCCCGTTGCGATAGAGTCCGACCACTGTGACATGGCCTTCCCGCGCGGAGAGTCCTGTCGTTTCGATGTCCAGATAGAGTGTGCGAGGACGAAACGTCTCGAAGAGGCGCCAGTGTTCCCGGCTTTTGAGGCAGGCGCCGAAAAACTGCGCGTCGCCTGCTGCCAGCCGCGTTTGGGCGGCGGCGAGTTCGCCGTCATACCATTCTTTTCTAGCCGAGGAGATGCCGGGGAGGGTCGGCGACCGGAGGAACGAGCCCCAATCGAGGATGCCTTCCTGCCAGAGACGCCGTTCGGAGCTTTGGCCGAGACCTTTGAGGAGTACGAAGGATGATGTGAGCATGTGGTGACGGGATTGTAGCCTTGATTTCACCGAATAAACAAGCTAAAGTCCGCGGCCTGAGCGGGTTTTCATCTCATGGCCGCCACGAGGCGTCGATTGGAATCTAATGGCTGATCTTCCCAACAAAATTCGCATCACCGTCGGCTCCGTGCAGCTCGACGCGGAACTCAAGTCCACGAAAACGGCGCAGGAAGTTTATGCGGCCTTGCCGGTTGAAAGTCCGGTCAACACCTGGGGCGAAGAGTTCTATTTTAAATTGGCCGGGGTGAAGGACCATCGGGAGACGGCGACGAATCAAGTCAAAGTCGGCGATGTCGCCTTCTGGGGCGCCGGACAAGTTCTGGCGATTTTCTTCGGCCGCACCCCGATGAGCATGGGGCAGGATCCGGTCCCGGCCGACCGGGTCAATGTGATCGGCCGCATTGTCGGGGATGCCTCGGTGTTGCGGCGGGTGATGGACGTGCCGACGATCAAGATCGAGAAGATCTAACGATGAGACTCTCCAAAGAACGGGTGCGGCACATTTCCGAGTCGGTGGTCACCAGGCTGCAGCAGGAGGGGCAGGTGGCGATCGTCGGGGATCGCAAGGCCTTTGTCGAGCAGATCGACCATGCCATCGTCGAGGAACTGTCGGTCGAAGACCGGTTGAATGTCGAGGTCCGGCAGTTGCTGAAAGCCTACGAGCAAGATATCGAGCGGGGGCAAGTGGATTTTCAGCGGATGTTCACGATGGTGAAAACCAAGCTGGCGCGGGAACGGGGCATCATTCTGTGATCAGTGATGAGTGATCGGTGATGAGTTGGGATAGCCGGAAGTTATGAAGCGCACATCACTCGTCACCCCTCACTCATCACGCGAGGACCAGATATGTTGAGCGAAGACAAAATCAGCCATCTCTCCCACGTCATTCTGCAGGTGGTGAAGAAAAGCCCGCTTGTGACGGTTCAGACCGAGGATGGGCGGGTCCTGAAAGAGATCAAGAAGGTGCTGGCTTCCGAGTTGGCGCAAGAGGCAGA
>CAMDPZ010000060.1 GCA_945905765.1 Nitrospira lenta
CCGCTCCACTATCCTGTCGTCTTCGGCGGGGCTCCCTTCGTCGGCGAAGGAGTCCTGACCAATCTGTCGCTGAAGGGTTGCTCCATTTTGTGCGATCGGGAGGTCCTCTGCGGCAGTGATGTGCGTGTGAGTATGTTGCTTCCCAACCAGCCGCAGGCTTTGTCCATTGAGCTCGGCACAATCAAATGGGTTCAGGGCGATCAGTTCGGGGTGGAGTTTCTTCGCCTGCCGCTGCAGGCGCAGCTCCGACTAAATCGCACGTTGCGCATTGAACTCATTCAATTGTTGAAGTCCCGGGTGGATGAAACCATGGTGCCGGCAGTTTTCTCGGCACACCCCAGTCCCCCTGCCGAGTCTGTTCCCCGGCGCTCGTAACGTGCCGCTCGCCTCTCGCGATTAAAGAGAGGGGCTCCTAGCCGTCAGCTCTTTAATCGCACCTCGTTTCGTCTCTCACCGGACCCCTGCAACATTTTATTCGAACCAGCCGGCTCCTCCGTTGACAGGTTTATTTTCAAGGACTACCCTTTTGCCTCGTTTCGATTTCGGGCGTATATCTGCGCGCAACAGACGGATTGTCTGGTTGCTCGTGGCGCGTGGTGTTTTGAAGATCGATTGCAGAATGGGCGAAGGCTCATGAATCGCATCGGTCAGGTCAAAGGGGGTGTGCCGTGGCGACGTTCAAGACTGGATCAACGGGACCGGAAGTGCGCGAGTTGCAGCAGAAGCTGAAGGCGGCAGGCTTCGATCCCGGGCTCATCGATGGGGAATATGGGAACGGAACGGAGGCGGCGGTCTTTGCGTTTCAGAAGAGCGAAGGGCTGCTGGCTGACGGGCTTGCGGGACCGCGCACGCTTGCGGCGCTGAATCTTG
This sequence comes from Nitrospira lenta, assembly GCA_945905765.1. GTDB lineage: Bacteria > Nitrospirota > Nitrospiria > Nitrospirales > Nitrospiraceae > Palsa-1315. The sequence continues at coordinate 871 of CAMDPZ010000060.1, forward strand.
CCAAGCCGGCGGAGATCCCCAGCGCGATCCCTGGAGTTACCGTAGCGGTGGTCTCCCACATGTTTCCGCATACGCCAATCGGGAACATCAAAGCGAACTTGCCCCCTGTGCTGGAATCGTTGGTGGCGGCGGATTTGATCGAGACGCCGCTGGTCCTGGCAGCCCTCGCCACGATCAGGGCCGAGACCGAGGGGTTTGAGCCGATTGCGGAGGGACGGTCGCGGTTCAATTCTTCGCCCAATGGCCACCCCTTTGATCTCTACGACAACCGGAAGGATTTGGGCAATCAAGGACCGCCAGATGGCGAGCGATTCCGTGGCAGGGGCTACATTCAACTGACTGGCCGTTTCAATTATGGAAAGTATGGCGAGATCATCGGTCTGGGCGATCAGTTGTCGAAGAATCCAGAACGCGCGTCCGACCCTCACATCGCCGCCCAGTTGTTGGCCGCGTTTCTCAAGGACAAGGAAGTGCCGCTCAGAGAGGCGCTGCAGGAACAGGATCTCAAGGCTGCGCGCCGTCTGGTGAACGGAGGGAGCCATGGCCTGGATCGTTTTTCTGAGGCCTATACGATTGGCCAGGGATTGCTCGCGTGATGGTTCGCGTTTAGGAGGGAGTCGGAGATGCCAGAGTACCTTGCGCCAGGTGTCTACGTTGAAGAAATTCCAAAGCCCCACCCCATTGCCGGTGTGGGAACCAGTACGGTTGGCTTTGTGGGAATCGCAGAGCGAGGCCCGATGGGGCCGCGCCTCATCACCAGCGTTCAGGAGTATGGCCGCTGGTTCGGGGGCTATCTGCGCGAGGGGGGACAGGACCGTTATTTAGCCTATGCCTTGGACGGATTCTTTCTGAATGGCGGGAAGCAGTGCTACATCGCGCGCGTGGCGTCGAGGGCTGCGACGCCAGCGGCCTGCGTGCTTGATGGCGTGATACGAGTGCAGGCGATCGGTCCGGGCGCGTGGGGAAACAGAGTTTCGGTCGAGGTCGTGACCCCGTCGAGTGGGGCGAGCGCGAGTGCCAGCATGTCCGGCGCCAAGCCCTTCAGGCTTATCGTGCGATACTGGGCATCGGGAGTCCCTGGAAAGGGGCAACCAACGGTCCAGGAATATTACGACCATCTTTCAGCAACGTCAGGCGCAGCCGGCAGCACTAATGATCTGGTCATGGGGGCCTCGTGCCTTGTGACGATCAATTGGGTGGGCGCTGCGGGGCGCCCGGCAGATTCAGCTCCAATTTTCTTGCAAGGGGGGAGTGATGGACCTGGTCCAGACGAGCAGGACTTCAAGGACGCACTAGAGCAGCTGGAGGGCATCGGTGAGATTAGTCTCCTCTGTGCGTCGGACGAGAATCAGTTTCCTCGCGTGACAGGATATTTATTGGATCAATGTGAAAAGTTGAAGGATCGATTCGCTATTCTTCAAGCTCCGTGCGTAATTGCCGATATCGCTCAGCACCAGCGGCCACGCGACTCGACGTTTGGCGCCTACTATCTGCCATGGCTGCGGATTCAACATCCTGAAACGAAGAAGGAGCAAATGATCCCGCCAGGAGGACACCTCGCGGGAATCTATGCCAAGACGGACAATGATCGAGGCGTGCATAAAGCTCCGGCGAATGAAATGATTCGAGGCCTGCTCGTGGATCCACAGGGTCAGGGGAGAGGACTGGCCGTGCAAGTCTCTACGGCATTGCAAAATGTGCTTAATCCAGGAGGCATCAATGTCCTGCGATGCTTTCCCGTGAAAGGGTATCTCGTCTGGGGAGCTCGGACGATGACGTCCGATCCGGAATGGCGTTATATCAATGTGCGCCGATTGGCCATATTCCTCGAGCAATCGATTGCGCGAGGTCTGCAATGGGTGGTTTTTGAGCCGAACCAGGAGCCCTTGTGGGCGCAGGTGCGCCGTAGCATTGACGAGTTTTTGACTGGAGTGTGGAGGAAGGGGATGCTGCAAGGCAGCAAGCCGGAGGCAGCCTTCTTCGTCAAATGTGATGCCACGACGATGACCCAAGGTGATATCGAGAAAGGCCGACTGATTGCATTAGTCGGGATTGCGCCGCTTAAACCGGCCGAATTTATCATCTTCAGGATTGGACTACAGACCTGTGCATAAGGAGCTTCTGGTGGCTGATCGTTCAGGCAGCGGTTTGTACCCTAATTTCAATTTCTCGGTTGAATTCGAGGGAGGGATTATCGGCGGCTTTAGTGAAGTGAGCGGGCTGACCGCTGAGGTTACTGCCAGTGACTATCGGGGTGGCAATCCAGTGCTTGAGGTGGGCAGTCGGCATCCCGGGGTGAAGAAGGGGTTCACGATTACGCTCAGGCGAGGGCTGACGCGGAGCAAGAAGTTGTTGGATTGGTGCCAGGCTGCTCTCAAGGGAGAGAAGAAGCTGGTGAGCGGGTCGATTATTCTGTTGGATGAAGCCCGTCACGAGAAACTGCGTTGGAGGTTCTCGAATGCCGTGCCAGTCAAGTATCAGGGGCCTGATTTGAAGGCGACCGGCAATGAGGTCAGAATCGAAACGTTGGAGCTCACTTGTGAAGGGCTTTCGCTTGATCGGAAGTGAGCTGTCGTCCTTTCCCCTTCCAGTTATCTGCTACCCGCTCGATGGTTTTCTGTTTTTACTGTGATCCGGCTGGCGTCACGATCCGGAACCTGACTTCATCCACAAGAGTATCGGCGGACGCCTGCTCTCCTGCGAACAAGCCGCAGTGGTAGAGGCCTGTGGCCCATCCAGTGGCAGGGGGGGAGAGCAGGAAATAGCCGGACTGATCGTTCATGGTTGTCATGACGTGGTCCTGTGCGATGGCGCGTGGCTCTCCCGTGACCCCTGATGTCTCAGGGGAACAGCGTGCCGTAAGGGGCACCGCATCGTACGAGGACGACACCAGCCTGAAGACCAGGTAGATCTCTTTCTGTGAGGGGGGAAAGCTATCCCCTGGGTAGAGAGGAATAAATTCATGGGCTCCGGTGGGGAAATCGTCCCGCACGACCTTCCCAGTGGGGATGACAAATCGAAACCAGCTGAAGTCGGCATCCCGGCCCATGAGCGAGGCCTGTTGGTCCAGTGGTTTCTGAGGTTTCAGCTGCTCAAGGGCCTTCTCGAACAGGTCTTCCTCCGCAAGGGCTGTGGCAGGGGAGGGAGCGCTGGATGGGGCTGAGTTCGCGGCTTCATCTGTCAGTCGCGCCAATTCTGGGACATGGAGCCGCACTTTCTCGAGCCATCGGGCGATCTTCTGTTTGTCGAGCATCCTGGTGTCCGGTGGGAGCTGGGCGTTCTTATTCTGTGCTTCAAATTCGACCGCCGCCTCATAGAGGATGTGGAAATGCACGAAGGCCTCTTCCCACTGTTTTAGCTCTACGAGACATTGGCCCATTCGAAAGACCGTATCCGCATAGTCTTCGTCGCTGGGATTCAGGTCGGATATCTTGCCGAAGACCGTCAGGGCCTCCTTGCACCGGCTTAGCTGCATGAGGGTCAGCCCTAATTGATGATTGGCGAGGGGATCGTTGGGGTTGAGCGCCAGCAGCCGTCGGTAGATCGGTTCGGCCTCCTGGTAGTGACCGGTCGAGAAGAGCCGCCAGGCCTCTGCGCGAATGGCGGCCCATTCCTTCCGCTGCGCCGCGGTCATGTCTCGCGAGAGGACCGGGTCGAAGCGCCGGCCTCGATCGATGGAGGTGCCGCGGATTTGCGAGAGCAGATTCTTGGCCTGGAGCTCCAGCGGAGAGTCGGGCGGCAGCTGGTGCAGCACATATTGCACGTCAGCTTCCGCGCCGTGGTAATTCAGAAGGTCAAACCTCGCCCGGGCCAACGATAATCGCCAGCCGAGCATATCCGGAACGAGTTCGACGGCTGTGGCATAGAACGCGAGCGATTCTTCCAGGCGATCGAGTTTTCTGAGTTCTTGCGCCAGCCGTAAATGGATCAAGGGATTCCTGGCATCGATTTGTGCCATGCGCTGGAGCTCGGCGATGGATTCCTCCCCCTGTCCCCACCGAGTCAGCACGCTCCACTTGGCCCATCGGACATCCAATGCAGCCGGGTTTCCGGCCAGGACCAGGTCATAGGCCGCCACTGCCTCTCGGGGGTCCCGGGAGGTGGCCAGAATATCGCCGCGTAATTTGTGGAGCGTGAGCGCGGAAGGATAGTCGTGGGTCCCCTGGTCGAGGATCTCGAGGGCTGGCTGTATCGCGCCGCTTTCCCAAACGGCTTTCGCCCGTTCTCTCAGGGTCGCTTCCTGACGCGCCTGGGGATCCTCCGCGGATGCGAGAGTTCCCATCGTCAACGTCGTCGCGCATGCGAGGCTCAGGAGCCTGGCGAGGGGACGGTATCGTGGTCGGACGATAGTGTGTTGCATGTGAGCGGGCAACGCTGTGAGGTCACGGGTTACTATATCAAGAAGCCGGGCGATGGTGAAATGGACTGCCGCGTCCATGGTACACTGCCCATCCCATGTTCGATGTCATTCTGTACCAGCCTGAAATCCCACCGAACACCGGTAACATTATCCGGCTCTGCGCCAATACCGGTGCCAGGCTGCATCTGGTGAAGCCCTTGGGGTTTACGCTGGAGGACAAGCAGTTACTGCGAGCGGGACTGGACTATCACGAATTCGCCACGATTACGGTTCATGAAAGCTGGGCCGAATGCGCCGAGCGATTCAAGGATCGCCGTCTTTTTGCCGTCTCGACCAAAGGTACGCAACGGCACGACTTGGTCGAGTATGTTGCCGGCGATGCCTTTGTGTTCGGGCCTGAGAGCCGCGGGTTGCCGCCGGAGATTTTGGGGCTGGTGGCAGGGCCGCAATGTATTCGGATTCCCATGATCCCTGGAAACCGGAGCCTCAATCTGTCCAACGCCGTCGCGGTGGTGGTGTATGAAGCCTGGCGGCAGCTGGGGTTTAGTGCAGGGTCGAAGAGCTGATCGTTCGTGCCGCTTCGCTAGAGGTCTCCCTCCTTCAAACAGCGCCCGAGTCCCTGTTGCTCGGCAAAATAATAGGCATAGTGCAGGGCTGCAAGGTTGGCGATGCGTTCTTCCGCCTCGTCGCGCGTGTCCGTATAAATAACCTGGATGCCATATCTCGCCGTGAGCGAGTCCAGGAAATCCATCAGCCCGATTTTATGGTACTGGTTGAGACGGCCGCCGGCTTTGCGATGCTGGAGCGTGCCTTCGACGACGAGGAAGCGAGAAGGGAAGGCGAGGACCTGTTCGAGTTCCTGGAGAAAGGGCGGGCGATTGTAGGAGGGATTCGAGAAGACCGTATAGAGGTCTTCGACGCCGATGCGCTTGATACACAAGAGCTCTGGGACTTCCGCAATGGCATAGCCGCTGACGGGTAATGTTTCGCGCATCGTTCCGGCAATGCGCACGAAGCCGTGAAAGTCGTAGGGCTGGTGCTCGCGCGGATCGACGTAGAGGTGGATGGCCGGCACCATGGCTTTAGGCTGGCCTTGCTGCGAGAGCAGCATGATGAGCGATTGCGGGCCGCGAGGCCCTTGGCTGGCTTGCGAGGTCTGCTGCGCGCGGGGCGGGGTGCTGGAATAGGTGCCGGACGAGGGATTGGCTGTGGGGGCTTGGCGCGAGGCCGGCTTCTGAGCGGCCGTGGATTGCGTCTTGGCATCGTAGCTGGCTCGTGCGGCCGGGTCGCTGAGGGTTTGATAGGCCTGGTTGAGCAGTTGTGTCCTGGTTTCCGCTTTTTTGTGCAGGGCCGGGGCATGGCCAAAGCGATCCGGATGCCAGACCTGGACCTGTTCATGCCAGGCTTTTTTGATTTCCGCCTCCGTGGCGGTGGGCAAAAGCTCCAGCAGCATATAGTAATTGATGATCCGTTCCTCTCGCATCGGTTTCTCCTCTGGCCGAAGTGTAACGGAGTCTTCATCGGAGATCTAGCGGGCGGTGCCGCAATAGATCTGATGGATACGCCGGAGCGTTTGCAGTAAACTCGCTGCCAGCTTGTTCGTGTCGACGGTGGGCGAAATCATTCCGCAAGCCAAGACTCTCAGTGCACCATAATATAAAGAAAGCGCACGTAGCATCGAGCGCCCAGGCTCGTCGCGCTGCGCTTTCGGAAAGATCGGTCATAGAAAGAGATGATGTTGCCAGGCACTCAGCCAGTTTCAGCCGCCGCCCAGTTGAAGATCATTCCGCTCATCGCGAAAGAGCTCGGTGTCGGAGCGCATCAGGTTGCGGCGGCAGTCGCCCTGCTCGATGAAGGGTCGACCGTGCCGTTTATTTCACGCTATCGCAAGGAAGCCACCGGCAATCTGGACGATACGCACTTGCGGACGTTGGAAGAGCGCTTGCTGTATCTGCGTGAGCTGGAGCTGCGGCGCGCGGCGATTCTGGCTTCCATCGAGGAGCAGGGCAAACTGACGGACGTCCTGCGCGGCACTATTGAGGCGGCTGCGACCAAGCAAACCTTGGAAGATCTCTACTTGCCCTATAAGCCCAAGCGCCGCACGCGCGCGCAGATTGCGCGAGAGGCGGGATTGGAGCCTCTGGCCGATGCCCTGTTCGCCGATCCGACGCTCGACCCTGAACAGGAAGCGGCGAAGTATCTGAATGTGAAGCCTGCTGCCGAGGGGGTGGAGGCGATCAATGTGCCGGACGCCAAATCGGCTCTTGATGGGGCGCGGGATATTCTGGTCGAGCGTTTTGCCGAGACGGCCGAGCTGCTCGCGAAATTGCGGACTCGCCTCTGGGATCAGGGCGTCATCACGTCCACCGTGGTGAAGGGCCAGGAGATGGCCGAGGAAGAAAAGTTCCGGGATTACTATGCCTATTCCGAAACCATCCGCACGATTCCCTCGCATCGCGCGTTGGCCTTGTTCCGTGGCCGCACGCTGGGTGTGTTGAAGATGGATTTGGGCCTGGGCGAGGCGCTGGAGGCCGTCGTGCCGCATCCCTGCATCGCGACGATCGCGGCCCATGTCGGGATCGAGGACCGGGGCCGTCGTGCGGACAAGTGGCTGATGGGCGTCTGCGATTGGACCTGGCGGGTGAAGGTACACCTGCATCTCACGGTGGAACTGCTGGTGCAGTTGCGCGAAGCGGCGGAAGCAGAGGCGATCAAGATTTTCGGCCGCAATTTGCATGAGTTGTTGCTGGCGGCGCCGGCCGGCCCGAAGGCCGTGCTGGGCCTCGACCCCGGCATCCGCACCGGCTGTAAGGTGGCAGTGGTCGATGCGACCGGCAAACTGCTGGAGACTACGACCGTGTACCCGCTCCAGCCGCGCAATGACTGGCAGGGCTCGCTGGCGACGCTGGCCCGGCTGGTTGTGCAACATGGAGTCGAATTGATTTCGATCGGGAATGGAACCGGTAGTCGGGAGACCGACAAGTTGGCCATTGAGGTGATCAAATTGGTCACGGCTCATAAGCCGGAGCAGAAAGTGGCCAAGATCGTAGTGAGCGAAGCCGGCGCCTCGGTCTATTCTGCTTCGGCTTTCGCTGCGGCTGAGTTTCCTGCGTTGGATGTGAGTCTGCGCGGGGCGGTCTCCATTGCCAGGCGTCTGCAAGATCCCTTGGCGGAACTGGTGAAGATCGATCCCAAGGCCATCGGTGTCGGCCAGTATCAGCACGATGTCAATCAAAAGGCTCTGGCCCGTTCGCTCGATGCGACGGTCGAAGATTGCGTGAATGCCGTGGGGGTGGACGTCAATACGGCCTCGGCTCCGCTGCTGGAGCGGGTGTCTGGTTTGAATAAGGTGCTGGCGAAGAATATCGTGGAATATCGGGATGCGAACGGGCCCTTTCCCAATCGCACCACGATCCGCAAGGTGCCTCGCCTAGGCGACAAGACTTTCGAGCAGGCAGCCGGTTTTCTGCGCATCAATGACGGGGACAATCCATTGGATCGCTCCTCCGTCCATCCGGAAGCCTATCCGGTGGTCGAGCGTATCCTGGCGCGCATCGGCAAGGGGATGATGGAGGTGATGGGGCAGCCGGCGGTGTTGAAGGGATTGTCTCCCGTCGACTTTACCGATGAGAAGTTCGGTGTGCCGACGGTGCGCGATATCCTGACAGAATTAGAAAAGCCCGGCCGAGATCCGCGCCCTGAATTTAAGACTGCCACGTTCCAGGAGGGAGTCGAATCTCTGACGGACCTGCATCCAGGCATGGTCCTCGAGGGTGTGGTGACGAACGTGGCGGCGTTCGGCGCATTCGTCGATATCGGCGTCCATCAGGACGGTCTGGTGCATGTGTCGGCGCTGGCCAACAAATTCGTCAAGGACCCGCATGAGGTCGTGAAGCCGGGCCAGATCGTCAAGGTGAAGGTGTTGGAGGTGGATGTGAAGCGTCAGCGCATCGCGCTGACCATGCGGCTCGACGATGTTCCAGGCAGTATGGCGTCTGCAGGCCGTGGATCTGCCGAGGTCTCGTCTGGTGCGGTACGCGACGAGCGTGAGCGGCGTCCGTCCGCGCCTCAACGGGCTCCGGAGCGTCAGCAGCCTCAACCGGCCGGCACGATGGCGATGGCGCTGGCGTTGGCCCGCGCCAAGCAGAAGGCATAGCAAGCTGCGCCGGGACGACCAGTCCTAGCTGTGCGACTTATTCTCCCGATGGTGCAAGAGCGCCGGACCCAGCGGAAGCAGGGCATGGCCGGTAAAGGCAAAGGTCAGGCTGGCGATCGCGTGATAGAAGGCCATGAGTCCCACCAGGATGTGGAAGACGCCCGGGAGTAATTCGCCGATGAAATCCAGGCGCGCGAGAAAGGTGAGGAGAAACGTCGCGGTAATGACGAGGTGCAGGGCGCAGAGCGTCGTATTTCTGTAGGCGGTGAGGTAGACCATGACGGCGGAAAAAAGGAAGTAGACGAGGTTGATCGGCGCGAACAGCACCATGTCGAGCTGAAAGTTGTTGCTCGCGCTGACCAGCTTGGCGGTGCAGACGGTGGTCCAGAAGAACCCGTACATCGTGAGCGCGGTGCCGCCGAGCTGCTCGTGGTAGCGGATGTCGGTCATGCCGGCCAGGATTTGCACGATGCCGCCGAAGGCGAGGGCGATAACGAGGGTGCCGATATGATCTCGCTCCGGAATTACGCCCAGCTGCGCCGCGCCTAGGGTGAGAGCGCCGACTGCCAGCCCGAATAATCCAATCGCCAAGACATCGATACGTCGCGGGTGCAATTCATCGGCCATGGAAACTCCTTGTCGGTCGTCGCGGTATTGATGGGGCAATCAAAAAGAGGCAGCATGCAAGAGTGGTAGCCTGAAAAGCAAGGCTTGTGAAAGTGGGAGATGTGCGTGGATGGGCTGGCGCTAGAGCTTGGGGGCCGGTTTGGTCTTGAAGTAGTTTCCGCCTTTGCTGGCGTCGTTGTCGCTGCCCCAATCGATTTGCTTGTCCAGCCGCTTGAGGAGTGGGACATGTTTGGAACAGTGGATATAGGCTTCTTCCACGTCGATCAGGATCCAGGCTTCCGGGCGGCGGCCTTTTTTCAGCTTGGTTGCCTCGACCATGCTCGCCGGTAGATGGGGGAGGCTCGTGATCTCATCGGGGGAAAGCACGCGCGCCTTGCCGTTGACGTGCAAGCCGACCGTGCTCTGGAAGTAATCCAGAAAGATCATGCCGATCTGCGGGTTCTCCAGGATGTTGCCCACAGTGGCCAGGACACCATTGCCCCGATATTCCGGGTAGGCGAGTGTTTTTTTATCCAGGATCTGCACGAATCCTGGCGCGCCGGCTCGAAAGGAACAATCGCATGAGCCGTTGGCATCGGCAGTGGCGATGAAGGCCATGTCCTGCCGCGCGATGAACTGCTGCATCGTGGGATTCAGATGATCCAGCATCTGTTTGGCGTAAAACGACGCAGCGCGGGCGCTGGTGCCGAACCGTTTCTGGGCCTGCTGTTCTGCTGCTGATACCGGCCGTTTCATGGCTGCGTTCCTTCGTTCCCCTCTGGCGCTGTTCACGAGAAGAGGCCTCTTCATTCTACATGAGGCGCCGCTTGGCCGCACCATTTCCTCTGTTAGGGGCTGAGCCCGTATTTCTTGAGTTTCGTGAGCAGCGTTTTGTAGTCGATCTGGAGGGCTTTGGCCGCGTGGGTTTTATTGCCGCGGTGCGCGTCGAGAACTCGCAGGATATGGACCCGTTCCATGTCGTCCATCGACAGGTTGGTCTGGTCGGAGGCGTCGTGGCCGGCTGCTGGCTGCGGCATGACCTGGGCGATATCCTCCAGTGACAGAGGCCGACTGGTGGCAGAGGGGTTCATCAGGGCGACTCGTTCGATCACATTTCGCAATTCGCGGATATTGCCGGGCCAGGCATAGGTTACCAGCCTCGCGATGGCGTCCGGTGCGAAGGACCTGGCGGCAGTGCCCGGGATCCGGATCGTGGCAAGGAAGTATTCCGCCAAGCGAGGGATGTCTTCCGGCCGTTCTCGGAGGGAGGGGACCCGGAGGGTGACGGTGTTGATGCGGTAGAGCAGATCGTCGCGGAAACGGCCCTGGTGCACGAGTTCCTGGAGGTCTCCATTGGTGGCGCCGACGATGCGGACGTCGGCCTGGAGGGTGCGGGTGCTGCCGACCGGCCGATATTCTTTTCGATCCAGAAATCTCAGCAGGCTCACTTGCATCGGTCCCGGCATTTCTCCGACTTCATCCAGGAAGAGGGTGCCGCCTTCTGCTGCGGCAATGAGCCCTGGCTTTGCCGTCGTGGCTCCGGTAAACGAGCCTTTTTCGTGGCCGAACAGTTCACTCTCCAGTAACTCTCTGCTGACCGCGCCGCAGTTCACGGCGAGAAAGGGGCCGGCTGCGCGCCGGCTCTGGGCATGGAGGGTGCGGGCCACAACTTCTTTTCCCGAACCGGTTTCCCCCTGGATCAAGACCGGCGCGTTCGCAGGAGCCACCTGGGCGACCTGTGCCATGAGCTTCTGCCAGGCCGGACTCTGGCCCGGCACAATCTGGTCGTGGGTATGAGCGAATCCGCCGAGCCTCGCTGCGATATTCTCGCGCCGGAGGGAACGAACGGTGCGGAGTTTCGTGATTGCGGCTTTGATGACTGTTCCGTCGAAGGGGGTATCTTTGACGAGGAAATCCCAGGCGCCTTCTTTGATGGCTTCGACCGCGTCTTTCACGTCCCCATGGCCGGTGAGGATCATGACGTCCACATCCGGCTGATGGTCCTTGACCCATTTCAGTACGGCGCGGCCGTCGATGCCAGGCATGCGAAGATCGCTGACGACGCAATCGAAGGTGCCGGAGGCGAGCCGGTCCAGGCCCTCTTGGCCCCGAGAGACGGTCGTGACCTCGCAGCCTTCCTCGCGGATCGCCTGCTCCAGCACCAGCCGGACATATTCTTCGTCGTCGATGACCAGGATGTGCATAGGTTAGCTCTCAGTAATCAGCGTGCAGTTATGAGCGCTCAGTGTGTTTGATGGCCGAAGCTGAGAGCTGACGGCTGACAGCTTCTTGGCCATCCGGGAATGCGAGGAAAAATGTACTGCCTGCGCCGGGGGTGGATTCAGCCCAGGCCCGCCCGCCATGTTTCTCCATCACCATTTTCACAATCGCCAATCCGACGCCGGTGCCTTCGTAGTCGGCTGGTTGGTGCAGCCTCTCGAAGAGGCCGAAGATTTTCTCGCGATCCTCCGGGCCGAAGCCGATTCCGTTGTCGCGGACCCAGATGATCCGTTCCGTTGCGGCCCTGGCGCCGCCGATGCGGATATCCGGGGTCGTGGCGGGCCGGGAAAACTTGGCGGCATTGTCGAGCAGGTTGACTATAGCCTGACGGATGCCGACCGGCTCACCATAGAGATCGGCGAAGGGCAGGTCCACATGAATTTTCGGCTTGGGGCCTTGCCTGCCGCTGAACCGATCGACGATGAGGCTGCCGATCATTTCCAGCACGTTGAAGCGGGAGCGAGGCAGATTCTGTTGTTCCAGCCGTGAATATTTTAAGAGCGCATCGATCATCGTGGTGAGCCGGAGCGCCGACGTTCGGATGACATCGAGTTGGTGTGTGACCTGAGGATCTCCGGTGTCTGCAAATCGCTTTTTCAAGAGCGAGGAGAAGCCTTCGATTTCGCGGAGGGGCCCCTTGAGGTCATGCGCGACTGAGTAAGTGAAGGCTTCGAGTTCCTTGGTCTTGCGGATGAGGGCGGTGCCGCGTTCGCGGAGATTCGCCAGCATGGTCGCCAGAGAGCTTGTCAGGATGCCGACTTCATCCTCTGTAGGCCAGGGATCAAATTGGGCGGTCAGGTCATGGTGGGCGACGCGATCGGCTGTGGAGGCGAGCCGCTTCAGCGGTCCCGCCACGAGCCGTTGCATCATGAGGGAGATCGATAGGATGAGCAGCCCCAGCAGGCCGACGATACTGATGACGATGACCCGCGCCTGCTCGACGAGGCGATCGCCCTCGATCTTCATCTCCACATCGATCTTGCGATGCAGCTCGATGAGCGAGGCGGTCGCATCGGTGATCGTGGCCGCAGTTTGCTGGTACAGGGGCTCTGTGTGGGGCAGATGTTTCGCCAGTTGGCTGGTTGCCGCCTCGATGTCCTCCCGTTGCGCGCGTAAGGCGCTCAGGCCATTGGCGATGGCGACGATGGTCTGGCTTTCCTGATCGGCCAGGTCGCCCCGTCCATGTTGTTGCAACATGCCGTAGAGGACGGGATGCGTTCTGGCTGCATGGGCGGTTTGGTACGTGTCCAGCGCTGCAAACGTTCGGTGCTCGATCTCCGCGAGGGCCGTCAGGCTGACGGTCCGTTCCGCATGGCTCTGGTGTTCGAGGAGTTGATGCGCGCGGGTTTGCATGTCGGAGAGGTTGCGGAGCATTTCCGCCGCCGTGACGACGCCGGGAATGGTGATGCGCTGATGGCGATCGACATAGCTGTTGACGCGGGAGAGGTAGAAGAACGATGCGCTGAGACTGCCGATGAGCAGGATGAGGATCA
>CAMDPZ010000061.1 GCA_945905765.1 Nitrospira lenta
TTCTTGCCGGGGGTGCGATCGAGAATGCCCTGCAAGGCATCCACGAGATCGAACAGGCTGACATTCTCCATCAGCGTCTCATCCGGCTTCAGATCAACCGGCTGGCTCTGCTCACGGCTATAGATCTCCCGCCACAACCGCTCATGCTCGTCCAGCTGATTAGCGGCTTCCTTGAACTGCTTGTACTCGAGCAAGCGCCGCACTAATTCTTCGCGCGGGTCCGGTCCGTCTTCTTCATCGACTGCTGTCTCATCGACCGGCAGCAGCATCTTGGATTTAATCTGGATCAGCGTCGCAGCCATGACCAGAAACTCCCCTGCGACCGCCAGGTTGAGATCTTCCATCGCTTCGATATAAGCCAGATATTGCTGCGCGATCAGATGGATGGGAATGTCATAGATATTGATCTCGCTCTTCTTAATAAGATGGAGCAAGAGATCAAGCGGCCCTTCAAAGTTCTCGATGCGAACCTGATAGGGCAGTTCAGTTTGTTCTGTGTCGTCTGAGTGGTTATCCACAAGCGGTTTTATACCAGCTTTGGGGGAGCGGAGCAAGCCTTCATCTATTAGTAGGGGGTAGGGGAAATGGCCCTACCCTCTACCGTGACCGGATCAGATAGGCAATCAGCATGGCGCTGAAGATGAGGAGAGACAGGGTGATGGCATATTGGATGGTTGGATTTTCGATCCCCAGAGGTGTCTGTGCGGTCGCAGACCTGGTCGCTCGGGTAAACTCCGGGCCCTTCTCAAAAAAAACCTTGGAGAAGTCATCCCTCCCCTTGAACTTGGCATCGGAAAAATCCGCCGTTGATCGGAACGTGGCCCGGCGAAAATAGGCATCCCCCTCGAACAGGGTGAAGGTGAAAAATGCCTCCCGGTCGAACGTGGACTCAGAGAAATCCGCGAGCCCTTGAAAGCGGCCCCCGGAAAACCCGGTGCCCAACTTGAAATAGGTGCGCGACAGATTGGCATCCTTCTGGAACACCACCTCCAGGAACTCCGCCAGCCCATTGAACCCAGACTGCTGAAAGGTCACCGGCCCCTGAAAGACCGATCGGTGGAATCTCGTATGAGGGCCAAAGGCTGTTTTCTCGGCAAAGACATCGCGCAAGAATCGCCCCTGCACAAAATAACTCTCTTTCAGAAATATCGCGCCAGACAGGGTCACAGGCTGCACAAATACGGTCCGTGACAGATCCACGATCTGCTCAAACGTGGTCCCGCTGAAGATCACAGGCCCCTTCACCACCAAGAGCCCTTGCGCCGATTGATGCCTGATCGCCCCGCGCACCACAGAATTCACGATCATCATGGAGCCGGGAATCACACGGGCCTCGCGCCCCTGCAGCTCCTTCATCCCATCAAGCTCCGGCGGCAATGGCCCCACTGCCAACGCATCCAGCGACAGGTCTCCGCGCACGACCACCCCCGAGAGATCAATCCCCTTCCCCTCCGTGAACGCCTGCAAGAGCTGCGTCGCATCCACCGCTCGCGCCTCCCGCTCTTGCTCCGTGCAGTCGGCGCTCAGGTGCAGCGTCAAAGCTGCGTCCGGCCCTGAGGCAGCCGTCTCCACCTGACAGTTCGAGGCCATAGCCCCCAACGGCAGCCCAAGAAAGGTCAGCCCCCCCACCATGATCCAGGCACAGACTCGATTTATCATGCGGCCCTTATACGGAATGCCACGGCTCAACGCAAGACAAGAACCGCGAACCAGCTGGACGGCCCAACCGGATTTGTTACACTTTGGCGGAATGACACGCCAGCTTACCGCCACCTGCCTATTGATCCTCGCCCTCCTCTGGGAAGTCCCGGTCGCGGCCCCGGCAAACAGGGCCATCGAACTCCCGGTCCTGGCGGCGATCAGCCAGAACCATCTCGGCGTGTTTGAGATTCTTCTGATGTGGTGGGATAAGAAGCCGGAGCCGAACCCCGTTCAGTTGCAGTGGCGCCTCGCCGGCGTGACGCTGGGCAGCACCCACCTGGGCTCGATGGCTCAAGCCTTTGCCTATGCCATTGAACGCACTCCCTCCATCCAACATAGCGGGACCGTCTCTGTGCAAGGGGTCGCCTATCAACCGACCAGCAGCGACGGGCCCAGCGCCGGCGCCGCCATGACAGTGGGCTTCATTGCCCTATTCAAGGGAGAGCCGATTCAGCGAGGTATCGCCATGACAGGCACCTTGGAACCGGGAGGACAAATCGGCCCGGTCGGCAGCATCCCGGATAAGGTTCGCGCCGCCGCGCGGGAAGGCTACCGCACGATACTGGTTCCACGCGGACAGATTCATGACGCGCGATGGAACCTGAACGAATTGGGGTTTCAGCTCAATGTGACGGTGAAAGAAGTCGAGACGATCGACGAGGCGTATCTGCTCATGACCGGGCGGCGAATCTGAAACAGGATGGTTCATCTCGTCGGTCTGGTCTATCTGGTTAGTCTGGTTCAACCAAACAAACGAGACCGACGAGACCGACCAGATAGACCAGCTTCTACGCCGTCGCGCCCTGCATAATCGCGTCATACTCCGCTTGCGTCAGCCGGTGCATGCCTAAGGCCAATCGCCGGTTGAGCTCAGCCTGATCCGGAATCTGCAGCACGTTCAACAGCAAGGCCTGGCTTACGCCGGACGAACAGGCCAGCGAGCGCACCGCGTCGATTCGCACAAAGCCGAATCGAGCTTCCGTCCTCAACTCATCGCTGAGAAACGCATCCAGGTCGGCGAAGTCCAGCACCGGCGACAGAATCTGAAACTCGGCGCAAAGTCCGACCTTCAGCACATACACCAGTCCGCGGGACTCGGCATCGAGATAGGTCTGAAGATTCGTGCGAATCAGCCGGGTGCAGAGCCCCCAGAGCCGATGCCCAAGTTGCAGCTCGGCGCTTTCCTCCGAGGTGCGCTCTCGCAAGGCTCCAGCCACGAACAGAAAATGACTCATAGGATATTCATCGCGGGCATTCAGCAGGAAGATGGTACACAGGCAGAAGGGACGCCACGATACCGGAATAATCTTCCAGTCTCATCTCGCCGGACGACTCGGCGAGACCTGGCATCCCATGCAGGCGTTAGTGCGTGTGGTAATCGTCTGCGTCGTCTAACAGGCTTTCCGGCTTTTCGAGGAAATCTGAATCTTCATCTTCCCCGTCCAGCGTAAGCTCTTCTTCCACGTCTTCGTCGACTTCATCGACTTCATCGGCCATATCCACATCTTCGGGCAACTCATCCTCAAGGTCGGCATCCTTCGGCATCGGCGATCCCAGCGGCCGCAACGATACGGGTTTCTGAGGCGCCTCCTCCAGGAACGACGACACAGGCTTTTTGACAGGAGCGGAAGCCGCCGGTGCGGACGACACGGCGGCAGCCTTCTTCACGGCTGCTTTCTTCGCCGCTGGCTTGGGAGCCGCGACCGACTGCTTCTTGGCAGTCTTCGCCACCACTTTCTTTGCGGCTGATTTCTTGGCTGCTTTTTTAGGAGCTGACTTCTTCACGATTTTCTTGGCTGCCTTCTTTGCTGCAGGCTTCTTCACTGCCGTTTTCTTGGCAGACTTCGCCTTGGCTTTGGCCTTCGCCTTTACAGGGGTCTTCTTCGCTGGTTTCTTCTTATTCTTCGCCATCGAAATGCTCCTCTCTCATCCATTGGATGTCTGACGCGGCCTCCATCTAGCATGAACTAATGGGGTCTTGCAACTAACCGCCATTCCCTCCCTAATTAGAGGAAAGCAAAGTCTCTCCTCCGCCACCCCCATGAGGTGAATCGAGCCGTTGCGCCAGGACCAGGAAGGCTCCTAATCCTCACGACTCCACCCAGGTTGGCTCCGGACCTCATGGTAAAATATCCGACACAGAGGGAGCCGAATCCTTTTCGATTGGGATCGCTCTTATGGTATAGAAACCGGATGCTCGGAAAATTCTCCATGACCCCTCGCTTCCTCATCGCGCTGCTACTCCCAGTGGGGCTGCTCTCGGCCTGGCCGACGGCAGCAACGCCTCCCTACACCGCTATCACGATTGAAAGCACCTCTCCCTACTTCGTCCCGAAATCCGTCACCATCTCGACCGGGTCTCCGATCAAGTGGGAAAACCCCACCGGATCAGAACATACCGTGACCCATATCGGCTGTGTGGAGGAAGGCGATCTCTGCGCCTTCGACTCCGGCCTCATGCTCCCCAACGGCACCTTTGCCGTCCCGGGACTCGCTCCCGGCCGCTACCCCTACCTCTGCCGCATTCACCCCATTATGCGTGGAGTCATCACCGTCACAGAGACGTTTGCCCCCTCGCAGCTTTAGAACTCGTCGTTCGTCTGCCTGGTCTCTCCGGTCTGTTTTGTCTATCTCGTCTAACACCAGACAGACCAGAGAGACCGGCCGACAACGAGATAGACCAATCTACCGCTTCACGATTCGTGAGCCCTTGCGAGAATCCCAGCCCCTCGTGTAGGCTGCGGCGCTCTAACTAGTCACGCCAATCATGAAACCAGCTGTCGCCGCACACCAACCGCTCAGCCTCACCGGAGAGACCCTCAGTCTCCTGGCCTGGCACATCCCCGACCTCGTGACCTATCAACACCACGAAGACGAATGGTGGTTCGCCCCTCTGGATGACAACCTGCCCATCGTGCGATTGAATCGCACCGGCCTGGAAATGTTACAAGCGATGAACGGCCATACCTCAGTCGCGGCGCTGCTGGAAAAATACGGCACGAAGGTTTGCGGGCCGGACGGACAGCCGGGACAATGGCACTTAGAACATTGGTCCATCCCCACCTACTCCCTCTGTTACTTCGGCACAGAGCCGCCGGGCGGCCACCGCCACAAGGCCAAGTGGGATCTCCTCCTCCAGCAAATCCGGGAAGGCTGGTCAGGGCAGGAAGGATTCGAGGGAGAGGAACATCTTGAGGACTTCCATCACCACGAACTGACCGACAGCGGCGAAGACGACGAACACTTCGACCTGATCGAAACCACCGTCTCGCACCTCTTCCGGGAACCGAACGAAACGCTCAACGGCTTGACCTATGGCCGGCTCCTCATGAAGCAATTGCGAAAGCTCGGCTGGTTCAACCCCAAACCCCGCGTCATCGTGGAAGTGGGCGGAGGACTCGGCTACCTCGCCCGCGAACTGGGCAAGGAGCTCCTGCCCTTTGAGAAACAAACCATCCGGTACATCTCCCTCGACATCACCCAACCCTTCCTCAAGCTGCAAGTCACCCGCGCCAAAGCCGGGGGCTGGGGCGGCATCGGCACCCGCGCCAACGGCGAATGGCTGCCCTTCAAAGACAACTCCGTCGACCTCGTCATCGACAACGAGAACATGGCAGACATGACGCCGGTGAAGCTGACCAGGAAAGAACTTCAAGAGGGAACCGGCGAGACGCCGCAGCATCAGGAAGCGTTGGATTGGATCAGGCGAGTGAGACTGCTGCTGGGCCAGGACCTGCCGGACGACGTGATCTTCAACCTCGGCCCCTTTCGCTTCGTGGCGGAACTCTGGCGGGTCTTGAAGCCAGGCGGCAGGGCCTTCCTCACAGAGTTCGGCATCGAAGAAGGCTGGCCTGCGCCGGTCAAGCTACCGGGCCATACGGAGTACGAAGTCCAATATAGCCATCTACGCCAAGCCGTGCGTTGGCTCGGCTTCCAGGAGCGTTATCTCTCCCTGCCTCAATTCCTCGCCATCAAGCCGGACACCAAAGTGCTCTGCACCGGCGCGACCTACACTATTCAGCGGTTCTGCCAGGCCATGCACAAGCCCTTCCCCGTGCGGGCCTACACGGAGAAGGAGCTACAGCAGGCCCTAGGCGACATCCTCCCAAAGCTCCACGGCTGCCACTATCACGACGTGGCGGATCCAGCCTGGTTCGGCCTCATCGACTTCAAAGTCTTGTTATTGGAAAAGCCCGGCGGAGCCCCGAAAGCCAGCTTCTCGGAAAACCAAGGCTATCGGTGGTATTCGCAGAAGTAGGGGCCTGAGGATTGCCCAGGTGGTTCCCTGTGCTCACCGACCGCGCACGCAAGGCCTATCAAATTTTCATATCAAGGGCGGTGCTCGGTCAATGCGCGCAGTGGGGAACCACCCAGGCCACCCTCAGCAGAGTGGGACGAGAAGAAAAGGCCCTCGTTGGACGCGCGCAGTGAAGGGCAATCTGGTCACCCTACTGAGAGAGTAGTGGGAGGGGACACAAAGGAATCGTTCGATCAGAAGACAAGAGGTACGATTGCAAGGCCTTACCCTGAATTCCGCGAGAACACCCTGCTAGCCATCAAGATCATCGTCAACTAAAACATCATCCATCAGATCTTCAACAACTGAGTGCAGATCGATACTGAACCACTCCTGAAAGGTTTTAAAATCACGTTTCTGCGGCCAGGCTGATGGATCGGTATGCCAGCCATCTAGTTCCCGCTCGAAGATCTCGGTATAGACATGTTTCAGAACCAGCCGCCCGTCTTCATCGCTTTCGAATTCTGGAATGAGATAGACCGTGTGCTCGCCCGCCACGCCCGGCACCAGGCCTGAGTCATCAAGACTGGCCGCCCAATCAAGAAAGGGCTGCTTGGGTCGCACAATCAATGCCGCGCGATTCAACATAAGTTAACCTCTTGAACCCTTGTAATTAAATAGTCATGATTCAGGAGCGGAAGCAAACGTTATACGTGTGACAGCGTTACAGAAACCCCTAATGCCGTCCCGCCAGGACAATAAAGACTCCCGACCCCTTTTCATCCTTCTCCAACCCTTGAAGAGAAAAGGAAGCGCGCAGCCGGGAATCCACCAGGCCCTCCCCGCTTGACCAGTCTCGCTCGTCCCGCATGTCTCGCGTCAAAGAAACTATGCGCGCAGTGAAGGACACTCTGGTCGCCCTACTGAGGAAGAATGGTTGAACTAAAGGCTCGGTCAATACACCAGGTGGGATTGCTCAGCTCGAAAAAGTAGAATGCCCCCGGTTACTTCCCGCAAACCTTTATTTCTTCTCATTGTCAAACGGCAAGTACTAAGTGAGGGCACTGACCACCAGAGATATGATTGCTAGCCCCAATGCCAACCAAGCCACCAAATCCTGACGCCAAAATCTGCACTTTCGTTCACGACGTTCCAATTCTAGTTTCGCCGCAATGTGCTCTTCAGACATTTGTATCTTAGAATTTACCGCCATGTGTAATTCAAAATCTGACAGCCCACGAGCTTTTCCAAGCGCAGCCTTCTCGTTCTTGGAAGTCATTACTCCTCATGGCCTTTCTCTCCGAAGCCTAGGCGTTCCGGACGGTAATGGCCTGTCGCTGTCAGGTACGAAAGGCCCTTCC
This sequence comes from Nitrospira lenta, assembly GCA_945905765.1. Taxonomy (GTDB): domain Bacteria; phylum Nitrospirota; class Nitrospiria; order Nitrospirales; family Nitrospiraceae; genus Palsa-1315. The sequence continues at coordinate 7,300 of CAMDPZ010000061.1, forward strand.
TCTTGAATGAGATTGAGAGCATGAAGAACATCCTCCCATTTGCAGTAAAGTCGGCTCATCAGCTCGTGAGCCAACATACTCTCATGTTTGTCCACGATAAAAAGATCGTCTCGCTGATAGCCTCCGCGGAGTTCAACTTCAACCGGCTCTACCGTAGTCTTAACGTCTGGTTCATTGACGCGTTCCTCAATCTGCAAGTGTTTACTCGCCGTGGCGATCTGATGCGCCATCCGCATGTACGGATTCGCGTTCTTGAGATATATACCAAAGTCTTCACGGCTTTTTATGTGCCGCTCAGCATAATCATCAAGGGCTTTCAATCGATCCAATGCATTGAGCGTGTTGTACACCCAATCTTTCATCTGCCAAGCGGTGATGGCGCAGTTCATTACCATGTACGCGCGCTGCTGAAGATCGAATGGCGCACTATCTAAGAGGATGCCCATTTCCCAGCGCAGCTTCTCTAGCAAGTCAGCGGGAGTCCTAATGAAGAATGTCTTGTCGGTGCGTCCGTCCTTCACTCATAGCCCTACGGATATTTTTGCGGCATCCCTACTCAACGCCCCTTGAACTGCTGTGTCTAAGGGTGACTTGCCCGATCCCGTAATTCCGCAATCTGCGCGGGGGTCATCTTCGAGCCAAAGTATCATGAAGTTTGGCTGCATAAAGCGCATACCCTCCTGCAAGGGTGCACCACATACACTGGCGCACATCATCAGGGAAGCACGGACGGGGGCGGCAGGACATACTCCCGCCACTGCTGCTGCGGTCGAGCAAGTCCATTGGCATATAGTACGTCGAGGTTACGCTGCGCCTTGACGTCCCCCATCAAGGCCAATGGCTCCCAGAACAAGGCGGCCGTCTTCCACCACGACCGGACCTGCCCATTGTCTTGAGGGACACCTTGACCGTTGGCATATAGCTCAACGAGGCTGGACATTGCCTCGTCATCAAACCCCTGGGCTGCCGCTTTCTCCCACCACTGTTGTGCTATCCGATAGTCCTGCGGCACGCCTTGCCCCTTGGCATATAGCTTACCTAGATCGAATTGCGCCACGGCATTTCCCTGGGCTGCTGCTTTCTCGTACCACTTTGCCGCTTGTGTATAATTCTGAGGCACACCCTTTCCCTCGGCATACAGCCTGCCGAGGTTCCACTGCGCGTGGTCGGCAGTCTTGCCCCCTTGGGCTGCCGCCTTCTCCCACCAGTGACGCGCTTGAACATAATCCTGCGGTACGCCCCGCCCACTGTAGTGCAGTACCGCGAGATTGCTGAGCGCTTCAGAGTTCCCCTGCGCCGCGGCTTTCTCCCACCAACGCCGCGCTTGGGCAAAATCCTGGGGCACGCCTTGTTGTCCCTTGGCATACAGCATACCCAGCTCGATCTGTGCCTCCGCATCCCCCCGAGCTGCTGCTTTCTCATACCATTGGCGCGCTTGAACATAATCTTGCGACACGCCCAGCCCACCGGAGTAGTACTGCCCGAGAAACGCCTGCGCTACCGCATCTCCCTGGGCTGCCGCTTTCTGAAACCACTTCGCCGCTTGGGCACGGTCCTGTGGGACGCCCTGGCCCATGCCATAAAGCATCCCCAGATCAACCTGCGCCGCTGCATTCCCCTGGGCTGCCGCTTTTTCCCACCACTGCCGTGCCATCACATAATCCTGTGGAACGCCATGCCCTTGGTAGTACAGCACCCCAAGATTAAGTTGCGCCTTCGCATTCCCCTGGGCTGCCTGTGTGCGCAGCCATTGCACATCTACGGTTAAGATGTCGAGCGTTGGAGGGATTGGGGTCCTCCCAGGTGCCTGCTGCATCTGTAGCTGCATCGCTTCAAACAGCGTTTCAAGGCGCTTCAGACGCTCTTTCTGTATAGCCACATCGTCACGCACGCCCGTATCGACTTGGCGCGCCGCGAGCTGATTACGCACCTCTTCGATATCAACCTGCGCGGTGAGCTTGAGCGTCAGAGTCATATGTCCCTGCTGAAAGCCCACGTCTTCTTTGGTGTCTTTGACTTGCATGACGGCTGCGGCAAACGAAGTGATCTTGTCCTTCGTGAGGTCCAAGTTATTCACTTCCGACGCGCTCTCAATGTAGACGCCTGCTTGTTCTAGTATTTTGCGTTTAGCTTCGAGCAAGCACCGCTGCCGAGCGTCGTCTTTGCTGTCATGATCGCCCAGGATGTAGGTGTGCGTGGCTGTGTATGTCTGAGTCTCAGCAAAAACACCTGCAGGAAGGATAAGTACGACCAGGACCGTCATGAGTGTGAGTGTGCGCATGAGGGGAGTATCTCTTACGTGACTAATACCGTCAAGGCAGAGGGAGAGAGCTATCCCTATCAGATCCTCGGACTCTTCGAGTCCTCATCGCCAGATCGATCAACGCACCTTCGCGCAGGCCCAGATCACTGACAAGCACCGCTGACATCTCCAACGTCTCCATGGTCGAGTGAGGCGAATTAAGGGGCCTAACCCCTAATTCAGCTCACTCCTGGTGTCAACGCGTGACTGCAGCCTCACGGAACATGACATCGAGCTGGTCGATCCAGCGCCGCTTGCGCGCTTCGTCCACGAAGCTTGCCTCGAAGCTGTTGCGCGCCAGCTGATAGGCATGGCGCGCGCCGAGAACCGGCAGCGCGGCAAAGAGTTCGCAGAAGTTGGCATTGATGGAACCCCCGAAGTACGCCGGGTCGTCGCTATTGATGGTGGCACACAGGCCTGCCTCCAGCAGCGCCGGCAGGTTGTGCTCGGCCAGCCGGGTAAAGACCCGCAACTTCACGTTCGACAGCGGGCACACGGTGAGCGGCACGCGCGCTCGCGCGAGCCGCGCGACGAGCGCCGGATCTTCGAGGCAGCGCACACCATGGTCGATGCGCTCAACATGGAGCACATCCAAGGCACTGTGGATATAGGCAGGCGGCCCCTCTTCACCCGCATGCGCCACCACATGCAGCCCCAGCTCTCGGCAGCGAGCGAACAGGCGAGCGAACTTCTCGGGCGGATGGCCGCATTCGCTGCTGTCCAGCCCCACGCCGATGAAATGCTGCCGGTACGGCAGAGCCTGCTCCAGCACCGCGAATGCCGCATCCTCGCTCAGGTGGCGCAAAAAAACACAGGATCAGCGATGAACTGATGCCAAAGTCAGCCTGCGCACGGCGCATCGCCTGCTCCAGCCCGGCAATCACCGTCGCGAACGACACGCCCCGGTTCGTGTGGGTCTGAGGGTCAAAGAATACTTCGGCATGGACCACATTCTCTGCCGCGGCCCGTTGGAGATAGGCGAACGCGAGATCGAAAAAATCCTGCTCGGTTCGCAACACGCTGGCGCCCACGTAATAGAGGTCGAGAAAGCTCTGCAGGTCGGTGAATGCGTAAGCACGGCGCAGCGCCTCCACGCTCGGGTAGGCCAGCGTCAGGCTGTTGCGTTTCGCCAGGTGGAAGATCATCTCCGGCTCCAGCGAGCCCTCAATATGGATGTGCAACTCGGCCTTGGGCATGCGCCTCAGCAGCGCAGGCAAGGCTGAACGGGGGATGGCATCGAACGTAGCGGCATCCATCCAAGAATCTCCAGGGATGAGCGGCAACGATTGCAACTGAATAGGTCTCATATCTGGTCCGTCGAAAGCTGCGCAGCTATCGTGTCCTGATTGCTAAATCTAAGAGCACCCCTTCGCGCAGGCCAAGATCGCTGACCAACACCGCCGACATTCCTAGCGTCTCCATGATCGTCCGGATGATGATGGCGCCAGCGGCGATGACTTCTTCTCGGCCCTTTTCAAGGCCTGGCAGGCCGGCTCGGTCGGATTTCTTACGGCTCAAGAACGTCTGTTCGAGCTCTTGAATCGTGCTGAGCTGCAACTGATAGTTGTGGATTCTGGCTGGCTCGTAAGTGGGAAGTTTTTGGGCCATGGCAGCCAGGCTGGTGATGGTTCCCGCTGTGCCAACGAAGGTGGCTGTCCGATAGCCATCCATGCCGGCGACTGCTGCCTTTGTTTCTCTTGCCACCCATGCTCGCGCCTGTTGCACTTCATCGACAGTCGGAGGGTCCTGGCGCAACAGCCTCTCGCAGAGCCGCACGACGCCAATATCGATTGAGCGCACGACCGGCTTCTGGCCTGGCCGATCCAGAATGAACTCGGTGCTGCCACCGCCGATGTCGAGGGCCAGTACGTCGGTCACGCTATCTGGCAAGCCGGAGCGAATACCGAGCAAGGTCCGTCTCGCTTCTTCCTCGCCTGAGATCAGTTCGACCTCGAAGCCAACTTCGCGCTTCACGCGATCGAGAAACTCATCGCGGTTCCTTGCATCACGCACGGCGCTCGTGGCGACAGCCGTAACCCCATCGACCTGCGCCTCCTCGATCAGCCCACGCCATTCTTTTAAGCACTGGATCACCCGATCCATCGCCGCCATGCTCAACTGCTTAGCCTGATCGACGCCTTCGCCCAGGCGAAGAATACGCCGTTCCGATCGCACCTCTGTCAGCTTCCCCTCAGGCGACAAGTCGGCAATCAGCAGGCGGCAAGTAAGGGTGCCGATATCCACTCCGGCAAGGCGCAGCATGCGTACCGAGTCCTTCATACCTCGCTCCGAACCTCGACAATCTCCGATTCAAGCTTCCCACGCGCCTCTTTGAGCTCTTGGATCTCTTTCACGAGCCGACCGATTTCCCCGTCGTAGAGGACCCGCTCCACCGGCTCTCCCCCTTCGCGCAGATTCACCGCTCGCTCACCGACATCGCGATGGCGCTCGCCCAACTGCTGATCGAGCCTGCGGATTTCAAGCCGGATTCGCAGTAGTTCCGTCTCTTCCAACGCGCGGTTCGCCACCTGCGCCGTCCCAAGCCGCAACGTCGCCATCCCTGCCTTCAAATCATGTTTTAACCGTTGTAGTAATCCCATGTTCTCCTACCTCTTACCCTCCCTGCCTCTAGTCCCCACGGAAGGGGATGCGTGAACTAGCGTCTCCATTGCTGAAAGAACGGGGCCCCACCTTCCCACCCCTCAAGGTCGGACTTTTCTCTTGAGCGGGTGGCGTCGACCTACCAACCGCCCGCAGCGGGGTCCCTACACCGGGCGGGGTGCGAGGACGGGTGGTAGGTCGGCGACAGGACCCGCGAATCTTAACTCACCGACCCCAACTCCAACTTCGTTTCCCACCGCCGCAACATCGCCTCTCGCAGGGCACGGTGCACCGGCAACTTCAGCTGCGGATCCTGCTTCAAGAGGGCAAAGGCTTCCTGCCTCGCCTGCTGAAGCAGCTCGGCATCCCGCAGCAAATTCGCGACGCGGAACTCCGGCATGCCCCATTGCCTGAATCCGAAAAACTCGCCCGGCCCGCGGATACGGAGATCTTCCTCGGCAATCACAAACCCATCGGTCGAGCGCACGAGCGCATCCAGCCGTTCTCTGGCAGCCGAGGGCGCCTCACCGGCGTCCTTGGGCTTCTTCGATCCAAACAGCACCCCGCCCGACGCGATCAACAGACAATA
>CAMDPZ010000062.1 GCA_945905765.1 Nitrospira lenta
TGACCGTCATGGAGTGGGGCCCGGGCAACGGGAACCTTGCCGCCTGTTTTCTCAGCCATCTGAAAGTTCTGGATACAGAGGGAACGATCTATCCCCGCGTCCGTTATCTGTTGGTCGATTGGGAGCAGTCGGTGCTCGATGCAGCCTTGGCCCATCCATTGCTCGCGCCCCACTTGGCCCAGGTCTCGACCCATCGAGGGACCGTGGACCGGCTTGAAGGTGTGGCGGATGGGAGCGTGGACCGTATCATCTGCAACGAACTGTGGAACGATCTTCCGACCAAGCTGATGTCGCGTCAGGCGAATGAGATTGAAGAAGAGTTTCTGCGGCCGAATTTAAGCGAAGCCCTCCATGCGAAAATTTCCGATTGGGCGACCTTCGTCCGGGCGTTCGATGCCATGGACGTGGAGACGCTCAAGGGCTTTCCGCCCTTTCTCGACGATCTGGTGTGGGAGCGGGAATATCGGACGGTCGAATGGAAAGAGGTGCCCTACCGGAAGACGATCACGGAGTTCCTCAAGCGCATCGATGAGCAAGTGGTCGTGCCCGTGAATATGGGGGCCTATGCCACGATCAAGGAAGCCAAGCGCCTGTTGGCGCGCGATGCGATCGGCTTCAGCAGTTTCGACGCGGGCACCGAGGATATGGCCGTGCTGAACGATCCGGAGAAGCCCTGCTACGGCCAATTCGGCGGCCAGCAGAGTTTCATGGTCAATTTCGCGTTGGCTGAAGCGGTGGCCAAGCAATTGGAAGCAGGCTCGATGACCATCGAGAGCCAGCGGGAGTTTGTGGGGCGCAGCTTAGGGACCAACGTCTTGACCCTCATGGACCTCATGGCCACCCATCCCTCTGCCGGCACGAGAATGGCGCCCTGGGAGCAGGACCGTCTGATGCTCAAGACGCTCAGAGCCTTGAACGAGACCTACAACAGTCCCTATGCGCGGCGTCTGGACTTTCCGATTCCGCTGGAGATGCCGCCGGAGGAGCGCGACATGCTTCAGGCGCTCGTGTCGGCGCTGAAGCCGACCGGCATTCCTGACACCGTCGCCTATCTCACTGAGGAAGAGTTGACGCTGGCCTCGAAGGACCTTGAAGATATCGGCTACGATCCTCACTCGTTCATGATTGCGCTCACTGCGCCGCCGAGTCCGGTCGATTACTTTCACGCCTTCGTTCCGCCTCGCTGATCTTCCTCTGAGAAATTGCTCGCTCTCCGAATTTCTACTTGACTAATCATTTGTTCTTCTATAGCCTTCCCCCCGTTTGGGGAATGATTCCTTCCTTTTTTTCGAAAAAGCGGGTGGACGTCATCTCACGTGAGCGGGATAGTTTGGAAGGGCGAGCAATGAGCGCAGCCCCTCGGTCCCGCTCATCACATAATTACGCAACAAGTATCACGAGGCATTGATGTTTGGATCATTCGGATGGATGGAATTGGTGCTGATTCTGGTCATTGTGCTGATCATTTTCGGCGCCGGCAAGATTCCGCAGTTGGGCGAGGGGCTCGGGAAGGCGATCAAAGGATTTAAGAAGAGCATCCACGAGGCTGATGCCATCGACGTGACGCCTCCTCCGTCCGATGCGCCGGAGGCGCCGACTCAGATTGCGCAAGCGCAGGCCGCTCCCCAGGCCACGGCCCCGGTTGAAGCAGCGCAGCAGATCAAGCAGGGCTAGAGACGCAGTGAACCGTGATGCGTGATGAGTGATGAGCGTAACATCTCAACAGCGGCCACTGATCACCCGTCACCTCTCACCCATCACGGGATTGCAACATGTTCGGATTGGGCGCAGGCGAAATTCTCATTATTCTGGTGATCGCGTTTTTGCTGTTTGGCCCCAAGCAGCTGCCTGAAGTCGGTCGCCAGGTCGGGAAAGCCGTCAAGGGCTTCAAAGAGACGGCGGAAGACCTGCGCAAGTCAGTAGAGCCGGAACTGAATATGATCCAGCAGGAAGTGAAGATGGTCGAGCAGGATTTTCAAGCCTCGATCAAGGATGCAGAGGAGCAGATTAATTCTGCCGGGCAAAAGGCCGAACAGGGCACGGGGCTGACGAGCCAGTCGGGCCAATCGTAGAAGATGTGATGAGTGATCAGTGACGGTGGACGGTTAAGAGACTGAGTCGAAAATAAAAATACTTGCTATTATCATCAGGTTAGGGCAGAATACGCAGAGTTAGAGTGGATTAATGAAGGTTGAGTGGGGGATGGGAAACCGTGAGCACAATGGTTTTTCTGGGTTGAAGTAATGATGGAAGAAAGTGAATCAATAACTGTGCGGACAGTTTAGATGTCAAGTCGGCAGCGCAGCGCCGGAGCGTGCACCGGTGGTAGCTGTTATCCAATCAACAGGAGGAAAGCTATGAGAAGTATCCAGGGACGGATTGGGTGGGCTAGTTTGGCCACCTTCTTTAGTGCGGCCGTCATGGCCACGGGCATGTCACTGGTGACGACCCCGGCCCAAGCCGCGTTTGAATTGCCGGACGGTGAGAAGATCACCAACGTCCCGGCCATTCCTCGCGCGATCCCGCAGAAGGAAGCCTACGAACTCTACGATCCCAAGATCGGCAAGAACTTCGACCTGAAGAACTTCTGGCTCCGCGCCGACCTGCGCGTCCGTCCGGAAATGCGGAACAACACCTGCTTCGGCAGCCAAATGGTTACTGGCGGAACGTCCTGTAACACCAAAGGCGGTTCAACCGCTGGGGGCAACGGAACTAAAGGGTCTTCCAACGATATGTTCACGCAGCAGATGACCCGCTTGGGCATCGGCTACGATGTGTCGCCTGATGTGAACTTCTATATGGAGCTCATTAACTCGTCTACCTGGGGTACCAATGGAACCCCAGGCTCGGCTGGTGGCACTGATCCGGCCTTGAATCATGGCACCGTGGGTGTGCGTGCTGCCTACATGTTGGTCCGGAACTTTGCCGGCGTGCAGGGTCTGAGCGTGAAGGCCGGCCGTCAATATATCGTCTTCGGAAACCATTCTTTGTTCGGCCACTTCGATTGGGCCAATACGGGATTCTCCCATGACGGTATCATGTTGAATTACAGCACCAAGGCTTTTGACACCTACCTTGGTTGGTTCCGCACCGCTGAGTCGGACATGGCGCAGGGTGCCGCGACCGGCAGCGTGCAAGTCAATGCGGTCGGGACTAACACGGGCGTTGGCAACAATGACGCAGACATGTTCATTTTCTATAACCAGATCAAGTCGGTTCCTGGTTTCCTGATTGAGCCCTACTACATCATGTATAGCAACAGGATGAACACGGCACTTAACAATGCTGGTGGTATCGGAACAGCAAAACACTCGAACCAGATCCGTCATACGGTCGGTAACAGGATCGAAATGCGCAAGGGCAATTTCGATGCGACGAACGAAATCGTCTACCAGTTCGGTCGGATGGGTGATTCGGCGGATCATACTGGCCTCGCCACCATCGATGGAGACAAGAGAAACCTCACCATCAATGCCTGGGCGACCAGAAATTGGATCGGTTATACCCACTACCAGTCAGCTTGGAAGCCGCGGTTGGCCTTCAACTTCGACTATGCGTCAGGCGATGGACGCGCACAGTGTAATACCAGCGCTGCTGGCAATGCGTCCGTTGGAAATTGCAAAACCGCAAACACGTTTGAAAACTTGTTCCCGACGAACCACATCCACATGGGTTACATGGACGTCCAAGCTTGGAAGAACATGATGAGCCCGTCGGTGAACTTCCAAGCAAGACCGACCAAGGATGACCATATCGAGATCTGGGCGACCAGCCTGAACCTGGCCAACAAGGAAGACAACTGGTATCGTGGCAGCCAGGGCGCCTATGTCTACTCGAAGGTCGGCAACACCAAGACCCACATCGGTGACGAATTGGATGTGGCCTATACCCACATGTTCATGGATGGCAAGTTGGCCTTCCAGGCTGCCTATGGCCATCTCTTTGCCGGCGGCTACATCCAGGAGAACCTGGGCACGAGCAGAGGTCAGGATTGGGCCTATGCGCAGCTCTGGGTGAACTTCTAAGCAGTAGTCGAAATATAGAAGCAGGGGCGAGAGGATCTCCCGGCCCTGCTAAGAAAAGAAAGCCCTGCCGGGAGATCCCCGGCGGGGCTTCTTTTTGCCTTGTCGTTGGTTGCCCGTCGGAATGTCGTGTTGCTTGTCACGATCTGAGCCATGCAGTACACTTGCAGGTATCATTCGTCCAATGGTCTTTCCAGTGTAACAGGAGAAATTGCCATGAAACTTCACGTCCTCATTGAGCAGGATGAAGCCGGATACTATGTGGCTGAAGTGCCGGCCTTGCCTGGCTGTCTGTCTCAAGGCAAGACTCATGAAGAAGCCTTGGCCAATGTGAAAGAGGCCATCGCGGGCTGGCTGGAGACCATGGAGGGCAAGACGGAGCTGGATCTGAACCAGAGCATCGAGGTCATGGTCTGATGGGGACAGCCCTACGGCTCTGCTCCGGCGCCGAGGCGGTTCGGAAGTTTCGACGAGCCGGTTGGGCCGTGGCGCGGCAACGCGGGTCTCATGTGATGATGGTCAAGTCCGGATACGAATACACCCTCTCGATTCCCCAACATGACGAACTCGGTCCCGGTCTTCTCAGGAAGCTGATTCGTCAGGCAGGAGTGACTGCCGAAGAGTTTAATGATTTCTAGCCGCTATGCCTTACGTTGTCCTCATGCCTGGGTGGGGCGATGCTCCGCAGGGCTGTTGGATTTTTCTCTTAGCCTCCGAGGCCTTTCCCTTCAGTAGCTGATTGCTGAAGGCTGAGAGCTGATGGCTACCTGTTCGGCCATCTACCTTGCCCGCAGTGGGACAGTCGTCTATACTCAATCCGCTCCCACGATTCATCACCATCTCGTTCCCAATTGACTTCCCGTGGACGATCTAACCAAACAGCTCAGTGAACGGTTCGGCTTTACGATCTTTCGGCCTGGCCAGGAAGAGGTCATTCGCGCCGTCTTGGCCGGGCGTGATGCCATGACGGTCATGCCGACTGGGCAGGGTAAATCGCTCTGTTATCAATTGCCTGCGACCATCTTGCCTGGCTTGACCCTGGTCATTTCTCCCCTCATTGCTCTGATGCAAGATCAGGTGGCCAGCCTCAAGCAACGAGGGATCAAAGCGGCGGCGTTTCATTCCGGCCTCACTGGCTCTGAAAAGCACCGTGTCATTCAGGATCTCCATCAGAAACGGCTGCAGTTGCTCTATTTGGCGCCGGAACGGATGCAGCATGAGGAATTTCTCCAGCTCCTGCGCAGCCTCTGGGTTTCGTTGCTGGTGGTCGATGAAGCCCATTGCATCTCCCAATGGGGGCACGATTTCAGGCCGGACTATCTCAAGATCGGCCGCCTCCGCCAGGAATTGACCAATCCTCCCTGTCTGGCCCTGACAGCCACTGCCACCACCCGCGTGCAAGTCGATCTCTGCAAGCGTCTGTCCCTCCGTGATCCGTTCAAGTTGGTCACGGGTTTCCGTCGGCCCAATCTCGCCCTCTCCGTCCGTCTCTGTCAGTCCCGCCAGGAGAAGCTGGCGACGTTGGAGCGGCTGGTTCGCGAGAGGGAACAGGGTACGATCCTGGTCTATTGTGCCACGCGGCGGGCGGCCGAAGAGGTCGCGGATTGGCTGGGCCAGTCTCAGCAATCGGTCGGCTACTACCATGCAGGCCTTTCGGATGAGGAGCGGCAGCTTGTGCATCATGACTTCCGCCGGGGGTCCGTGAGGATCCTGGCTGCGACCAATGCCTTCGGCATGGGGATCGATAAGTCGGATGTCCGGCTGGTCGTCCATTTCGACATTCCTGGAAGTGTGGAGGCCTATTATCAAGAAGTCGGTCGGGCCGGCCGCGATGGACAGCCGGCTGCCTGCGTCCTGTTGTTCCATGAGCGGGATCTGGCCACGCAGGAGTATTTCATTCAACTGGCGGCAAAGGATCCGGAAGGATCAGATCGGGCAGCGAGGATGAGAACCCTGCTCCAAGAGATGCAGGGGTACGTGTCCATATCGACTTGCCGGCAGCTCGCGATTCTCGACTATTTCAGCGATGAAACAGAGAAGGCCTTGGGCCCCTGCGGCCTCTGCGATCGCTGCGTGGCCCCGGTGCAACAGGTGAGGCGGGAGGTTCCCTACGATGATGCGGCTTCCGCGAAGGCGGTCTTGGCGACCGTGTCTTGGTGCGGGGGGCGTTTCGGAGTGAGCCGTATCGTCGAGGTGCTCCGGGGCAGCCGCTCGAAAGCGTTGCTGGCCTTTGGCGGGGAAAGCTGTCCTACGTACGGAATCTGTCGAGCGCTCTCGAAGCCATCCGTGACCAGTTTGGTGAAGGGGCTGATCGAGTCGGGTTATCTTCAGGTCGAAGGGGCGGAGTATCCCACGATTGATGTGACGAGCAAAGGACAGGAGGTCTTACAGGGGGTCGGTGTCGTCACGCTGAACGTTGTGGAGGAGCGCCAGAGAGAGGCCCCGGTGAAGAAACTGTTACGCGAGAAGGCTACGGCCGCCATGGCTCTTCCAGCATCGCCTGTGGATCAGCAACTGTTTGACCGGCTCAGAAAGCTCCGCACGGAGCTGGCAGAGGAAGAGGATGTCGCGCCGTTTGTGATTTTTCACGACAAGACCTTGAAGGCCATCGCCAGCCACATGCCAGCGACGCCCGCAGCCCTGTTGGAAGTGCCAGGGATCGGCGAGCTGAAGGCGGAACGGTATGGCAGGCGGGTGCTGGCAGTGGTGAATGGGGAGAGGTAGCGATCAGCCCTCAGCTTTCAGCTTCTTTACCCCTCCTTCGTAAGGAGGGGTTAGGGGAGGGTCATAGTCGAGTTTCCGGCCCGGTCATGTTAGAGCGAAGTCGGCGTTTAAGATTGAGATAGCCTGCCTGTCCCTTTGTGGATCTGGGCATGAGCCTCTATCCCCCTGGCGTTACGACTCTCTACCCCTCCTAGCCTCCCCTTACAAAGGGGAGGAAGTTTTTGAGACGGCTGACAGCTAGTTAAGTCCCCCCGCCTCTGCGAATCGCGCTTGCAGCTCCCCGTAGGTTTTCGTCACAGGAAACTGCGGGAATTCCTTGGGGAGGTGGTCCGGCGGACAGAAGAAGAACCCCGCGTGGGCCTCTCCTAACATGGCCGTGTCGTTGTAGGCATCGCCTGCTGCCAGGACGTGAAAGTTGAGCGACTTCAGTGCTGCCACCGAATGTTTCTTCTGGTTCTGCATTCTCATGTGGAAGTTGACGATGCGGCCTGCTGGATCGATCTCCAGTTGATTGCAGAAGAGCGCCGGGAATCCCAGCTGGCGCATCAAGGGATAGGCGAACTGATAGAAGGTGTCGGATAGGATGATGACCTGGCAGCGCTCGCGAATCCAGGAGACAAAGTCGATGGCTCCTTCCAGCGGGCCCATTTTGTCGATGACCTGTTGGATGTCGTGAATGGTGAGCTTGTGCTCATCCAGGATGGCCAGGCGCCGTTTCATCAGGGCATTGTAATCCGGCATCTCGCGGGTGGTGATCTTCAATTCCTCGATGCCGGTCTTGAGCGCGACGTTGATCCAGATCTCCGGCACCAAGACTCCTTCTAAATCTAAACAGACGATGACGGGCTTTTGCATTCGCGTTTCTCCTTTGATGTCATGGACAATACCGCTGTGATGAGTGATCGGTGATGCGCTATTGCCTTCCACTCCTGCCCAGCACCCATCACAGATCGCTCATCACTTTCTTTGAAATGCCTGGCTGAGAAATCTCCACATATTGTCGAGGACTTGGTCCAAGAGGGATGAGCCAGGCCAGGTCTGCCGGGATTCTTCTTTATGCCGCTCGGCCCATTCTAAGGCCATTGGGAGCGGAATGAGTCGAGGGGGAGAGTTGGTCAAGGTTCCCCAGACCAGCCCCAGGATGGACCCGATTCGCATTGAGACCGGCAGGGGTGTGACAGGATTTTGCACCAGGTCCTGGCAGAGTTCCGCCGGGGAGGTGACGAGGAGCTCCCGGCAGGCGGCGGGGCGTGCCTCGTAAATCGAACACATCTCCTCCTCTAAATAGGGGCAGGGGATTCTCAATGCATAGTAAGACCGGTTGAGCGGGTCGAGGGCTTCGTCCGGCATCGGCTTGGAGGCCTCTGCCACGTCGCTGAGTTGACTCCAGAGGTCCGCTTGGGTTAGTCGGTCCTTTGTGTCGCTGAGGCGGTTTAGCAGGAGAGTGCGTCGATCGGACGGCAACTGCTCCACATATTCCCGCAGCGAGAAGGCTTCCGGAGGAGAGAGGGGAACCAGCATGCGGCAGCAGGCGGCGCAGCCCATCTTGCAGGAGATGGTCTGGCCTGCTTCGACGGCCTGCTGGGCTTCCAGCTGCGCGGCTTCTTCTCCCAGGCGGCGAGTGACCGGGACAATCGCCGTGATGGGGATGAGTCCCGTCGGCACATCGATGGCCGTGGTCAGCCGCCCGGCTGGAGTGTTGAGCGCGACTTCAAATCGTTCGACCATACAATTCCCTCGCCTGATGCCCCTGGCCTCGTGGCCTTTTCCCGTCGGCATCATAGAGAAGCGTTGATTAGCTGGTCAACCGCATAGCCCGGCAGGCGGCGGGGGGTCTAAGTTCGAGGTTTGGGGAACCTCGAACCCAGAGCTTCGAACTTTGCATCGCGGATTGTTCGCCGTTATCGAGCTCTCAGACTAGAGTTTCCCCGTCAGCCAATAGATCGCGATCCCGGCTACTTCTGTGACCGCTTCGGTAGAGTGGCGCAGCGCATCATCGTCTGGCAGGAAGTCGAACAGATCGAGGTCGTTCAGGATCTCTTTAGGCAGGTCCCGTGAGACGTAATCGCAAGGGGCCGGCGTGACGTGAAATCCCTGTTTCGCAAATACTGGGATGGCTCGTGGGAGATGGCTGGCGGAGCTCACAAGGAGAATCGAGGCTGGCCCGATGAGCCGTTTGGTCCCAGTCGCATTCTCATAGGTGTTTCTCGATCCGAAGTCGAGCATCGTGGCAGGCTCGGGAACGCCAAGGCGGACCGCCCACCGTTTCATTTCGACCGCTTCCTGGGGGCCTATGCCGAAGATCCTGCCGTCTCCCCCTGACAGCACCAATGTCGGGGCATAGCCCTGTTGGTAGAGGTCTACTGCGCACGTGACTCGATCTCTGGAAGTAGAAGATAGCTCGATGGTCGGTCGAAGCGACCCCTTCTCATGGACGCCTCCTCCCAAGACTACGATCGCATTGAAGCGGTCGGATGACATCAGTTGTGGCGGCCGGTGCCAGGATTCAAGCGAGCCGATCAGCAGGGTTGCGACCAACGGACTGGAGAACAGTACGAGGAGAAGGAGGGAGGAGATGACGAGTCGGCGCAACCACCGTAAGCTTGTTGGCGAGAGGGGGCGGAGGACCAGGACCGTGGCAGCGCTGAGGAGCAGCAGGACCCAGGTCAATGGGTAGAGTCCGTACTTGACGAACTTATAGAGACCGAAGAAGAATGGGGTCAGTTCCATTGTCAGACCTCAGTTGAAAACGAATCATCGCTCACAGCATACAGGGAACGAGCCGAATGACCAAGCAGGAAGAGGTGATGTGATGGCACAGGGACGCCGTTACTGGCTAATGAAATCGGAGCCGCGAGTGTTTTCGATCGAGGACCTCGCGCAAGCTCCCAGGCAGACGACTTGTTGGGATGGGGTGCGGAACTATCAGGCCCGCAACTTTATGCGGACGATGGCGGTCGGCGACCGGGTGCTATTTTACCATAGCAATGCGGAGCCGCCTGCTGTGGTGGGCATGGCAGAGGTCGTGCGGACTGCCTACCCGGACGAGACCCAGTTCGACAAGACGCACCATCACTATGATCCGTCCAGTCCTCGCTCCGCTCCACGCTGGGACATGGTGGACATCCGGTATCGTCAGACCTTCAAGGCCAGCTTGCCGCTTGACCAGCTGAGGCAGGAGCCCCGGCTGAAGGATATGGTCTTGCTGCGAAAGGGTTCCCGCCTCTCGGTTCAGCCTGTGACGGAAGAGGAATGGGCTGTGGTGCTGAAGCTGGCCGGGGTCAAGGGCAGCTAGGGGAATAACGAGTGCTGGTGTAATCATCTGCGGCCCGGTGGTTCGCTGTCCAAACGAATCGGCCCATGTTATCCTCGGCCAGGCGCAGTCAGGGGAATCGTATTTGATGGGAGTCCTGGAGGAATGGTTATGATGAACAATCGTCTGTTGCTCGTTGGCCTGATCGGGTTGATGGTCTCTGCATCGGGGCTGTCTGTTTTCGACAGTCTGAAGTCGGCGCAGGCGTCACCCTCCGGCCATGCGCCTCATGGAGCTGTGACGATCGATGGGCTCACGGTTTCGGATATCGGTCCACTCCCCATGTCGGTTCCCTCCCCCGCTACGAACCTGACCTACAAGGCGAAAGTCGAACTGGGCAAGCAGCTCTACTTTGACGGTCGCCTCTCGAAGAGTGGCGCGATCTCCTGTGCCTTTTGTCATAACCCTGCGACAGGCTTTGCCGACCCTCGCCAAACTTCCATCGGGATCGAGGGCGGTGTGGGCGGGCGGCAGTCTCCTACCGTCTACAATACGGCCTTTAATCATCTGCAGTTCTGGGATGGGCGCGCCCGCTCGCTGGAGGAGCAGGCGATCGGGCCGATCCAGAATCCGATCGAGATGGGGGAGACGCACGAGAATGTCGTGAGCAAGCTCAGGAAGATTAAGGGCTATCAGCAGCAGTTCCGGGCTGTGTTCGGGACTGAGGTGAATCTGCAAGGGATCGCCGAGGCGATTGCTTCCTATGAGCGCACGATCATTTCAACGAATTCTTCCTTTGATAAGTACGTGGCCGGCGATGCCAGCGCCATGGATGAACGAGCGGTGCGGGGGATGGGCCTGTTCAAGGGCAAGGCCCGCTGCATTCTTTGTCACAACGGGCCGAACTTCACCGATAATCAGTTTCACAATCTTGGTGTGCCGCAAGTCGGGCCGTTGAAGGAAGATTTGGGCCGCTATTATGTGACGAAGGCTGAGAAGGACAAGGGCGCCTTCAAGACACCGACACTGCGGAGCATGAGCGAGACCGCTCCCTACATGCATGATGGCGCCTTCAAGACGCCCGACGAGGTGGTGGACTTTCTCAATGCCGGAGGCGGGGCCAATCAGAATCTGAGCCCGCTCGTCAAGCCGCTCAACCTGACGGCTGAAGAGAAATCCGATCTTGTGGCGTTTCTCAAGGCTTTGACCGGGGAGCCGATCCCGTTTCAACTTCCCAAGATTCCGAAAGATTAAGTGAATAATTTTAAAAACCCTGTGTTTCCCATAGTCAGTCGCATGTCCCATTCCCAACCTAGGAGGTCGTCATGATCCGAGCGCTGAGTATCGCATCTGTGCTGAGTGTTTCTATCTTCGCAATGGGAACGGCCTTTGCCCAGGGCAGCGCTGCTGCTCCGGCAGCGGAGAAGAAGCCAGGCCCAGCCGATGGGTTCAATATCCACGTGATGGCTCCGCACAAATTTGAAGATGGCACGGTGCATGGCCCCTATCACCATTACTGCAAGGGGATTTCACCGGAGGTTTTTCAGTGTCTGTTGTTTGAATCGACCGAGCCCAATGCCCGGTTGACGGATGTCGAGTACTTTGTCTCGAAGTCCGTCTCGCGCGCCCATGTGCCGTTGAAGACCTGGAACAAGTACTATCATGACCATGAGGTCGAGATTGCGACCGGCCGCGTCCAGATTCTGGATATGCCGGATGCGCAGGCTAAGGAAGTGGCGGCGATTGCGGCTCAGACGGACGGAATCATTTTCCATCTTTGGCCGGATGGCGCCAAGGCGCCGAACGGAACGGTCGGTCATCCTCAGGCTATCGGCCACAAGCATCGGAAGGCGGAGAAGACGGACAAGTAGAAGTTTTCGTGCGGGAATATTCTGAGCAGGGAGGCTGTCCTCCCTGCTCTTTTTTCTTTGAGCCCCTGTGGCGGGAGGTTTGACGCGTGGATAGTTTGTCTCGGGCTATCGTGGCAGTTGGCGCGCTGCTCTTTCAAATTGTACCCCTCTCCTGGGGCGCCAGTCAGGAGATCCTTCGCCCGCGCGTGCCGCGCGACCAGATCGAAGTGGCCCGTGCTGTCACCAATCCACTCCCAGCCAGCGACGAGATGATTGCGAAGGGCAAGGCCCTGTTCGAAGGGAAGGCCTTCTGCAAAGCTTGTCATGGGGCCGATGGAAAAGGGTTGGGATGAGATATCGCACCGGGGAGTCTGAAGGGGCCCCTGCCGAGAAATTTTACGGACAAGGCCTGGCAAACCGCTCGAACCGACGGGGAACTGTTCTGGATTTTGAAGAACGGCAGCAAGGGCACGGCCATGGCGCCTTTTATTCCGCTCGTGCTGACGGAGGAAGAGGCCTGGCAAGTCCTGCTCTATGTCCGGTCTTTTGGCCGTCCGTGACCCATGGGTTCCGGCCGGCTCGCAGGATTTTAGTCTGGAATGATTCGCCTGAACGGGGCTATGGAGAGAAGAGTTTTGGTGGGCCGTGTAGGGGTTGAACCTACGGCCCGCTGATTAAGAGTGTAGAATGGAGGGGCTCCCTAACTGGTCGAAAGACTAGGGGGAGTCCCTCTTTCCCGCACCAGGCCTCACAAATCACCTTCGCGTCTCTTCGTCTCTCTTCGTCTCTCTTCGTTTCGATTGAGCTGGGGTTGCTCACCTGGCTGACACGGTATTGACACCACAAAGAAATTCATTGTTTGGCCAGGAAGAAGGGGGGGGACAACCCCGACAGGGAGGGGCT
>CAMDPZ010000063.1 GCA_945905765.1 Nitrospira lenta
GCGCCCGTAGCTCAGTTGGATAGAGCATCGCCCTTCTAAGGCGAGGGTCGCTGGTTCGATTCCAGCCGGGCGCACCATTCAACTCATCGTCTCGGTGGCGGCATTGGCCCAGCGGTTTCGCTACAGGCGGCCCTCGTCGAGCTCGATCAAATCGGACCAGGCTGTGACTTGCGGCAATGTCGAGGCCGGCACGCCTCGTTTCGTTGCTACATCGTTGAGCCGCTGCTGAAACCTGGCTTTGCCTGCCTCATCCAGCGGTCCGCTGGTTTCGATTCGCTGGTTCCATTGAGCAATTTCTTCCTGGCTGCGGTTCTTCATGTGCGCTCGGACCCAGTCCAGGATTTCATTGTCGGTTCCTCCGGCGCAGACCCTCTGCTCGAACGCCGTGGCGTCGAGTTCGAGGAAGTCGAGCAGGTAGCGGTCGAATCCCACGGTTAAATAGTTATAGTCCTGGATCTGGCCTGCCTGGCGGAGCCTGACCTTGTCGATCATACGCCCCAAATGGGCGATGTTTCCCAGCCGATTTTTCGGACTCCTTGGGTATGGTGCGTTCATGTTGTATTCCTCCTGGTCCCTCTTGCACTTCGTCCAGAAAGGACAGTATCGTATTGCGGTTTGTGCTGTCGAGTCATTGGCTTGAATATTATGGGAGGCTGCTATGGCAATACGATTGGGAGATGAGGCGCCGAATTTTACGGCGGAGACCACGGAAGGGACCATCAACTTTCATGAGTGGTTGGGCGGCGGGTGGGGGATTCTCTTTTCGCACCCGAAAGATTACACTCCGGTCTGTACCACCGAGTTGGGGACCGTTGCGAAGATTACGCCGGAGTTCAAGAAACGGGGTGTGAAGGTCATCGCTGTCAGCGTCGATCCGCTGGATTCGCACAAGGGCTGGATCAGCGATATCAATGAGACGCAGCATACCACGATGAACTATCCGATCATTGCGGACCCGGACAAGAAGGTCGCGACCCTCTATGACATGATCCATCCGAACGCTTTGGACAATATGACGGTGCGTTCGGTGTTCATTGTCGGGCCGGACAAAAAGGTGAAGCTGACCTTGACCTATCCTGCTTCATGTGGCCGGAACTTCGACGAACTGCTGCGAGTGATTGATTCGCTGCAGCTGACCTCGAAGTTCAAGGTCGCCACGCCTGCCAACTGGAAGGATGGAGAGGATTGCATCATCACGCCGGCAGTGAACGATGCGGAAGCGAAGACGCTCTTCCCTAAGGGCTTCAAGACCGTGAAGCCGTACCTGCGTTATACTCCGCAGCCGAACAAGTAACGAATCGTTCATTCGTCATCGAGGGCGGGAGGGACTTAGAGCCTCTCCCGCCCTTGCTGCTTCTAGCGAAAAGAGGTCGGTTGATTGCTGAGGAAGGCGAATTGTGCTAGGGTTTCGTCATCTATGAAACAGCTCAGCAACAAACCTTCTGGCTCCCGTCTGCTGATCCTGCTCTGGGCGTCCCTCTGGATGCTCATCGTGCCACTGGTCCATGTCCATCCCGAAGCGGATCATGCTCATGGGGGTGAGCGCCATATGCATGGCGGCACCATCCATACGGTGTTCTCCCAGGACCTTGAGTGCGAGTATGAGGATGCAATCCACGACTCGACCTGCCCCGATGCCACGCATCAGCATTTACAGTCGTTGGTCCATTCCGGTCATGGGCTCAATCATCCTGAGATCGAATTCTCGCTGCTGACCGTTCCAGTCGATCGCCCGCTGCCCAAGCCGGGGGCGCCGGTCTTCGGATTGCCGATTGTCGAGAACCCCGTGGCTCAACCAGCTCTGGCCCTCGACTCGTTCCATCCGGATAGCTCGCACACTGTGCTCTTTCTCTCCACTGCGCTGCCTCTCCGTGCTCCTCCTTTCCTCTCCCTCTAATCCCATTTCTCGTTTCGTGACGACTGAATAACGCAGGCGATTCCGGCAGATGCCGGTGCGGCTGTGCCGTTCCGTATTTTCGACCGGAGGTCGGAGGTCAGGAGGGCGGCTTTAGCCTGCGAAGGGAGGGCAAGCAATGATTCGACAACTAATCGGGTGGCTGGGGATTCTGATTCTGAGCACGTCCGGCCTTGCAACGGCCGGCGAGCCCAGTTCCACTCATACGTTAAGCACCGTGCTGGAACTGGCGCTCGCGCACAATCCGGTCATGGCAGGGGCTCAGGGCACCATGAGTCAAAGTCGCGGCCAGCAGGTCGCGGCCGGGGCCTATCTCAATCCGTCGATTTCCGGTGTAGCGGGGCGAGGGGCCATTCGCGATCCGAGCAGCGGGGTAAAGGTGACGGAGCGAACTGTGACGGTCGAGCAACCGCTGGAATGGCAAGGGAAGCGCCGGGCCAGACAACAGGCGGCGGATGCAGGGGCGGCAGGGGCTAGCGCCGCGATGGAGGAGACCCGCCTCAACGTGATTGCCGAAACCAAGATCGCCTTTTATCAGGTGCTGCTTTCGCAGCGGGATGTCGAGCTGGCAGGCCAGCATCTGACGATGGTCGAAGAGGTCTTGAAAGCTGTAAAGGCTCGCGCGGCGGCGGGCGATGCCACGGTTTTTGAAACGATGAAGGCCACGGTCGAGGTACAGAAGGCCAAGAAGGAAGTTGCCCGTGCCCAGAATGCCTTGGTGGTGGTGAGGGCCAAGTTGGATATGGTGACGGCCGGCATGTTGGGTAATCAATTTTCCCTCCAGGGCGATTTCGAACAGGCCCGGCAGGGGCTGGATCTGGACGTGCTGGCTGCCCGCGCGCTGGAGCAACATCCGACGATCCGGCGGCTGAGCAAGCTGGTCGAGCAGGCGCAGTTCAGCGCGACGTTCGAGCGGGAGTCGCGGATGCCGAACGTCACGGTGCAGGGGAGCTACCATCGTGAAGCGGGGGATGAGTCGGTTACAGCGGGACTCAGCGTTCCCCTGCCCCTCTGGTATCAGCGTCAGGGAGAGATCGAGAGCGCGCTCGGGGCCAGGCACCGCGCCGAAGCAGAGCGGTTGCGGGCCCAGAACGAAATCACGCAGGCCATCACGCAGCATGTGCAGGATGTCCGCACCGCGAACGAGCAACTGCAAGTCTTCGAGACCGGACTGTTGAAGCAAGCGGAACAGACGCTCCGTGTCGCGCGGGTCAGTTTTCAGCAGGGAGCCGCGAGTCTCCTGGACCTGCTCGATTCCCAACGGGTCTACAGGCAAACGTTGCTGGAGTACGTCCAGGCCCGAGCGGATCTTTCTATCGCCCTCGCCCGGCTTGAGCGGGCGGTCGGTGGAGTGTGACGATTCAGAAGGAGTCTGAGATGAGCATCAAATGGATTGCAGCGACCGCCTGTGTGTTGGCGCTAGGCCTGCTGGTCGGGGCTTGCGGCGATCGAGGAACTGAGCCGACGACTCCGCAGTCAAAAGCGAGTCCTCAGGCTGGCGTTCCTCGCAGCAGCGTCATTCAGGCTCCGGCATCCGTGCGGGACCGGTTGCGGACGGAGAAGGCCGCAGCCCATGAAGTGCCGGAGGTGGTGACGGCTCCGGGGGAGGTGTCGCTCGACTTGAAGCAGGTCGCCAAGATTACGTCCCGGCTGGAAGGGCAGGTGCAGTCCATCCAGGTGCAATTGGGCGATCGCGTCAGGCGCGATCAGCCTCTGTTGGCCATCGAGAGCATGCGTTTGGATGAACTGGTGCAGGAATATCTTGTGACCAAAGCCCAGGCTGATGTGGCCGAGAGCGGGTACAAGCGGACGAAGAAGTTGTGGGCCGATCAGATCGTGACGGAGCGTCGATTGGTCGAAGAGCGAGGCCGCTCCATTGAAGCGCAGGCTCGCCATCAGCATGTGCGCGAGAAACTGCTGAACATGGGCATGACGGGGGAGGAGCTCCATCAGATGGAACATGGCAGCCATCAAGAGGGCCATCGCTACACCCTCAAATCGCCGATCGCCGGCACGGTGGTCGCGCAGAATGTGGTGCTGGGGCAGGGAGTCATGCCGGGTAATGAATTGTTCGAGATCGTGGATACGAGCCGCGTCTGGGTTTTTGCCAACCTGCCGATCGAACAGGCCCGCAAGTTCAAAGAGGGTGATGTGGGGACCATTCTGCCGAGGGGCGGGGAGCCGGTGACGGCTCCGCTCACCTATCTTGCGCCGGTCGCGGACGAGACCACCCGCACGATCCGCGTCCGGTTCGAAGTCGAGAACCGGCAACAGCATCTGAAGCCGCATGAATATGTGGAGGTGCAATTGGTCATCGGCAGCGCCCCGGTCTTGGCTGTCCCTGTGTCGGCCCTGACGATGGTGGAGAATGTGCGCGCCGTCTTTGTGCAACGCGAGACAGGCTATGTATTCGTTCCGGTCGAAGTCGGCCGTGAAGGAGGGGGCTGGGCTGAAGTGAGGAAAGGCCTGACGGCGGGCGAGCTGGTCGTGGTGGATGGCGTCTTCGATTTGAAGAACGTGCTGCTCAAAGAGCATATCGGGTCCGGAGAGGGAGGGTAAGATGGAACGGCTTTTCACCCTCTCGCTGCGGTATCGTTTCTTCACCCTAATGGCGATGGGTCTCGTCATCGTCATGGGCCTCTGGTCTTTTCGGCACCTCACGATCGATGCCATGCCGGACCTGACGCCGGTACAGGTCCAGATCCTGACCCGCTCACCGGCGCTGGGTCCGGTTGAAGTGGAACAGTTCATCACCTTTCCCATCGAAGCGTCGCTGAGCGGACTGCCGGCCCTGCGCGAGCTTCGTTCCGTGTCGCGCTACGGTCTCTCGGTGGTTACGGCGATCTTTGACGATCGGACGGACGTCTATCGGGCGAGGCAGTTGGTCTCGGAGCGGCTGAGCCGCGCCATGGAACGGATCCCTGCCGAGTATGGCCGCCCGATCATCGGCCCCCTGACGACAGGATTGGGGGAAGTCTATCAGTTTACGCTGAAAGGCAAGGGCTACAGTCCCATGGCGCTCAGGACGCTCCTCGAATGGGAGATCGGGATGAGGCTGCGAGCGGTGCCAGGCGTGGTGGAAGTGAATATTTGGGGAGGCGAGCCCCAGCAGTTTCAAGTCGTGCTCGACCCGGCGAAGCTTCAGTCCTTCAACCTGTCGCTGCGGCAGGTATTCGAGGCGCTCGAACGGAACAACGCGATCGCGGGCGGAGGCTATATCGAACGTCAGAGGGAGCAATTGCTTATTCGCGGCGAAGCGCTGGCGACTCAGGTTTCGGATCTTGCGAGGATCGTGGTGGCGCATGGGCCTGGGGGAGTGCCGATCTACATTGCAGATCTTGCGGAGGTGAAGGAAGCCTCGGCGCTCCGCATTGGCGCTGCGACGGCGATGGGCGAGGGAGAAACCGTCATCGGGATGGTGCAAATGCTGGCGGGCGAGAATGCGCAACAGGTTGTCGAATTGGTGAAGACCAGAGTGAAGGAGATTGAAGCGACCCTGCCTCCCGGCGTGACGGTTGAACCCTACTACGATCGAACTCTGCTGGTCTCGAAGGTGATTCGGACGGTCCGGAATAATCTGTTCGAGGGAGGGCTCCTCGTTATTGCCGTGCTGTTTCTTTTTCTCGGCGATCTTCGCGCCGGCGTGATTGTGGCCTCCGCTATCCCCCTGTCGATGCTGATCGCCTTCAGCGGGATGATGCAGGCGGGGCTCTCCGGCAATTTGATGAGCCTCGGCGCCATCGACTTCGGTCTGCTCGTGGATGGTTCGGTCGTGATGGTCGACAACATCCTCCGGCGATTGGCCAAGAAGGATGTGATGAGCCAAGAGGAACGGTTGAGTGAGATTTTGGCAGCAGGCCGCGAGGTGCTGCGTCCCATGACTCTGGCCGTGGGCATCATCATTCTTGTCTATGTGCCAATCCTGACTCTGACCGGCATCGAGGGGAAGATGTTCCGTCCCATGGCCGTGACGGTCATCCTGGCCCTGGCAGGCTCGCTGCTCCTGGCTGTGACGGTTACCCCATTGCTCGCCTTTTGGTTTGTGCGGGCGAGGTCCGGACAGGAGGCTACGCCTCTGATCGGCAGGCTCAGCCGCACCTACGATCCTTGTCTCAGGTGGGCGATGGCTCGCCCGGCTCTGGTGGTGACGCCGGCGGTCGGTCTGTTTGCCGTGAGCCTCGGATTGAGCGCCTGGCTCGGCATCGAATTTGTGCCTCGCCTCGACGAAGGGGATATGGCGATTCAGCTCTGGCGATTACCCAGCGTCTCTTTGAGCGAATCGGTCAAGGGCGCGTTGGACGTTGAGCGGGCGCTGCGCGCATTTCCCGAGGTGGTGAAGGTCGTGACCAGAACAGGAAGTCCTGAGGTGGCGACTGACGTGATGGGGGTGGAGCTGTCGGACGTGTTCGTGATTCTCAAGCCGCAGCAGGAATGGACGACGGCCGGCACGCGCGAAGATCTGATCGCCAAAATGAAGCCGGCTATCCTGGATGCAGTGCCGGGCGTCGGTCTTGGATTTACGCAACCGATCGAGATGCGTTTCAACGAATTGATCGCGGGAACTCGCTCGGATCTTGCGGTCAAGATCTTCGGGCCGGACTTGGAGGTGCTCAAGCAGCAAGCGGAGGCAGTGGCCCGCGTGTTGGAAACCGTGCGGGGCGCAGCGGATGTCAAGGTTGAACAGGTGGCGGGCCTGCCTCTTTTGCGAGTGATTGTGGACCGGGAACAGATCGCCCGGTATGGACTCACGGCGGACGAAGTGTTGACCCTCGTGCAGACTACCCGTGTGGGCCATGTCGTCGGCACGGTAGTTCAAGGCCCCAGGCGGTTCGACCTTGTCGTCCGGCTAGCCGACAGCGTCTCGGCCGATCCTGCCTCCTTGGGCAATCTCCTCCTCCCCACCAGCCATGGTGAACTCGTGCCGCTGTCCCGCGTGGCAACTATTCGAGTCGATACGGGACCGGCTCAGATCAGTAGGGAACATGTGCAGCGGCGGATCGTGGTGGAGAACAACATTCGAGGCAGGGACTTGGGGAGCTTCGTCTCGGAGGCTCAGAGAGCCGTGGCACGGGAGATCTCCCTTCCGACCGGGTACGAACTGACTTGGGGCGGACAGTTTCAACATCTTCAGGAGGCGACCAGCCGGTTAGCCTTGGTCGTGCCTGTTACGCTCCTCATGATTCTGGGGGTGCTGTCGGTGATCTTCGGCGCCATGCGTCCGGCCCTGTTGATTTTCCTCAACGTTCCGTTGGCCCTTTCCGGAGGCATTGTGGCTCTGTGGCTGCGAGGCTTGCCGCTTAGCATTTCAGCGGTTATTGGATTTATTGCCCTGTTCGGCATTGCCGTGCTCAATGGAGTAGTGCTGGTTAGCCATATCCGCCAGCTTGAAACAGAAGGGCTCCCGACCGATCAGGCCGTCAGGCAGGGCGCGATGGATCGGCTCAGGCCCGTGTTGATGACGGCGTTGGTCGCCAGTCTCGGTTTTCTTCCCATGGCTGTGGCCACCAGCATGGGAGCCGAAGTTCAGCGGCCCCTCGCGACGGTTGTAATCGGAGGGCTGTTTACCTCAACGATCTTAACCTTGCTGGTCATTCCGGCTCTCTATGGCCGGGTCACGCGGAATGGGTTGGACGTGATGTTAGACGAGCAGTAGGCCAGAAGTCCTGACTTTCTTCCAGGCGGCTGTGCTGAGGAAGGCTTCAAACTCTTTTGCTGTCCCTGGAAATGTCGCTCTCTCTTCCTTGAGTAATGGGTAGGGACGAGAGGGGTTATTGCGTGGCGTGGAGCGATGGATCAGATCGCTTAGCCACAGGGCCTGCGGGGTGGAGAGGGTGAGGGCCTGATCGCTGGTGCGGCCAGGCAGAATGATCCTTGTTTTTCTTCCAACCGGTTCACAGACCGGTTGGCCTCCCAGCCAGACGAATCGCCTCTCCGCCTGCGGGTTGTCTTCAAGGATTCGTCCCTTGAGGAGCTGTTGTATCCAGGTGGGGGAGACTCGTGGCTTTGGCACGGAATGGTCGAACCATTGGCGCAGGTCGAGCGTGAGACCGTTCCCTTCCAGGTAATTGAGCATCGACCGTCTGAGCCCTTCTCCGAGCCATTCCGGCGTCTTGCTCCGGCGATCCTCATGTTGGAGGTCGTTCTCCGCAAAACCCTGAAACTCCGGTCCAAGAATACGCAGGCCATGGGCGGCAGGCTGGAGGCCGATCGGGCTATGGGCCGTGGCGGTAAAGCGATGCCAGAAGGCCGATTGAATGAGATCCGCTTGTACTAATTGTCTCACTCGCTCCAACGAGTCCACCGTTTCTTGGACCGTCTCAGAGGGACAGCCGTACATGAGGTAGGCATGGATGAGGATGCCTGCCTCTTTGAAGGCAGCGGCCACCAGCGCGGTCTGATCGACAGTAATGCCTTTTTTGATTCTCTCCAGCAGGCGGTCTGAGGCCGCTTCGAGTCCTGCCGTCACGGCGATGCAGCCTGAGGCTGCCAGGAGGCGGCAGAGGTCCGGCGAGAAGGCTTCTTCAAATCGGATATTGCCCCACCAGGAAATCGTGGTGCCCCGTTCCAGCAGAGCCAGGGCCAGCGACTTCAACGCAGCGGGAGGGGCCGCCTCGTCGACGAAGTGGAATCCCCGGCAACCGGTCTCGGCCATCAGTTGCTCGATCTGTTGGATGAGCCGGTCGGGCGGCGTCATTTCGTAGCGGCTGATGTAGGTGAGGCCGACGTCGCAGAACGTACATTGCTTCCAGTAACAGCCATGGGCGACCGTGAGTTTGTTCCAATGGCCTTCCGACCAGAGGCGATGCATCGGGTTCGTGCTGTCCAGGATCGTGAGGTATCGACTCAAGTCCAGGCCACGATAGGTTGGACAGCCGACCTCGCCCATGCTGAACTCAGGATCGGATGTTGTATTCGCGAAGACCACGCGATCCTTCTCCCGATAGAAGGTCCGGCAGAGCTGCTGGCGTGACCTGGTGCCTGCCAGATGTTCAATCAACGACAGCAGAGGCCGCTCCCCGTCGTCGAGCGTGACGTAATCGACATAGTCGAACACGCGGGGATCCGACAGGCGCCGAAGCTCCGTGTTGGCATAGCCTCCGCCCAGGGCAATGGCGAGATCAGGCCTCCGGCTCTTGATGGAGTGGGCAATACGAAAGGCTCCATAGAGATTGCCTGGGAAGGGGACTGTGAGGGCGACGAGGGATGGATTGAGGCGATCGAGGTGCTCCCACAAGGATTCGAGCATGAATTGATCGGTCAATGTCGGAGGGATGGCAACTGCGTCGATGACGGTCTCGAACGACGAAGCGGATCTGGCGATATGTTCGGCATAGCGGCTCAGGGCAAAATGGGGAGAGACGGTGGCCTGAATCAAATCGGAGAGGTCTTCGAGGTAGAGGGTGGCATATCGTTTGGCGCGATCCTGCTCCGGCAAGTTACGCAAAGACGACGTTCGACCTCGATGGCCGGCGAATCGAGGCCCTTGGGGGAGAAAGCCTGGACGGGCCAGGAGCAAGGCCAGAGAAGGATTGCGCCCCTGGAGGAATTCGATGACCGGTTCGATCGTGTTTAGATAGGCGGGCTCGACCGCGAGCATCTGTCTGGCTTCACCTGGCAGCCCTTCCTCGCGCTGGCGCACCTGATCAAAGACCGATTGGAGCCCCGATCGGCTGAAGATTCGGAGCACCATGTCGATGCCGAGGTCTGCCTGATCTGCGTCAATCCCGCGGCTGCGGAGAAACCCCGTGAGATAGGCTGTGGCCGGGTAGGGCGTATTCAGCTGAGTGAGTGGAGGAATGAGCAGGAGAACGTGTGGGCCAGCCATGGGCTCGACATACCATACTGCCTGAGGGAATGCTATGAGACATTCCCTCGCTGGCTGGCCCTCGCGTTGAAGGGGTTATCGCTTCATGTCCAGAATCGTCCCCAGCATGCTGTCTGACGTCTTCAGGGTACTGATATTCGCCTCGAATCCGCGCTGGGCGATGATCTGGGTGACGGCTTCGTCTGCGAGATTGACGTTCGACAGTTCCACCTGGGTGGGACCATGGCCCCTGTCGCTCAGGACGGTCGGGCCGGCCGAGTCGTCTTTTCGAACGACGGGACGCACCCCCCCGTTGCTTCCCTCGACAAGATCCGTCTGCGATTTTTTAAACCCGTCGGTATTGACGTTGGCCACATTATGCGCCGAGACCTCGATTTGTTTCGCGTAGGCCGCAGCTCCGGACAGGGCAGAATGTATGGCGGATATCATACGGGCACCTCCATGATGAGTCTGAGTAGAACATCAGGTGGCCGCGGGAGAGGAAAGAAGTGAGGGGGCTAGCCGTACAGTTGCGCAGGGCAACCGGTCATGTGGCGGCTAGGCTGACCCTGGAACAACTTCGTTCCTGCTTAGGTCCCTTGGCTTTGCGTCCCATCCTCTCGGATGGTTTGCCCTTTTCACCTGGCGAGTGCTTCCGATAGATCGTGAAGCGCCCGTCTTTTTGCTAGTCCGAGTATAGCACCGATTGGGGTTCAGCACTCGCAGTGAACGGCATGCAATGGTCACCAATGAGAGACAACCGGCATCTTCATGAGAAGAATTTGCCTAGTCGCTGGGGAGGCTCTGTTGCGCGAGATCGTCGTCAAGGGTTGCCCAGGTGATGCTTTTGGCGACGGTGGCGAAGAGGCGGTGCAGCCAGGGGTGCCGGTGCTGGCAGTAGTTATTGAGAGGGACGAGGCGATGTTCGAGGTCGAGCTTTGCGCGATAGCCTGTTTGGCCGCTTTGAAAGTCGGTGGCGCCGACGGAGGAGGCCCAGATGATCGCTTGCTCCCAAAGGCGAAAGTAGAGGAACCAGTGACCGCTCAATTCATAATCCAGACCGATGAATTTATTGATCACGCGGGAGCCGATGCGAAAACAGAGCATGAAGGCCACCAGTTTCCCGGTCTGTTGGTTTCGTAGCAGGACAAAGTAGGACGTGTCTTCCGCTGCGATGAGTTCGAAAAACTTTGGCGTCAGGTGTTCGAACTTCGTCTGGCCCTTCTCATAGGTCTGCAAAAAAAGCGGGAAGAGCTCGCTCAGGAGAGCGTGGTCTGGATGCTGAATGATAGAAGCCTGAAGTTCGCCGAGCTCTTTGCTGCGCCGGAGCTTCTTGCGAAGGTTGTGGCGGTGGGAGGAGGTGAGGGCCTGCAGATAGGCTTCGAAGCCGCCTGCAGGTAAGGGAAGGCGAGTGCCGGGATAGCTGACCAGTTTGAAGAGGCCACGGCTGGCGCATAAGGGATCCAGCGCGGCGGACATCGTGTCCGGGAAATCTTTCCAGACGATCATCGGCGCGCCAACCTGGCGAGCTCGGACCGCGAGGGCGTCATGGAGGATCGGCGCCACGTCAGCCAGCTCTACTCCAGGGAGTAAGCCGATCGTGCCTTCATCGCTGCAAGGAGAGCCGACGAAGAGGGTCCGTTGATAGCGTAGGCGAGGGATCACCGCTCCGGCGATCCGGAGGATCTTGGCAATTGCGGGAGGCGCGACAAGATCGATCGGGACATCCATCAGGAAGGTGGGGGCGATGCCGACCGGCAGGGCGCCTCGCTCAAGGATGGCGTAGGCGAAGGTGAACTGCGATTCCAGGCCGCTCCGCTCGAGCGAGCGATACCACCAGAGGCCCTCAAGGGGCGAGGGAAAACAGCGGTCCCAGAGATCAGAGGGGATCTCCTCCACCGAGGAGACCCAGCGGATCGATAGAGGCTCAACCGGTTGCATCAGTCCGTTCAATTCCTAGGCCGGGACAAACTTCAATGCCACCCCGTTGATGCAGTAACGCAGCCCCGTCGGCTTGGGGCCGTCCTTGAAGAGATGGCCCTGATGTCCTTCGCAGCGGGCGCAGTGGACTTCGGTCCTTGGGAGAATCAATTTGTAATCGGTCGTGGTCTCGATGACTTCCGGGGCAATGGGCTGCCAGAAGCTGGGCCAGCCAGTGCCACTGTCGAATTTATGTTCGGATGAAAACAGAGGCAGATCGCATCCGGCGCAGAAGTAGATACCGGCTGTCTTATTGTCGTGAAAGTTATTGCTGAAGGGCCGCTCCGTACTTTCATGCCGCAGGACCCGGTAGGCCTCCGGCGC
>CAMDPZ010000064.1 GCA_945905765.1 Nitrospira lenta
AGGTCATCGACCAGGGCGCCCGCACCTACAGCACCGACTTCCGCTGCCAGCCATGCGGCAGAACCTTCGAACCGATTCGTCCGGTCCTCTTTTCCTTCAACCATCCGCTCGGCGCCTGTCCCGAATGCAAAGGATTCGGCAATATTCTCCGCTACGATCCCGACCTCGTCATTCCCGACCACAGCAAGTCGCTGGCCCAAGGCGCCATCGAGCCCTGGAGCAAGCCCAGCGGCGATTGGTGGCAGAAGCAAATGTTGCTCTCCATGAAGCGACGCGGGGTTGACCTCACCCTCCCCTACAAGGACCTGCCGCCGGAGATCCAACAGATGCTCTGGCAGGGAGCAGGCAAGATGGAAGGGGTGCAGCAGTTCTTCGACTACCTGGAGGGCAAGCGCTACAAACTGCATGTGCGCGTCATGCTCAGCCGCTACAGGACGCCGGTCCCCTGCCCGACCTGCGCGGGGTCCCGCCTGAGGCCGGACGCGCGCTATGTAAAGATCGCGGGCCGGGACATTCACGAGCTGTCCTCGCTCACGATCGAAGAAGTGGCAGCCTGGATCGCAGCCCTCCCCCTCTCGTCCTATGAAGAACAGGTCGCCCGCGACATCCTCCGGCAACTCACGGCCAAACTCGGCTTTCTCCTCCGCGTGGGCCTCAGCTATCTGACCCTCTCCCGCCAGACCCGCACCCTCTCGGGAGGCGAGGCCCAGCGCGCCGCCTTGGCCAATCAACTCGGTGCGCGATTGGTCGGCGCCCTCTACGTCCTCGACGAGCCAACCATCGGCCTCCATCCTCGCGACACAGCCACGCTCGCCGGCATCCTGCGG
Source organism: Nitrospira lenta (assembly GCA_945905765.1). Taxonomy (GTDB): domain Bacteria; phylum Nitrospirota; class Nitrospiria; order Nitrospirales; family Nitrospiraceae; genus Palsa-1315. The sequence goes on from CAMDPZ010000064.1 coordinate 828, forward strand.
GAGCTGGCAGTCCAGGGCAATACCGTGGTCGTCGTCGAACATGACCGCCAGATGATGCTGGCCTCCGACTATCTAGTCGAGCTGGGTCCCCTGTCGGGAGAAAAGGGCGGCGAGGTGATCTGCGCCGCGCCGCGAGAGGAATTCATCGCGGACACACGATCGATTACGGCTCGCTATCTGCGGGGCGAAGACGAAATTGCCACGCCCCGCTCTCGGCGGAAGGGTAACGGGAAACTGCTGGTCATCGCCGGGGCTTGCGAGAATAACCTCAAAGATCTGTTCGTCCGCATTCCGCTCGGCATGTTGGTCTGCGTCACCGGCGTCTCCGGCTCCGGCAAGAGTACCCTGGTCGAAGACACGCTCTACCGCGCCATCGCCCGCGCCTTTCGCATTGAGTCGCTGCCCATGGGCAAGTTTCGCGCGATCAAGGGGATCGAGCACCTGACCGGCATCAAACTCATCGACCAGGAACCGATCGGCCGCACCCCTCGCTCCAATCCGATCACCTATCTGAAAGCCTTCGATGAGGTGCGTTCCCTCTTCGCCTCCGAGCGGGATGCGCTCAGAAGCGGGCTGACGCCTGGGCACTTCTCCTTCAATACCTCCGGGGGCCGGTGCGACAAATGCGAAGGGAGCGGCGTCGAAAAGCTCGAAATGTATTTCTTCGAGGATATCTATGCCACCTGCGAAGCCTGCGACGGAAAGCGATTCAAGCCGAACATCCTCTCCATTCGCTATCGCGGGAAAACGATCCATGACGTCTTGCAGATGACGGCCGAAGACGCGCTGGGCTTTTTCAGCGGGTCGCCCAAGCTAACCGAAAAGCTCCACCTGCTCACCTCCATCGGGCTCGGCTATCTCCGGCTCGGCCAAGCCGCGACGACCCTCTCGGGCGGCGAGGCCCAGCGGTTAAAGATCGCCGCAGAGCTCAAAGGCTCCTCCACGAAGAACGGGCTCTACATCATGGACGAACCGACCACGGGTCTGCACGTCGAGGACATCAAAAAGCTCCTGGCGATGTTGCAGAAACTGGTAACCAGCGGCAATACCGTCGTGGTCGTAGAGCACAATCTAGACGTGATCAAGAGCGCCGATTGGATTATCGACCTAGGACCAGAAGGAGGATCGGCGGGCGGACAGATCGTGGCGGAGGGAAGACCGGAACAGGTCGCGAAGATTGAGGCTTCACATACCGGACGATTCTTGTCGCAGGTGCTCGCGACAACTCCAGCGATGAAAGACTCCTGAAAACTATTTCCTCATGGATTCCGAAAATCCATACCGATAACAGCAACGGCTCTAACGTCCGGAAGTTGCGCTACCAATTCTTTTTTTCGTACTTCCAAACAGGTTAAAAGTTGTCCAAAGTTAAGCTTGGAACCATCGCCAGTCTCCCAACTCTGTTTTCGCCCCATCATACCCAAAACATATATGCCATAGCGTGAATTATGCGCCCTTAGGTATTGACCAATTAACTGATTCTCAAGGCCGTCAAGTAACTCCTTCAATGTCCAATTGTCTGCCCACTTCATTTCAATCGAGACAGGGCTTGTTTTAGGATTCTCGATTCGCAGATCCGGCCTTTGCTGCTGATCAAGCTCTTCCTCTTGAGGCACCGTGTACCGCGTGCGCGATCGGTCATAGAGCTTGCGTGCGAGCCACCGCCTCAGAACAAATTCTTGAGCCTGATGATTTATTTCTTCCCGCAAGCTGTTATCAGACTTTTCAACATCATTCTTAATATCCCCAAGGCGTTTGCAGGCAATCCTGAACAAGTCGCCATCAGTCTTGGGGTCAATCTCGTGCTCTCTCGCAAAACTTCGCAAATCGGATGGACTCCATGGCGTTGAGTCAGCCCGCTTCGCATTTCGCTCCTCGATCAAGTGGTCTATCCAGTCAGACAGATGGGCCAACTCGGGTTGGCGTTGGAGCTCCCTAAGCACTGGCCCAGCCTCGTCACTTTCGCTTGCTGAAAGACGAACTAATAGGCTGTCTCGAAAATGCTGCGCGAGATCTCTATCTTGAGGACTGTAGGCGCCTCCCCCCGAATGAACCGTGTCATTCTGCGGGTTAATGTAGCGATACACTATTGGAATAAACGTGCTCAATTCTTTTGCCGCTACGTAGCTTGGGTTGGAAATGTTCGGGACCCGCTCTCGCTCGCCACTCAGGAGCACACAAAGACGAACCATTGTTCCCTCAGCTGCTGGATCACTCACGAGAATACTATCGAGAACCGCTATCGCTTCTTCTGCGTCAACCTGCAGCCCTACATGCAGCCACAGAATAAGTCCCTGCCCGCCCTGCAAGCCTCGCAGTCTTTCCTTCACTATCATCTTCAATTCAACGATGGGTGGCTGCTTCAGCTTTAACAACATGCCAAGAGCCCCTTTGAGGATTTCGCAGTTTGGCGGATCTCCAGCACGCAGAAGATCGAGAACCGTATCTTGGATGAGCGGGACTAAGTTTTCCCCACGCCAGAGCAGATCAAATATCACTCCCTGTACATGCTCTCGATCACTCCTGAACTGCCATTCACCTCGGATGCATTCGGAAAGTACGCGCTTAACTGATGCAGCCTTGTGCTTGGCGAGGTCCATTAGCCAAGGAGCAAAGCCATTGATCTCACTTATCGCATACCGAACCATAAGCTCAGCATCTTGCTCACTTACTTTCTCAACATCGAGCTCACCGTCTATCCGCGCAGCATGAATGCCTGCCAGTCCAACGATAAGCCCATATTCAATACTGGCACTCGATTTTTCATGAGGGTATGCAGGCAGGAACTCACGCCATGCGCGTTTGCATCCCTGCCTCACTGCGCAGGCAATTACCCGTCCTCTCTTCCTGCGAAGCCCCTCCCAACTTGTCGATGCCACCCTGTCGGCCCTATTTTCATCCGCATCCCAAGTCAAAGCCCCAAGCCATCCTATTCGCTTTCCTGAAGCAATAACTCGAATATTTCGTATAAGTGTCCACTGCTCTCGCATCCAGGTCCAACGACGCCAAAGCTCGCGGAACCGCTGACTCCACCACCAGCGATCGCCAAACTTGGGACGGATATGCCAATACCATAGCTGCTTAATCCAAATCCAACGCCCGTTAGCCACCAGCTGGCGGAATAAGACCTTTAGGAAATGATTGTTGCCAACTGCCCGCCCGATCTGCCTGCGTTCTTTCCATGGGCGACCAGAGTCTCCCCACAACTCTATCGTGAACCGAAGAGCTAGCTCTTGGTCTCGTTGAGTTCCTCGACTCTTGATATCAGAGAGTAGCCATGCAATATCTCCTTGATAAGGGCGGACGACCTTGTAGTAATCAAACATACTGCTGAGACGCTCAGGGTCCTTGCTGTGCGCATGACGCCATTCCTCTACAAGACGCCACAGATATCGCCGCCGAACTGCGGGATGTGGCCAGGTTAATCGATCCACCTCCTGCAAGGGTTTTTCATTGAGTCCATCATGAAGCCGAGGTAGACCAAGCCACCACAACGAAATAGACGCAATCTCGCTTTCTTCTTCGGTTAAAGACTGTTTCCCGAGCAGGATCCTGAGTACGGTTGGGATAATTTGGACAACCCAATGGAATTGCTCAGACACACTAGTCCGCTCCCCCGTCAACACAATGTGTGGAGTGGTTTGCCCGAGCTCAACAAGTTGCCCCAGAAGCTCTCCACATATATCAGGGCTTAGGACATGCTCAAAATGAGCTTTCAGATAGTAAGGGAGGCTGACACTAAATTCGGGAACTGGCTCAGACTTTCTCAACAGGGCAATTAGGCCACGGGCATCAATCACCCTTGGATATAAAGCTTCACAGAGCATTCCGCACAAATGGTTCTCTACGCCTTGCATCTGCACAGTAATCTCCGAGAGGCGCCGACGGACCTGCTCGTCACCAACATCTCTAATAGCCGCTACAGCATATGACTTAAGATCGTCAGGCTCGCCATCAGAAGCTATGACATCCAAGGCGGCTTCAAGACAGGAATGAAGGCGTCCATACCGTGCAACCAGGAGCATCACCTCGCGTAGATTGAGCGACAACGTTGCATCGCGAATGAGTGCCGAAAGGTCTGCTGCAATAGCAGGATCAGCAAGTCGGCTTAATGCATCAGAGGATGAATCAATCCAAGTCCGCTTTCGGCCATCAGACAATCGCACTAAGGCCCTAAGAAGTCTTCGCTTATATTCAAGGGACAAGCGACTTGGATCGCCGTGCTGCAAATGTATTGCGGGGGCAGCCTCGAGCACCCACTCATGAAGGTCACCACTCCAAAACTCATTATCGTTGCATAGCCATGCTGCAATCGGAGCGAGTGCCGGACGGATCATTCTTCGACCGTCTATCTCCACGAAAAGAAGTTGGTCGAGTGTGGATATCGGACAACCATTTCGCATCCGCCCTGCAAGCCATTTCGCAGCAAGATATTCAGCAACACGTCTGTGATGAAACCGAATCCGCCCATAACTCTCACCATCGAAAATCGGACGTGTGAGTAATGCTCTGCACTCGCTCTTCTGCCAGTCCTCAGGCAGACAGGAATATGGATCAAGCGATCCTGTTGCGGTAGACGCATCGTCTGGCACTTTGAAGTTGAATTGCCGACAGAAGACAGTGGCTGCGCTTAGTGCTTCTGCACCTTCTCGCGCCCGCTCATCTGAAAGCGGATCGTTCTGGTCACGCGCCACGCTTTCACGAAGCTTTCGTCCTACCGTGGACTCCATCAACTCCGTGAGAGAGCCCAGCCGTTTGCGCAAAGACCAATATTCGAGTAAATCACTCACATCTAGTGGCCTTCGTGCGAACTCCCATGCATGCGCTTCATCCAAAGCAGCAACAAAGGCACCTACATTCAATGTATTGCGTGCGCGCGCAAACTGCTCGACACGGGTACGGTCTAAAGGTTTGATCTGAACGACAAAGAGACGTTGCCCCTCAGCTACCACTTCCTCTATAGGCTCGGCACCCTGATCTTGCTTCCGCACAGGCGGGGGTTGAGGGAATCGTTGCAGCAACTCATATTCATCAGACTGAGGCTGCCATTCGCTGACGCGAGAGCTAATAAGTATCCTTGCTCTTCTCAGATTATCAGCACCAACAGCAGCGCAAAACCTGTCCAGCGCAACATAGAAATCAGAGAGTTTCTGAAACTTAGCTTCATCTACCGAGTCCAGGAAAAATATCGCGTCTTCATCGCCTCCTCGCCACACTTGGAATCGCTGATAGTCCTCTACTCCAAGAACACGATCGAGCTGCTGTACTGGGAGCTGATCTAGTCGCATGAAAAAGCTAGTACGTCCAGCTTCCAAGAGCTGCCCTGCACGCTCTCTAAACTCTCGCGTCTTTCCACTTCCTGGTTCCCCGAGGACAACAACCAAATGTCGCTTAATAAGATCATCCCAACGTAACTCACCTGTGTCGCCACTAAAACCCTGAGCATAGGCCATAAAAGCGGCCTCTTCAGGATTGGATTGTCGATCCAACTCATGAAATTGACGATCAAGCTCAATAAAATCCATTAGTGGCATCATGTGAGACAAAAAATAAAATAGACCTAACCGTACGAAAAACTGCTTCCTTCTAATCTCTCTTACGAACGAGACAACACGTTAGGCCTTGCGAACACACATGGGTTGCTCAGCTAACTTATTAATTCTGGACGAAATTCTGCGACGACGCTGAGCTCTAGCGGCATTCCCGCACGCTGCACATCCAGCTGCAATGCTTTCCCTGCCTCAACCTGACAGAGTCGCTTGGCCGCTCGTTCCGATTTAGCCGTCGCAAGACCGATTTCGTTACAGCCCACGACTCTGTCGCCGATCTTAAGGCCCGTTTTATCAGCAGGCAAGCCACCGCGCAGCTCCCTACGAGATAGCAACGAGCACCGGCTGATTCTTGCAGCTCCCAATTGGCGTCAATTCTCCCGGCCCCGAGTAGCCAAATTTGTGAGCCGACGCGGGCCAAAGCCTCAGGGTCATCAGCTGAAACGTCAAAGCCATGACCGTCTCCATTGAATAACACCAAACCGCTTTCGACATCGATCATCCGTAACGCAGCCAATAACCAATTTGTCTGACCATACCGATACCGCTTCCAAGAAGCCAATCGCACAAAAAACAAGGTAACACCGGCACAAAAAGGCTGCAATGGAACCGAAGGATGAGTAGACGCGCGGCTAACTCTGAATGAGATCCCTCTCGCAGGATGCTCAAAAAGACCGTCAGCAAGGCCGCAGCCGATGAAAGCACCGGAGGCGTAGCCTCTGGCTACGTTGAGGATGCTTTCAAGGCGAGAACAAAGCTGGCGGGTTTTTTCAGCATCTTGCTAATTCAGGGAGGGGTCGAAGGGCATATCCGCATACAAACGATAGTCGTCGCCGAGCGCGCTCACGATGTCAGCCCAGACACGGGTGGGATCCTTGTCGAAGACAACGTTGGAGTCTGCCGGAATGGTGAACCAGGATCCGGTCTTCATCTCGGACTCCAGTTGCCCTGGCCCCCAGCCGGAATAACCAAGGTAGGCACGAAAGGCATCGCGCCCTGCACTGGCAGTCAAAATACGATCGACCAGTTCCGCATCCCCTCCGAGACAAATCCCGTCGAACACATGATGGGAATTCTCAGGCAATTGATCTAGCCGATACAGCATCATGACCTGATTCGTCTGCACCGGCCCTCCGGAAAAAAGGACATGCTGCTGGCCCTCCAGGATCGGCACTTGCGGCAAGGCCTCCGAGACCGACATGGCAGTCGGGCGATTGACCACGACACCCAGCGCACCCTCCGCCCCGTGTTCGCAGAGCAACACGACAGTCTGCCGAAAGTTCGGATCGCGCAAGGACGGCGCCGCAATAAGGAAGATGCCTTTCCCGAGTGGAGCTTTCATAGCCATAATCCTACCGTGCGCACCGGTGGGGTGCAAGCGAGACTCGCGGGACTCGCGAGATTGGCGGGACAGGCGAGAAGAACGGCGATTCGGTATCTGAAGTTCGAGATTTTCTGAAGTGCGAGACCTGAACTTCGAACTTCAGGTCTCGCATGTCTCGCCCGTCTCGCGCCTTCACGCGTCGTCACTGGTAGAGGGATTCGCGGCGGTCGCGAAGCAAATCGTTGTACGGCGTGAGGGCTTTGTTCCGCGCGTCGGCAGGGTCGATTTCAACGATATACAGTTCGTCCTGGTCGCGCGGCGCACGATGCAGAATCGCCCCCTTGGGAGCAACCACTTCGCTATTCCCGATAAAGGTCAGCCGGTCTTTACCGCCTCGCGCTTCGCTGCCAGTCCGGTTACTCGTAATCGCGAAGACGCGATTTTCCCGGCACCGAACCGGCATGGAATCTGGGCAATCCGGCAATACCAAGTTTGAGGGATGACAGATGATCTCCGCCCCCTTGAGCGCCAGGGCGCGAGCCGCTTCCGGGTAATACCAATCGAAACAGATCATCACGCCGATCTTGGCCGGTCCGATATCCCAGACCTGAAACCCCGTGTCGCCCGGCGTAAAAAACAGCGTTTCCTCGAAAAACAGATGGGTCTTGCGATAGCAGCCGATGAACCCGGATGGGCCGACGACCACGGCGGAGTTATAGCAGACAGATCCGGCCCGCTCAGGAAGGCCGGCGACAATCACCATCTTGCGACGCTTCGCCAGATCGATGAGCCGTTGCGTGGTCGGTCCATCCGGCACAGACTCCGACAGAGCGAGCACTTCCTGCTGCGAGGCAAACTGATACCCGGAGGCGCACAGCTCCGGCAAGACGATCAAGTCGGCATCCGCCCGATCGAGCGCATGCGCAATCGTATCGAGATTGTGCGACACCTCGCCGAACTGTGGCGTGAATTGAAAATACCCGACTCGCATCACCATCCTGTCCCTAAAGCAGAACGGGCAGGGTCGCCCCCTGCCCGTTCCAGAAAAACTCTGACTGAACGGCTTACTTCACTTCAGACAAATGGGTAACTGCGCCCTCGGCATGTTGGGTGGCCACATCTGCGTGACCGGCCTTGCCATGGGACACGGCTTCCTTAAGATGCTTGATGCCTTCGTCCAAATGCGGATTCTTCAGGCCTGCCGCTTCTGCATGCTTGAGGGCTCCCTCGGCATGCTGCACCAAGGCATCGGCATGTCCCTGCTTGCCATGCGAGACCGCTTCCTTGGCATGCTCAACCGCTTCGCTCACATGTTTATTCTCGGCAAGGGCGAGCCCACTGAACAGCGGGAAACCAACAAGCACGGCAACCGCCGCCACGACCAGTGCTTCACGATGGATTCTCATTTTCATGGGTTCCTCCTCAAGGGTTAAGCTTTATTCGACTGACATAAGCCATAGCACAATCGTCGGCTTATGCACCTTACACAGCCCCTTTTTGACTGTCAAGAAGGCCGCACTTGCGGGTCCACGTTCAGAATGTGCTGCAATCCCTTGGCGTCTTTTTCCACCGGACAGGCAAAGTCCCGGCTCCACTCCCACCAGGATCCAGGGTAGTTGCGGACCTTCCGGTAGCCGGCCAGCTTGAGAACAAAATAGAGCCAGGCGGAGCGGACGCCACCGGTGCAATAACAGATGACCTCTTGATCCGGCGTGAGCCCCTTATCGGCCAGACTCTCCGTGATCACCACCAGATCTTTCAGCGTGGCGTTCGGCTGAAGAAATCCCGTCCAGGCCAGATGAATCGCGGTGGGAATGTGCCCAGGCCGCGGAATGCCCGAGACCTCTTTCCCAAGATATTCTTCAAGGCTGCGCGCATCCAGGATCACGGTGCCTGGGTGCGGCTGCTTCACCAACTGCTTCAACTCGTCTTTGCCTGCGATCACAGCCGCCACAGGCTTGACGGTGAAAGTGCCCGGCTTGGGCGTCACACAGCCATGTTCGAACGGCCGTTTTTCCTGCACCCACTTGACCCATCCTCCGTCAAGAATCCGCAGCTTCGTATGGCCGAAATACTCCAACATCCAGAACATGCGGCCTTCGTCGCCCCAATTGTCGAAGGGATTGGAATAGATCACCACATCGCTGTCCTGGCTGATGCCCAGGGCGCGGATCTTCTGTTCCAGCCTGGCGCGATCGGGATCGAGCAGACCCTTCGGCACGGCCTTGGGGTCGCTATACTCGTGCCAGGTCGAATGTACCGCGCCGGGAATATGGCCGCCAAACTCATAGGCAGCCCGCCCCCGCACGTCGAGAATCACCAGGCCTGGCTGGCCCAAGTTCTGTTGAAGGGTTTCTGTATCGATCAGCAACGGGTGTGTCATGTCGTTCCTTTGTGGTTTGAGCTGTCAGCGATCAGCCCGCAGCTCCGGCCTTACAACTGGTCCCCTCTGGCTGGCGGCTCATGGCCGCTGACCGCTCGCTCTCACTCAGCGCCGCAGCAAGGTCGCCGGACAGCGGGAACTCCCGCTCGTACACGACGAATCGGTAAGGATCGTTTCCCGTCAACCCATACTGAGTCTGCAACATCTCATGCTGCTTGTCGGTCAGGATGTGGTACTGCACCCGCGCCTTCACTTTCAAGCCCTCCGCCTGAGCCGGGAGCTGGTACGTAAACTGGTACTCCCGGCTGGCCAGGGGCAAGAGACGGTTATCATACAACTCGACGATAGCCGGCTGCCACATGATCCAGCGGCCCATCGTGGACGTCTGCTGATCGAGCACCTTCCCCTGCCGGTCCTCCACCAAAAACTCCACCGTGAAAAACCGGTCAGGATCGCCGGTTGGAATCTTATGGCCGGCTCCCGCGTTGATGACCGTGAGGGTAAAACTCACTCGATCGCCCGGTTTGGGCGAGACGGTATCGGCCCGTACTTGGATGCCCACAGCCCGTTTCACCATATCCGGATCGTGCCCGCCGCGCCAGAGATGCTGCCGTCCCCGCCGGATTGGACTGTTCGTCGCCACTGGCCGGTCGATTTCAGGCATGTGACAACTCTGGCAAATGAAGCCACGCTCCTGCATGAAGAACTTGCCTTCATACTCCGAGTAGGTCCCGCAGGGCCCCACATTATAGAACTGGGCCGGACCGGACACCACGTTATGGCAACGCTGGCAGACCTGCGCGGTGCGAAAACTCGGATCGAACTTGGTCGGATGCGGCGCGGCGGAGTCTTCGAACGGTCCATAGACGACTCCATCCCGCACATGGCAGGCCGCGCAGGTCACCGACTCCTTCTGATACTCGGGATCGTAGTGGGGATTGGGCTCTTCCACCGCCTTCTCGACCCGCCCTCGCGGAATCTCCTTCACCAAGGTCGGCTGCTGATTTTCCAGCGGGGTGTGGCAGTTCAAGCAAACCCAAATCTTCTTATCCTTTTTCCAATAGGCCTGGAAGAACGGATCTTCATAGGCATGGGCATGAATACTCGTCTTCCATTCGTCGTAGATCTCGCGATGGCATTGCCCGCAAGACTCGGCCTTCAAGCTCGTCAGCCCCTCCGGGATCTTTTGAAATGGAATCGCATGGGCATACTCATCGCGCAGCCCGAAAATCACGACCGGCTTGACCTCGGTGTAATAGAGATAGACGAGCAGACCGACCAGGGCAGAGCCGAGCAGAATTTTGACAGGGGTCTTCATACGGCTAACAGCGCCTGGATGTGACGATCCACCGACGAAGCCAAGGATGTCAGATGATACCCGCCTTCGAGCGACGAAAGGATGCGCCCATTCGCATGGCGCTTGGCGATGCCGGCCACGATGCCGGTGAGGTCCTCGTAGCCCTCTTCCGTCAGCCCCATACCAGCAAGCGGATCGTCTTGATGGGCATCAAAGCCTGCCGAGATGATCACGAACTCCGGCTTAAACGCATCGGCGGCCGGGACCAACGTTTTCTGAAAGACGGCGCGGTACTCCTCATCGCCCTCCCCCGCTTCCATCGGCACATTGATCGTGAACCCCTCCCCTGCCCCTCTGCCCCGCTCTGTCGCGCGGCCCGTGCCGGGATAATGGGGAAACTGATGGGTGCTGAAGAACAAGACCGACGGATCCTCTTCAAAACTATGCTGCGTGCCGTTCCCGTGATGCACGTCCCAATCGACGATCAAAA
>CAMDPZ010000065.1 GCA_945905765.1 Nitrospira lenta
AAATACACGCACCTGGCGACAGACCAGCTCCTGGCCGTCTACGATAAGACCCATCCGAGAGCCGGCCGCGCCGCCAACGTACGTTCCATCAAAGACGGCAAACCATGATATATATTGGAGCGACGCGCTGGTCGCGCTTTTCTCGCAACGGGAGTCACGCATGAATAAACTGATCAAAAAAGCGGACGTGTTGATCGAAGCCTTGCCCTACATTCGCACGTTCAAGGGCAAGACCATCGTGATTAAATATGGCGGCCATGCCATGACTGACACGCTGTTAAAAGAACGCTTCGCCCAGGATGTCGTACTCTTAAAATACGTGGGACTCAATCCGGTGATCGTGCATGGCGGAGGCCCCCAGATCGACAAGATGCTCCAGCGCTTGGGCATTGAGGCCAAGTTTCGCCATGGGGTGCGGGTCACGGATGATGCCACGATGGAAATCGTGGAGATGGTCCTGGCCGGCAAGATCAACATGGAAATCGTCGATCTCTTGAATCGCCATGGAGGCCTTGCGGTCGGGTTGAGCGGCAAAGACGGCGGACTCATCCTGTCGCGCCCCCTCACGGCCAAAGCCTGGGCTGCCAGTCTGGATAAGGATCTGGATGACGGGGAAGGGGACGTGGATTTCGGCCTGGTGGGAGAAGTCCAGTCCATCGACCCGACGCTGGTGCTGAAGCTCCAACAGGACAATTACATTCCCGTGATCGCGCCGATCGGCACAGACCGTGAAGGCAACACCTACAACATCAATGCCGACCTCGTGGCCGGAGCGATGGCGGCGGCGTTGGGAGCGGAAAAACTGGTGATGATGACCGATGTGAAGGGCATTCGCGATGCGAATGGGCGCCACCTCTCGACGGTCTCGCGCAAAGATACGCAACGAATGGTGAAAAAGGGCACGATCAGCGAAGGGATGTTGCCCAAGGTCCATGCCTGCCTGGATGCGCTCGGCGGCGGAGTCGGCAAGGCCCATATCATCGACGGCCGCATACCCCACGCGATTCTCCTCGAAGTGTTCACGCGCAAGGGTATCGGAACCGAGATCACCTCGTAGCCGGTTCATCCGACCGGTCTCTTGCCGTGGTGAACCAACGATTCAGAATCCAACGCCATCTCAAGGCCCTCGTCGGCGAGCGGCACCCTGAGACGAGTCCTCGCGCGCTGCGGAAGGCGGCGCACTATCTGGCGACACAGTTAGCCAAGTCCGGATGGGCTACCAGCGGGCAACTCGTGCAAGCCTGGGGCAAGACCTATCGCAATGTGGTGGGCATCAAGTATCCGGACCGTCCAGGGCAAGGACCGGAGCTGCCCCCGCTCCTGATCGGGGCCCATTACGACACCGTATCCGGCTCGCCTGGCGCAGATGATAATGCGAGCGGACTCGTGGTGCTCCTCGAAGTGGCTGCACGTCTACAAGCGAGGCCTCTCGCGCGGCCCATCTGGCTCGTGGCCTTCTGCCTTGAGGAACAGGATCGACTGGGAAGCCAGGCCTTCGCAACCCGCTTGAAACGCGAAGGCCGCGAATTGGCCGGCGCGATCATTTTGGAATGTGTCGGGTTCGCCAGAAGCGAGGAGGGCACGCAGCAGACGCCGCCAGGCGTGCCTATCTCAGTGCCGACTCAGGGAGACTTTCTTGCGATGGTAGGCAACGAGGGCTCCAGATCTTTGATGGCGCAGCTTGAACAAAAGGCTCGACTCAAGACACTCTCCTTAATCGTGCCAGGCAGAGGGGAGGCCCTCCCCCATACCAGACGCAGCGACCATGCCTCTTTCTGGGACGCAGGCTATCCAGCCGTCATGTTGACCGATACGGCGAATTTCAGAAATCCTCATTACCATCGTGAGACCGATACCATGGACACCTTGAATCTCGAATTTCTCTCCACCGTGGCGACGACAGTGACCGAGGCCGCCATTCACATCGCGGGAATACAGCCATGAGCACGAACCGCGCGAAACTGGCCCCTGCAACCAGTCGTCTCATGACTGAGACTTACGACCGGCTCGACTATGGAACTCTGGGACCGGTCTACTGCTATGAGGGAGGCGATGAGTTCTGGCGAGCAAAGCGGGGGCCCTGCATCCGGCTCGGGAGCCGGGTCGCCGTCCTGTTGAAAAAGAAGCTGAAGCGAAACGGACGCAGCCTCTACGTCGGCGCAGGAGTGGCGGAACTGCCCCCCTTGATTATGGAGACGGTGGAACTGAGCCGGACGGCCGAGCCCCATAATCTCCGGAAAGCCGAGGTCATAGCACTCAACCGTGCCTGCCGCGCAATTCCCCTCACGTTCCATGCGGTCGATGCAGCCAAAGCGAAGGGCCGCTTCGATCATCTCTGGATGGTCAGCGTACTGAACGATCCTGAGCGATTCCCGAATCTCTCGCCTCTCTCCTATGGACAGGGCAATCCCCTCACGCTCGATCCCGTGCAATTCGACAAAGAACGCCGCATTGTGCGGGCGCTCGTGGCGCGCTGCATGGGAAAGCTCACGAGGCCCGGCCTCGTCACGACCACGACAGAGGAAGTCATCTGGATTGCAGAATGGTGCCACCAGCATGGAGTGGCCTATCGAGTGGGAAAACGCTATTACCAAACAGCCCTGGTGGGAGATCCGATCTGCTTCATTCACATTGGAGAGGGAGACTGACTGGTACTAGATTTTGAAGCCTGGCTTCGCTTTTGACGTGTTGTCCATATACTGACTCGCGTACCTCACGTAGTTCTCCGACGACTCCTTAATCCAGGCGAGCTCTTCAGCCGTCACCGACCGCTTGACCTTCGCCGGCGACCCAAGGATCAGGCTCTTGGGTGGGACGACGGTCCCCTCCGTGATCAGGGCCCCTGCTCCCACGACAGAATTTTCTCCGATCACCGCTCCGTCCATGATGATGGCGCCCATGCCGATCAACACGCGGTCCTTGATCGTGCAGCCATGGAGGATCACCCCATGGCCGATGGTCACCTCGTTGCCGATAATCAGGGGATGGGTATCGTGGGTGACATGCAACATGCAGAGGTCCTGCACATTGGTCCGGTCGCCGATCCGGATATAATGCACGTCCCCGCGAATGACGGCATGGAACCAGACGCTGCATTGCTCGCCCAGCACGACATCGCCGATGACGATGCCGGTCTCCTCGATAAAACAGGAAGTGGGAACCGTGGGTTTGATGCCCTGAAAGGTGCGAATCATCCGCACACTGTAGGGGAATCGGCCGACAACCTGCAAGAGCCTGTTGATTGACAGGCTTTTCAGCCGTCCCGTAGACTGCTTCGTATGGCTACACGATTGATCACGCCCGCTCGCCCGAGCAAAAAGAAGACCACGATCGGCTTCGTCAACCTGGGTTGCTCGAAGAACCAGGTCGACTCAGAAATCATGCTGGGCACCTTAGTCACTGATGGATTTGCCCTGACCGACGATCCGAAAAAGGCTGAAGTCGTCATTATCAATACCTGCGGCTTCATCGAAGAGGCCAAACAGGAATCGATCGATACGATCATTGCCCATGGCAAGCTGAAAGAATCGGGATCCTGCCGCGTCTTGATTGCCGCAGGCTGTCTGGCCCAACGGTATCAAGGTGACCTCCTCAAGCAATTACCGGAATTGGACGGCGTAGTGGGGACCGGCGAGTTCGGGAAGATTGCGGAGATTTGCCGGAATCTGCTGGCGCCGAAGAAACGGCAACAGAGACTCTGGATCAGCGAGCCTCCTTACCTCTACGATGCGGATGCGCCGCGGCTCCGTCTCGGGAGGTCCCATAGCGCCTATGTGAAAATCGCCGAGGGTTGCAATCGCAATTGCGCCTTCTGCGCCATCCCCCTGATGCGAGGCAAACAGAAAAGCCGCCCGGTGGAATCGATCGTGGCGGAAGCCAAGCGCCTCGCTTCGGAAGGCGTGAAAGAAATCAACCTCATCTCCCAGGACACGGTGAACTACGGCGTCGATCTTGGCCTGCGCCAAGGTCTCACCACGCTGCTTCGCGAGCTGGTCAAGGTGAAGGATTTGCACTGGATCCGTCCCTTCTATCTCTATCCGCAACAGGTCTCGGACGAGCTGTTGGATCTCTATGCCGGAGAAGAAAAGATCACCAAGTATATCGATATGCCCCTGCAGCACATCAACGACCGCATGCTCAAACGGATGCACCGGTTAGGCGATCGGGCTGCCATTACATCTCTCGTCGACCGGATCAGGACTCGCATTCCCGGCGTCACCTTCCGCACGGCTTTCATCGTGGGGTTCCCGGGAGAGACGGAGCAGGAGTTCGAGCAACTGAGGAGTTATGTAGAAGAAGCCGAATTCGACCGAGTGGCGGTGTTTTTATATTCAGACGAAGAAGACACCCCGGCAGTCGGGCTCGATGAAAAGGTCGAGCGATCGGTCATGGACGAACGACGGAATGAAATCCTGGCCATTCAGGAAGAAATTGCAGCGGCCAAGGGCCAGGCCCTGATCGGCTCCGTGATGGAAGTCTTGGTCGAAGGGGTCTCAGAAGAGACGGAGTTGCTGCTGGAGGGGCGCCATGAAGGGCTGGCTCCTGAGATCGACGGGGTCGTCTACATCAATGACGGCTCGGCCTCGGCAGGGGACATCGTCAAAGTTGAGATCACCGACGCGGCGCTCTATGATCTGGTCGGCCACATCGTCCCTTAGCAGGCTGCTGAAAAAGCCCACCAGCGTCGTTCTCGCCTCGAAAGCATCCTCAACGTAGCCAGGGGCTACGCCTCCGGTGCTTCCATCGGCTACGGCCTTGCTGGATGGCCTTTTTGAGCAGCCTGTTTGCACGACTTGCTGGATCGTTCCCTGTCTAAGACCCCTAAACTAACCACTCTATCTTGGGAGCATCGCCTTACGATGGCACAACGAAAAGAATCGGTCGTCCTCCTGATTCACTGCAAAGATCGCCGGGGCATAGTCGCCCGGGTCTCTGGATTCATCCACGACTTCGGCGGAAATATTCTCGACTCGGAACACCATACGGATGAAGAGACAAACGAGTTTCTGATGCGTATGGAGTTTGCCACCGAAGGGTTGCAGGTTCCGCCAGATGAGATAACGGCGGCCTTCGCTCCTGTCGCGAAGACCTTCGACATGCGTTATGAAGTCCGCCACTCAAGCCGCCGAACGAGAGTCGCGATGTTGGTCTCGAAACAGGATCACTGCCTGGCAGACCTGCTCCAGCGGCACAAACGGGACGAGCTGCACATCGATGTCCCTGTGATTATTTCCAATCACGACACCTGCGCTGGCTGGGCCGAGCTGTTCAAGATTCCCTTCTCCGTCTGTCCCGTGACCAAAGAGACCAAGCCGCGACAGGAAGAACAAGTGCTCTCCCTGTTGAGAGAGCATCGCATCGAACTGGTCGTGATGGCCCGATACATGCAAATCCTCAGCGGCAACTTTCTTTCGCACGTCGGCTGTCCGGTCATCAATATCCATCACTCCTTTTTGCCGGCCTTCATGGGAGCCAATCCCTATCGGCAGGCCTATGACCGGGGCGTGAAAATCATCGGAGCCACGGCGCACTATGCGACGGAAGATCTGGACGAGGGACCGATCATCGAGCAGGACGTCATGCGGGTGGGCCACCGGGATACCGTCGATGATTTAGTGAGGAAGGGACGGGACCTGGAAGAGATCGTGCTGGCCCGCGCTGTGCGCCGCCACGTCGAACGACGCGTCTTGGTCTATGGCAGGAAAACTGTCGTCTTCGATTAGCAGCATCCTGAAAAAGTCCTCCAGCGTCATTCTCGCCGTGCTTCGTCATGGCCGTCATGCGTCAGTCGTCAACCGGGACGACCTATGACGTGATGCATAATGATGAGTTCACGTTTAACGAATGACGAGTGACGAATCTCGGATTCGGGTGCGGCCTTGCTGGACGGCCTTTTTGAGGGGACTGCTGGATGGGGCAGCGGATGCCGCCCCATCGTTAGATGATCGTTAGATTTTTGCGCTGAGGAACAGGGCGTTGCCGCGCCGATCGATCAAGATCAAGGCATTCTCGCCCTTTTTCAATCTGGACGAAACCTTCTCGAACTCCTTCACCGACTTGACCGGTTGGCGGTTGATTTCCCGGATCACATCCCCCCTCATCACCCCGGCCTTCTCCGCGCCGCTGTCCGGCTCGACCGCTGTCACTACGACGCCCTTGCCCTTGACTCCGAGTTCCTTCGCTGTATTCCGATCCAGCTCCTGAACCGCCACCCCGGCAAAAGCATAGTCCGCCTCGCCAGTCTCAGCTTTGGCAATCTTTGTGCTGTTCGGCTGTTCACTGACTATCACAGTGAGATCCTTCTCGTGGCCCTCGCGGATTACCCGGATCGTCACTTTCGTACCCACGACGGTTTTCGTCACCTGCCGCTGGAGCGCGACCGCATCCTCGACGGGCACCCCTTGATAGGCTGTGATGATGTCTCCTTGCTTCAAACCTGCCTGACTCGCAGGACCATCATCCTTTACGTCGCTGATCAGAGCGCCCTTCGCGTCTTTGAGGCCGAACGATTTGGCCAAATCCTGATTGAGATCCTGAATCGAAACTCCAAGGAACCCTCGCACGACCTTGCCGTTCTTCACCAAGCTTTCATAAATCGGCTTGCTCATGCTGGTCGGAACGGCGAAACCCACTCCCTGATAGCCGCCGGTTTGGGAGAAGATCGCCGTATTGATCCCCACCAGTTCGCCTTTGGTATTGACCAGGGCACCGCCGGAATTTCCAGGATTGATCGCCGCGTCTGTTTGAATGAAGTCTTCGTACTGAGTGATGCCCATGCGGCCTCGGCCCAATGCGCTCACAATGCCGAGGGTCACAGTAGAATTCAGGCCGAAGGGATTGCCCACCGCCAACACATATTCGCCGACTTGTAATTTCGTGGCATCGCCCCAGGAGACAGTCGGAAGGTTCTGCCCATCGATCTTCACGACGGCCAGATCCGTCTTGGGATCGGCCCCCACAATCTTGCCTGCGAACTCCCGCTTATCCGGTAACGTAATCGTGACCGTGCGCGCTCCCTCGATCACATGGTTGTTAGTCAGAATATACCCGTCCGGCGAAACGATGACGCCGGAGCCCTGCCCGCCACCCCGATGTTCCCGCGGCTCACCGGGGCCAGGCCCCTGTGGCCCACGAAACCCGCGAGGACCGAATGGTCCACCGGGTCCGCCGAAGAACTCTTCCATCCGCTCCCGCAACTCATCCTGCCCGCCCCGGCCATCAGCCACCTTCTCGACCATCACAGTCGTAATATTCACCACGGCCGGCGTGACCGCTTTTGCGACCTCCGTAAATCCATTCGAGGGAGCGGCGCTCATCGTCAAGGCCACCGGCGTCGCGGTCGATGCAACAGGGCTCGACGCATGGGACGGAGCAAGTGATTGACCGCCCCAGATCAGAAGGGCGCTCAGCGCCGCGACCGCAATGGCACGTCCAATAGTCTGACGGACAGGCTGTCTCATGGTTTCCTCCTTGCGATGGACCAACCGAGGTGAAGACCGATGACGAGGTTCAGGTCTTCGCTAGCCTAGCAGTCGGCAATGAGAGGAGGATTAGGAGGGGATTAGAAGTCGCTAAGCAGTGGGGACCAGAGGGAGCCACACAGTAAAGGTCGAGCCCTCGCCAACCTGGCTCTGGACCTCGATATGGCCATGGTGCGATTCAGCAATCCAGGAACAAATCGCCAGGCCCAAACCCGTACCCTTCTTCGTATGGGCTCGCGCATTATCGGTGCGATAGAACCGGTCGAAGATCTGAGGCCGATCCTCTTCCGCGATCCCAATGCCATGATCGGTCACCGATAGACGGGCCTGCCCCTGCTCGATCGTCAAGGCCATCTCAACTGTGCCGCCGGAACGGGAATACTTAATCGCGTTATCGACGAGGTTCAGAAACAGTTCTCGCAGCCGTAATTCATCGCCCGATACCACCGCCGGCACATTGCTTGTGAGTGCAACCTGAACGTTCCGCTCCTGTCCCAGCAGCGAGGCCTGTCGCTGGACATCTTCAATGAGCGAGTCCAGCGGGACCGGCAGATGCTCCATCTTCACCTCGCCCATGTCGGCCCGGGAGAGGAAGAGCAGCTCATCCACAATGCGCGTCATGCGATCGATTTCTTCCAGATTGCTCTCCATAACCGCTTTGTAATCTTCGTTTTCTCGCGGACGCCGCAACGCCAGTTCGGTTTCCCCTCGCATGACCGTGAGCGGCGTACGCAACTCATGCGAGGCATCGCTGCTGAACTGGCGGATCTGCCGAAAAGAAATTTCAAGCCGGTCGATCATGTTGTTGAACGTATTGGTCAGTCGTCCGATTTCGTCGGCTGAAGCAGGAGCCGTCAGTCGTTGAGTCAGATCTCCTTCGGCAATCCGTTGGGCTGCCAGCGTAATCGCATCGACCGGGCGAAGAGCCCGGCCTGCCATGAACCAGCCTCCGGCCAGCGACACAGCCAGCGCAACCGGCATGCTCACCAACAACACCAGGAGCAGGCGGTTCAAGGTATGTTCAACGGAATCCATCGTGGTGCCGACTTGGATGATATAGAGCAGACTGCCCCGATAGACGATGGGGACGGAAATGAGACGGAGCGGCGGCTCTTTGGGATATTTCGCCGACTCGAATAGGCTATGGCCAGAATAGGCGACTTCCAGGGCCTGCCGGCTTAGCGGCATCTCATGTTGTTTGACATTCGGCGAGCGAATCGTAATCGTGCCGGAGGGACTGAAGATCTGAAAGAATTTATCGATGCGCGCCAGCTCGGGGAACTGCGACATCAGTTCGCCTTCGTCGACGAGAGGGAGGAACCCGCGCTCTTCCAGGGCCCGCACAGCGGCGGCGGCGGTTTCCTCCAGCGATTGATCGACCGCATCGCGCAGACTGCGCGCGGTCATCACATAGAGGACCGTTGAAAAGATGATGAGGATCAGCGCGAGGGCTGTGCCGTACCAGAGGGTGAGCCGGACGCGAAGCGTCATCAGTCGGCCTTCAACATATAGCCGCTACCCCGGACCGTGTGGATCAGTTTCTTGACGCGGCCCCGGTCGATCTTATTGCGGAGGTAGTTCACGTAGACATCGATGACATTGGTAAAGGTATCGAAGTCCTGATTCCACACATGCTCGGAGATCATGGGCCTGGTCAGCACACGGCCCGTATGGCGCATCAGATATTCGAGCAGGGCATATTCCTTCAAAGTGAGATCGATCCGCTGGCCGCCCCTGGTCACTTCGCGCGTGGCCGGGTTCAATAGCAGATCATCGATCTGAAGCACACCGGGACTCTCGGTGGCGCCACGGCGCAGCAACGCACGGATGCGGGCGAGCAGTTCATCAATCGCGAAGGGCTTCGTGAGGTAATCGTCCGCTCCCGCATCAAGGCCCTTGACCCGTTGGTCGACTTGCGATTGAGCCGTCAGAATCAGGATGGGCGTTTGAATCTTCGCCTGGCGGATCCCCTTGACGATCTCCAGACCTGGCAGCGTCGGCACCATCAAATCGACGATCACCAGGTCATAGTTGGTGGCGAAGGCCAGCTCCAACCCCTTCGCTCCGTCCTCGCAGAGATCGACAGCGTAACTCTCCTCTTCAAGCGCGCGCTTGATAAAAGAGCCGACTTTCGTTTCGTCTTCAATGACTAGAATACGCATGGTTTTCGTTGCGGGATTATACCAGACCTCTGCGGACTAATCGCCTGCCATCAGGTTGGCGGAAAGCGCGTGACCGTCACAGGCTCATGGGTCAGGACCCGGCCCTCGTCAGTCCGTCTGATAAGGCTGTGGGTCAACCAATGGTGATCGTCGCGGGCCGGATAGTCCGACCGGTAATGGGCCCCGCGGCTTTCTGTCCTCGCGAGGGCGCTCGCGACGATAGTCTCCGCGACATCCAGCAAGCACTGGAGCTCGAGGGCCTGCACGAGATCTGTATTGAACACCAGGCCCTTATCCTGCAGCGTGACGGAAGCGGCTCGATGGGTCAAGGCCGCGATGGCCGAGAGCGCGGCGGACATGGACCCCTGAGTCCTGACCAGGCCCAAGTTGAGGCTCATCGTCTGGCCCAGCTCTTCCCTGATCTGCCAGGCTTTAATCGACCCCTCCTGTGCTAGCAGCCGCTGGACGCGAGCCTGTTCGATACTGAGCTGATCTGTGACGAGGGGCTGCGATGTGACGGTGCGCACATATGCTCCGGCTCGAATGCCGGCGCGGCGGCCGAACACGATCGTTTCCAGGAGTGAATTGCCTCCGAGCCGGTTCGCGCCATGCACACTGACGCAGGCACATTCGCCTGCCGCATACAGTCCTGCGATGCCTGTTTCGGTCCATTGATTGGTCCTGACACCGCCCATTTGATAGTGAGCCCCTGGGCGGACAGGAATGGGAGTCTCGATCGGATCGAGTCCGGCAAACTCAATGGCCAGTTCCCTGATCTGAGGGAGCCGTTCAAGAATGCGTTGGCGGCCCAGGTGCCGCAGGTCTAACAACACACAACCGTCGACCCCGCGGCCTTCGAGGATTTCCTGCCCGATCGCCAAGGAGACAGTGGAACGGGTCGCCAGCTCCATCTGCTGCGGGGCATAGGTCTTCATGAACCGTTCGCCCAACGTATTCAGGAGATAGCCTCCCTCTCCGCGAGCCCCTTCGGTAATGAGGATCCCCGTGCCTTTCAGGGTGGTGGGATGGAACTGCACGAATTCCATGTCTGCCAGAGGAGCCCCGGCTCGATAGGCAAGCGCCATCCCGTCTCCGGTATTGATCACCGCGTTCGTGCTAGTCAGAAAGACGCGCCCACTGCCTCCCGTGGCCAAGATGACGGCTTTCGCCCGAATCGTCTGCAGGCCTCCATGGATCAAATCCCAAGCCACGACCCCGCGGCAAGCGCCGTCTTCCACAATCAAGGAAGTGACATACCATTCTTCATAGACGGCGATGCGCCGCTTAAGGAGCTGCTCGTACATGGCATGAAGGATGGCGTGGCCGGTGCGGTCTGCCGCGT
Source organism: Nitrospira lenta (assembly GCA_945905765.1). Lineage (GTDB taxonomy): Bacteria > Nitrospirota > Nitrospiria > Nitrospirales > Nitrospiraceae > Palsa-1315. The sequence goes on from CAMDPZ010000065.1 coordinate 10,986, forward strand.
AACAGGTGCGGGGGAACCCCGCTCCGCCGAAGGGACGCTGAGCGATACGGCCCTGGTCGTCGCGGCTGAAGATGACGCCCAGCCGTTCTAATTCGAGAATGTCGTCGGGGGCTTCACG
>CAMDPZ010000066.1 GCA_945905765.1 Nitrospira lenta
GTTTCAGTAGCCGTGATCGCAGTGGGACTGATGTGCGGTGCAGGGTACGCTCAGGCAGAGGAATCTTCCCAGACGGCCCCGGGCAGCCCATTTTCTGGAGCGTTCGGCGGTGTGGTCGACCGGACCGTCCCAGGCGGCGTCCGGAACATTCATAACGCCAACGCAGCAAAAGCAGAAGCCGCAAAGGCTCAGCCTGCTGCCGCGAAAGAAAGCGCCCCGGCGAAAGCAGCAGCAATCGTCGCCCCCAGCGCCGCCGTCGGCGCAGCCAAGTAACAAGAACACGAGTGGGCTCGGCGCTGTCCTGCATGGCGCCGGGCCCACGTACACGATCCTGCGCGTTTGTTCGTGAAAGGTGAGACGTGAAATGGTTCAGACGTTCAACGCAATACAACCAGAACGCGGTGGACGGCTCGCGAGATAAGGCTTTCCTGGAAAGTAGCCTGCCCCCTTCTTGTCCTCTCCCAAGAAAGACTCCCAACCCCCTAAATTCCCCTCTCGTGACTACGGTAAAGAGATTCCTTTTATTTGTTTATATAATGACACCGCATATGAGTCTGTCATGCCTGAGACAAAATCTGTTATGCGCAACAAGCGACAATACTTTTCTTCTGTCTTCAGTTTGCGCTGAATAGCCTTGGGCAGCAGCCGATAGATACCACGCCTTCGAGCAGTTGCCTCACCCTTAGCAGTCTCTTCTACAGCCGGGACAAATGCCTCCAACAAACCTCCAAGGACATCATATCCTGGAATTTCGACTTCAAGAACTTCTCGAGCCGTATAAATTTTATCCTGAGAAACATCCTCTATAGCCTTCAAGGAATTCTTGCAGCTGACAGTAGAAGTCAAACTGGAATCAAACTCCCCTGATAAAATTTCCTTCTCGTGTCTCCTAAATGAATCCACCACCTGAATAATAAGTTCCTTTATGGCTTTTGCCCGCAAGTAACTAATCTTATCTTCATCTTCCAAAATAGAGTCATATTTGGTTAATTCACTTTTGGGAGAGATCGGCTTCAGGAGATCTACCGCTTCCTGGAAAGAAATGTGGCGTAGTCGATACCCGTCTTCGATATCATTGATCCCGTAACAAATATCGTCTGCCGCCTCGACCAAAAACACAAGCGGATGCCTAACCCACCCACTGCATTCTAAATGGCGTCTGGGTAATCCGACCTCCTCTGCAACTTCCTCGAATAATCGTGCCTCTCCGACAAAGTAGCCATACTTCTTAGAGCCTTTCCCTGTGTGGGAAGGGTGCTCAGCACACTTCATACTGGCCGGACGAGGATACTTAGTAAATGTAGCGAGCGTGGCACACGTCAACTGAAGACCACCCTCATTGTCTGTATTCTGAAGACGAGTGAGGATGCGAAAGCCTTGAGCGTTTCCTTCAAAACCCTCAAAATCAGCCCTTTCCTGAGCTGTTAATTCTTCTAATGCAGATTTACCAGTCTTTGTCGTAAACCATTCCTGTATAGCTTTTTCACCGTTGTGTCCAAAAGGTGGATTCCCAATATCATGTGCTAAACACGCGGCAGCTACTATATTCCCAATCTCTGAAGCTGCCAGCTCACGTGGAATCTTGTCAGTCGATTTAAGATATTCTCCGACTAACTGACCTAAAGACCTACCGACACAGGAAACTTCTAAGCTGTGGGTTAGCCTCGTCCGGACATAGTCGCTTTTGGCCAAAGGAAAAACCTGAGCCTTGTCTTGCAGACGTCGAAACGAAGAAGAGAAAATAATCGCGTCATAATCTCTTTGGTAAACGGAGCGACCTATTTCTTCAGGATTCGAACATTTCAATCCCAACCTTTTTCCGGAAATAAGTTTTGGCCACTCCATTACCAATTACCTCCCCATAATTCTCTACTGCCATCCATGGTTTCACGAGCGTTGCGCATTCATCTTTAGAATTGGGAACAAGCTACTTCCAGCCAGGTATTCTGTCAACTAAAGGGGTGGCCCAATCGGTCTCCCACTATGCGCGTCTAACGAGGCTCCTCCAATTTCCCCTACCTCCATTTAGGGGAGTGGCCAAGGTTGCCCTCGACTGCGCGCATCGACCGAGCACATTCTGATCGTGCGCGGTCGGCGAGCAAGGAGGGCACCTGGCCACCCCCCTTTCTCCTCTGGAATTTCTCCCCTCCCCTCTGGAATTCCTCCTCATCCTTCAACTCGCCGCTCGTATCTCGTCGTTCGTCGTTCGCACGACGCTAACCACTCAACTCACTGTTATTCATCGACATTACGACTTTCGACGTTCGACATATTTATCCGGCACAATCCCTGCGATGTCATCTGTATATGATGACGCGCCCCTCTATCCTCCTGATCGACGACAGCCCAGGCGAACGGGAACTCTTTCGCCTCGCGCTCGCTCAAACAGGCCTCGATGTCACCCTCTATGCCGAGCAGGACACCGAAGCTGCCTTCCGCTTTCTTGAAAGTCAGTGGACGGCGCCTGCAGTGGTCCCATTGCGCGCGTCCAACGAGGCCCTTCTGAGGGCGCGCGTTGCGCGAGCACAGGACCACGCGGGCGTCGTCTATTCCGAACCTTCCGCGAGCACAGAGACCATGCCGGTTACCTCGCCATCCCTCCCCTCTCTTATCCTTCTGGACCTGAACCTCCGCGGCCAAAACGGCTGCGACCTGCTGAAACGGCTCCGATCCGATGACCGATTTGCCGCGCTCCCCGTCGTCATCTTCACCACGTCGGACGACCCGAACGATCTTGCTGATTCCTATAGCTGCGGAACCAACGGTTATGTGGTAAAACCTGGCAGCTTCGATGCACTTATTCACTGTACCGGCGACCTCTGCCGCTACTGGCTCACATGGAACCGACCCTCAATGAGTGACACCGCATGTTGACCCGCGCATCCCTCAAGAACCCCTACGCCGTCTTCGCCCTCTGCATGATCCTGCTCGTGCTCGGCGCCGTGTCGTACCAAAAGATGCGGGTGGACATTTTCCCCGAGATCAAAATCCCGACCATCCTCGTGACGACCTTCTACCGGGGCTTGAGCCCCACCGAGATGGAAGGGGCGATTACGCTCAAGATGGAGCAGCGGTTCGTCGAAGCGAGCTACGTCGAACATATCGAATCCCAGTCGCTGGCCGGGATGAGCTACATCAAAGTCTTCTTCCAGCCCGACTACAGCATCGATTCGGCCCAATCCGAGCTGACCAGCCTGGCCTACAGCATCATTCGCCTGCTCCCGCCCGGCGTCTATCCTCCCTCTGTCTATAAGTTCGGCGTGGCGAGCCTGCCGGTGGGGCTCCTCTCGATCAGCAGCGACACGCTGGGCGCGAAAGACATCCGCGACCTGGCCTATTTCACCGTGCGCCAGCAGATCGCCACCATCCCCGGCATTTCCTTCGGCCCCCCGCTGGGCGGCAAGGTCCGGCAGATCACGGTCTTCCTCGACCAGCAACGGATGGTCGCGCGCGACGTGTCCCCCTCGGACGTCGTCAAAGCCATTAACACCCAGAGCGCCATCATTCCGGCCGGCGATATCAAGATCGGCGACCTGGACTACTACGTCTATTCGAACAGCCTCATCGAAGCGGTCGAGAAGATCAACGACATCCCGATCAAAATTGTGAACGGCACGCCGATCTTCGTGCGCGACATCGGCACGGCATCGGACAGCGCGGCCATTCAAACCTCGATCGTGCGGGTGAACGGGCGCGAGGCCACCTATATCCCCATCACCAGGCAGGAGGGGGCCAATACGCTGGAAGTGACGGACGGGATCCGCGCGAAACTCTCGAAGCTGACGGAGATTCCCGCCGGCACGACGGTGAAGTTCATCTACGACCAGTCGCTCTATATCCGGCAGGCCATTGCCAATCTGCAAAAAGAAGGGCTCATGGGGGCGGCGCTGGCCGGCCTGATGATCTATCTCTTTCTCAGCAGCTTCAAAGCCGCGCTGGTCGTCGGATTGGCGATTCCCCTCTCGCTCACCTCCGCGCTCGTCGCGCTCTATTTGACCGGCCAGAGCGTGAACATCATGACGCTCGGCGGGTTGGCGCTCGTGATCGGCACCCTGCTGGATAACAACATCGTGGTGCAGGAAAACCTGCATCGCCATTTGGAAATGGGTAAAGACGGACGCTCCGCCGCCGAAGACAGCGCGACCGAACTGACGTTGCCGATCCTGGTGGCCACGATCTGCATCCTGATCGTCTACCTCCCCATCATGTTCTTCACCGGCATCATCAAATTCCTCTTCGTGCCCCTCGCCATGACCGTGGCCTTTGCCATGCTGGCCGACTATGCCGTCTCGATGTCCGTCACGCCGGTGCTCCTCGCCAGTTTTTACCAGAAGGGTCATGGAGGAGACGGCACAAAGGAAAGCTCTGCCTCCAGCGGCTGGTTCCGCTATGTCCTGGCCCTCTATCTCCCTCTGTTGCGGACCAGCCTGCGCCTCAAGCCGGTCGTGATCGGCCTGGCCCTCCTGGCCCTCATCGGCACAGCCCTCATCCTGGCGCCACTCCTGCACCAGGAATTCTTCCCGCGAGTCGACGCAGGCAATTTCACGATCCATATCTCGGCGCCGGAAGGGTCGCGGATCGAAAAGACGACGGCGATTGTGGCGCAGGTCGAACAGCTGGTGCAGGAGACCATCCCGAAACAGGATCTGGAAGAAGTCATTTCCAACACCGGTCTCTATTTCGGCGATGCGGCCCGTTTCGCCCCCAACACCGGCAGCCACACGGCCTTTGTGCTAGTGAACCTCGTGACGGGCCACCAAGGGCGCACGGACGACTACATCACGCAGTTACGGGCCAAACTGCACAATTCCCTGCCAGGCGTCGAGATCTCCTTTCAGACCGGCGGCATCATCAGCGACGTGCTGAACTTCGGCCTGCGCGCGCCGATCGACATTCAGGTGAAGGGGCCGACCCTCGACATCATCCGGTCTGTGGCGGAAGAAATTCAGCAGAAGGTCACGCAGGTGCCGAACACGGTGGATGTGCGGATCAAACAGGGCAAGAACTATCCGGAGATGCACATCGACGTGGACCGGACCAAAGCCGCCTATTACGGCATCTCGCAGGAGCGCGTCATCGTGGACGTGATTACCGGCATCAGCTCGAACATTGCCTTGAGCCCCAACTTCTGGCTCGATCCCAAGACCGGCAACGGTTACTACTTGCTGGCCCAATATCCGGAACAGTCCCTGACCAATACCGAAGGCCTGCTCAACACCCCGATCATCGGCGCCCGCACACAGCTGCGCTCCGCCTCCTCCCTGACTTCGAGCGCGACGAGCGGCTCGACCCAGGCGCTCCAGAACACGCCCTTTGCCGGACGGCAGATGGATCTGGCCGGCGGCCTCTATGCGTCGGGAGACGAGCGGCGTGGGCCGCCAGTCCTCCTCCGGGATGTGGCCGCCCTCTCCTTCAAAACCGGCCCAGATTCCGTGGACCACTACGATCTCTCCCGGATGATCGACGTGCTCATTACGCCGGTCGGCAACGATCTGGGCCACGTCGCCAAAGACATTGAAGCGGTCCTGGCCACCATCCAGCTCCCGAAGGACGTGACCCTGCAGCTTCGCGGCGAAGTGGCCAACATGCGGTCCGCCATCGGCAACTTTGCCCTCGCCCTGCCGCTGGCCGTGCTGTTGATCTATCTCGTGATGGTCGGACTCTTTCGATCCTTGATCGATCCCTTGATCATCCTGGTGGCGGTGCCGCTCGGCTGGATCGGCACCGTCCTCTTGCTGCACCTGACCAATACCTCGGTCAACGTGGAATCCATGATCGGGACCCTGATGATGATGGGCATCGTGGTCTCTAACAGCATTCTCCTGGTGGACTCGGCGAACCGTAGGGTGCGAGCCGGCGCCACCGCAGAAGAAGCCGTCTTCCAGGCCGGCGCCAGCCGCGTCCGCCCGATCCTCATGACGGCCCTCGCGACAATTCTGGGCTTGTTGCCGCTCGCGCTGGGCTTCGGCGAAGGGAATGAAACAATGGTCCCCTTGGCCCGCGCCGTCGTTGGAGGCCTGGCCGTCTCCACCATCATGACCCTGCTCGTCGTGCCGGTGCTGCATAGCCTGGTCCTGACCAATCGTGTGCATGTGGCCCACTCCCCCACACCTCAAGCGACCTCCGAGGAGATTTGATGGACGACTTGGACGAACAGACCCCGCTTTCGCCATCCTCGCCGCGCCGCTGGCTCACCATAGCCCTGGCCGCGATGACAGCGCTGGCCATCGGAGGCTATCTCTACCTTCACGGCGCCGGAGAACAGACGACGGCCCAGCCAGGCGACGCAGCCGCTCCCGCGTCCTCGCAGGATGCGCCGAAAGCCGCCGCTCAAGATGACAGCCAGCCGGTGGATGCGCAGGTCACGAAACCCACTCGCCGTGAATTGGTCTACACAGTCACCCTTCCGGCAAACATCTCGCCCCTCTATCAAACGACGCTCTACGCCAAAGTGTCCGGCTATTTGAAATGGATCGGCCCGGATAAAGGCGATCCTGTCAAGAAGGATCAGATCCTGGCGATCATCGATGCGCCAGAAGTGGAAGAGCAGTTCCATCAGGCCCTGTCCGACTACCACATCAAGAAGCTGACGTTCGAACGGCTGGCCAAAGTCTGGAAGGAATCGCCGGATGTGATCGCCAAGCAGGATGTCGATGTCGCGGAGGCCTCAGCCCAGGGAGCCAAACATCTCGTGGAACAGCGGATGGCCTTGCGCGACTATACGAAGGTACGCGCGCCCTATGCGGGGATCATCACGGCCCGTTTTGCCGATCCCGGCGCGCTGATCCAGATCGCCACGGCCTCGTCGGCCGGAGCCATTCCGCTTTTTACGATCATGGATCTCGATACCGTGCGCGTCTACACCAACGTGCCCCAGGACGACTCGCCCTGGGTGGCGCCTGGCAAGACCAAGGCCACCGTGATCGTCAAGGGACTCGACGGACGATCCTTCACCGGCACCGTCACCCGATCGACTCTCGCGCTCGATCCTTCAACTCGAAGCCTCCTCGTCGAGATCGACCTTCCCAACAAGGACCATGCGCTCCGCCCCGGCACCTATGTGGAAGTCTCGCTCGGGCTGCGGGAGATTCCCAACGCGCTCGTGTTGCCGCCGCAAGCCATTGTCAGCGGACCGAAGGGCAAGTCCGTGTTCATCGTCGAAGGCGGACGCGCGAAATCTGTGCCGGTGCAAACCGGCATCAGCGACGGGCGCTGGATGGAAGTTACAGCCGGACTGTCGGGCGACGAACAGGTCGTCGTCGTCGGCAAGCGCAGATTGGTGGAAGGCGCCCGCGTCACTCCCGCGCCGTTCAACCTGCCGGACGCCAAGCCTGCTCAGCAGAAATTCGAACGGCGGTCGCCGGGAAGCAACCAGGGCGTTCCGCCAGCCTCCGCCAACAAATAACCGATGTCGGACCGTTTCACGCCCATTATCAGGAGAACGACCATGATACCTCGCAACACTCGACTCCTCATCGTCGCAGGTCTCGCGCTCGTCACGCTCGGCGCGCTCCATCCTCACGCAGGATTCGCGCAACCGGCACAGGACGCTCCGCCAACCCTGCTGCAAGGCAGCTTCCTGGCCCTGCAACAGGCCGTCGATGCGGGACTCAAGAACCATCCGCTCGTGCAAGAGGGAGGGGCCAACCTCAAAATGAACGAAGCGCGAACCGAGCAGGCCCGTTCGCTCTACTACCCGCAAGTCTCCGCCAATATGGATGCGGCCAACGGGTCAGCCAGGATCAACCCGCGCTTCGTCACGCCGGCCGGCGGCCTATTGCAGCCCAACATGAGCGCCTACTCGACCGGAATCTTGGCGAGCCAGCGGCTCTACGACTTCGGCTACACACAGAACATGGTCCAGGCGTCGGAACTGTCGCAACGGGCCTCCACCCAGGATGTCGCGGCCCGCCGCGCCCTCATCGTCGTCAATATCCAACGGGCCTACCTCAACAGTTTGAAACGGCGCAAGCTGGTGCAGATTGCCGAAGAGACCGTGCGTGAACGGGGGCTCATCACCGGCCAGATCGAAACCCTCTACCGCCAACAATTGAAATCGAAGCTCGACTTCGACCTGGCGCGGCTGGAATTGGTCAATGCGCAATCGCTGCTGGTGAAGAGCCGGAACGACCTCAAGTCCAGCTTTGCCGACATCAATCGCGCGATGGGCGTCGTCGGCGCGGCGGACTATGTGCTGGAGGATGTCTCGGTCGAAGTGCGGGCGCCGCGCGAACTCCCCTCGTTGATCGCCGACAGTTTGACCCATCCGGAGCTGCAGCGGGCCAAAGAACAGAGCGCCTCGGCGGAAGCCAAGCTCCGGGCCATGAAGAAACAGTACCTCCCGACGATTTCCGCCATCGCCAGCGGCGGCCAATACGACACCTTCGACACCAGCCGGAACGTCACGACCGGCGGCTGGTGGGCCGGCGGCGCCTCAGTCTCCATGCCGATCTTTACGGGATTCATGATCGAAAACCAGGTGCGGGAAGCGAGCGCCCAACAGGTGGCGGCCCAGTCCATTAGCCTCAGCATCGAACAGGCCCTGACGCAACAGGTCACGAATGCCTATCTCGACACCCTCACCTTCGCGCAACAGATCACGCTGGCAGAAGAGCAGGTGAAGACGTCGCTGGAGGCGCTGCACCTCGCCAAGCAGCGGTACAAGCTCGGGCTCGGCACGGTGGTGGAAGTGACGCAGTCGGAAGTCGCTGTCACGGGAGCGCAAACGAGGCTGGCAGAAGCGCAATACGATTACAAGATCGCGGAAGTCACCCTCGCCTATGCAGCGGGAAGACGGAGCCAGTTGGAGATCGATTCAACGCTGCACTAGCGAGGCGATGGGGCCGGGATTCATCTTCGTGAGGTCGATGACGAGCTCGTCTCTGGTGTTGGCTAGCAATGTGTCCAGAAAACTATGGTGCTGCACGACGACGGCCTCGTTCGGATCGAAGAAGAGATCGAACCCCTTCGCGGCCGTCGAGCGCAGGGGATAGCGCCGGTCGTAGATCATCCCATAGGTCGGAATCCCGTATAGAATCTGCCAATTCCCCAGCGTGAAATGCAGCTCCTTGCCGTGAAGATACAAACCGCCTGATGTAATGATGCGCTTCACGGACGTTTGCGGCTGGCTGAGATAAAAGGTCACCCGCTCGTCCGGTTGGGCCTCGGCCAGGGCCGCGGCAATCTGCCGGGACACCAGGGCCAGCTCCTCAGGACGAAATGCCGGCTCCAGCGGCGCCTCGCCTTGCAACCATGTCTGCAACCAAATCCGATGTTCCCTGACCGAAATGCCGTCGAGGATGCGAGTCAGATCCTCGACAGACATCGGAGTCGGGTGCGCATGGGCGCTGGGCGGCCACTCTGGCAAAACCGTTTCATCCCGTTCCAGCCGGACGTAATTGACCGGGTCCTCATAGACCGCGCGGTAGGGCACCATGGGAATGGCGCAGCCGACGGCCAGAACGGCGAAGGAAAAAGTCAAAATGCAAAATGAAAAACGGATGCCGCCGCGGGAAGTCTTCATTTTGAACTTTCCATTTTACATTGTAACGATCAGCTCTCGCTGATCGTCACGGTCATCTCGACTCGCTCGAACGGGTTGTCGCGACCGTCACGCTTCATGGCGACGACTTTGTCCACGACGTCCATCCCGCTGACCACTTCGCCGAAGGCCGTATACTGCCAATCGAGAAAATTCGCGTCTGCGACGCAAATGAAGAACTGCGAACCGGCGCTGTCCGGCTCGGTCGAGCGAGCCATGGACATGACTCCGCGCTTGTGCGGCTGGCTGTTGAACTCGGCCTTGATCTGGTAGCCGGGCCCCCCCATGCCGTGCGACGCACGGTCGGGATTCTTGCTGTTGGGATCACCGCCCTGGATCATGAAGCCGGGGATGACCCGATGAAAGGTCGTGCCGTTATAGAAGCCCTCTTGGGCCAGCTTCGTAAAGTTCTTCACATGGCCCGGCGCCACATCGTGAAAAAATCGCAGGACGATCTCGCCCAGCTGAGTCCCCTTGCTGCTGACAGTAATGGTGGCTCGCGTGTTCTCGGTCGGCTCTGACATCGTCCTCTACCCTTTCTTGGTTAACGCAAACTGAAGGGAGCCGGAGACTCCCCTCCCTCAAGACCCTGATTAATGGAATGCCACGTCTGTCCGTCGTCGTCGCTGCGGAAGGCCCCTTCGCTCGTCCCGGCGTACAGCAGCCCTGCGCCGGACTCGATCAGCACTTGGACCGACATGCTCGTCAATCCCTTGTTGAGCGGCACCCACTTCTTCCCTTTGTCTATCGTTTTGAAAATCCCATGGCCCGTCGCCACGAAAAGCCCCCGGCTATTGAAGAGAATGCCGCGGATCGAATCGTTCGGCAAGGCCCGGCTGATCGCGCGCCAGGTCACCCCTGCATCGACACTGCGAAAGACCCCTCCGTCGAAGGTCCCGGCATAGAGGCTCCCTTCGGAATCGATCGTCAGCACCCGGATGAAGTTCTCGACCATGCCTTCATGGTCTTTCAGTCCCTGTTGCTGCCGCACCCATCCGCTCGATTGAGCTTTGAACCGCAAGATGCCTTTCCCGGAGGTGCCGGCAAAGAGCGTCCCATCGGAGGACAACGCCAACGTATGCACCAGGATGTCGTCCAAACCGGTCGTGACCACCGACCAACGGTCGGTACCCGCGCTCAGCCGATAGGCCCCGCCGCTCGTGCCGGCGTACAACACATCGCCCGCCGCCAACAGCGATTTGATTTCCAGATGCTTGAGCCCGCTGTTCATCGCCTGCCAGCTCTTCCCATGATCGCGCGAGCGAAAGACTCCACCACGGAAGGTGCCCGCATAGATCGCCCCGTCTTTCCCCGTGGTCAACGTCAAGATGAAGGGGTCCGTCACGCCCTGGCCGGATCTCGTCCAGGTGGCGCCGCGATCCTCGCTGCGAAAGAGTCCATGACCGAACGAGCCGGCATAGATCAGATCGTTCCCGACAGACGTGAGCGCCTGAATGCTGGTCAAATCCCGCCCGGTTGG
>CAMDPZ010000067.1 GCA_945905765.1 Nitrospira lenta
AGAATGAAACACTTGAGGTAGCGCGTTTCCGGCATGGTGGCAAGGATGGGATGGTCGCTGGCCTGGCCACGCTGTTCGAGCAAACGAATCTGCCGCTTCGCATCTCTCGCAGCCAGACGAATCCCCGTCCATAATTCCTGCTCCGTGACATGGTGAGAGCAGGAGCTTGTGACCAGAAACCCTTCCGGCTTCGTGAGCTTCATCCCGAGCAGATTCACATCTTTATATCCCGCCAAGGCGCGAGGCACCGCCTGCTTACTGCGGGCAAAGGCGGGGGGATCGAGCAAGACCAGGTCATAACGGCGCCCGGCCCGTTCCAGCTTTCGCATCTCCTCGAACGCATCCGCCATGCGATAGAGGCAACGGTCCTCGACCTTGTTCAAGGCCGCATGGTTGCGCGCGAGCACCAGAGCCTCCTCGCTCACATCCAGCCCCTCAACCGACTTGGCTCCCGCGAGCGCCGCATGGATCCCGAAGGCGCCGGTATGGGCAAACACCTCCAACACCTCAGCTCCAGCCGCGAACCGCGCCGCCACCAGTCGATTCTCCCGTTGATCGCAGAACCAACCGGTCTTCTGTCCCCGCTCGATATCGACAAGGAATCTGGCCGCCCCCTCCTGGACCTCGATCGTCGTCGCGCCGCTCCCTCGAAGAAAACCTCGCTCCACCGGCAACCCCTCTAAGACACGACTCTTGGCATCGTTGCGCAGATAGACCCTCGTGGCTCCCGATTCCTGACACAAGAGATCGGCCAATAGATCCTTGCGACGGTCCATCCCGGCTGAGAGGGTCTGCATCACCAGGACATCGTCATAGCGATCCACGATCAAGCCAGGCAAACGATCCGCTTCTCCGTAGACCAAGCGATAGGCGTTCGTGCCGGTGACGACCTTCTGCCGCAGCCGGACCGCCTGCGCAAGGCGCGTCCTCCAGAACTGTTCCGTGATCGGTTCGTCCTCAAAAGCCAGTATCCGCACGCGGATCTTGGAAACAGGGTTGTAGAGGCCCCGCGCGAAGAATCGTCCATTCGGCGCCAAAACATCCACCACATCGCCGGAAACCGGCTCGCCGCTGACCGATTCAACGTAGCCTGCATAGATCCAAAGATGCCCCGGCTCCTCGACCGCGCGTGTGCGGGAGAGCCGGACCTGACCGCGGGGACTGTCATCATGAATAGCCATACTGTACTTATCCAATGGCCGCGAACCGAACGTCAAGCCCCTCACACAGATCTGGTTGCTTGACGGCTGATCCGCGCTGTGGTTTGCTGCACCTGTGCGTCACCTGCTGCCTGTTTCGACGCCATCAACCGGGAGCCCGCGATGAAGGGCACAACGACCATCGGCTCCGCCGTCATTGAGCGGCTCCACCAGCTGGGCGTCCGGCATATCTTCGGCATCCCGGGCGACTACGTCCTCAGCCTCTACAAACTGCTTGAAACCTCCCCAATCCGCCATGTCGGCACCACGCGCGAAGACTGCGCGGGGTTTGCCGCCGATGCCTATGCCCGCATCAACGGCATCGGCGCCGTCTGCGTCACCTATTGCGTCGGGGGACTGAACTGCGTGAACGCCATCGCCTGCGCCTATGCGGAACGGTCGCCGGTCGTGTTGCTCACAGGATCGCCGGGACTCTCAGAGCGGGTTCGCACCCCCTACATGCACCACATGGTGCGGGACTTCTCCACCCAGCGAGAGGTCTTCGAGAAAATCACGGTCGCCGCCGTCTCGCTGGACGATCCCGCAACCGCCGAACGGGAAATGGACCGGGCCTTTGCCGCCCTCTTGCGCTATCGCCGCCCCATCTATATTGAAATCCCTCGCGACCTCGTCCATGCCCCGCTGCCGGCCCCTCTGCACCCCTTGCGCCTCGACGATGAGCCGAGCGATCCCGCTGCTCTGGAAGAAGCCATCAGTGAGGTCCGCACGATGCTCGCCTCTGCTCGTCGTCCCTGCATTCTCGCTGGGGCGGAAATCGGACGGTTCGGTCTGCACGATGACCTGACTCGCCTGGTCGAACGGCTGAATGTCCCCATCGCCTCAACGCTAATGGGGAAGTCTGTGATCCGTGAAGACCATCCCCTGCACGTCGGCATCTACGGAGGCCTCATTGCCCGCAATGAGGTGCAGCAGTTCGTCAATGAGTCGGACTGTTTGCTGATTCTCGGTTCGATCCTCTCGGATGTGGAAGATCTGGACGCCCAGTCCCCGCTACTCACCGAAGGCCGCACCATCCATGCGACGGCAGACCGGGTGGCGATCAAACATCACCGCTATGAGACCATTCGCTTTCAGGACTTCGTCAGAAGCTTAGGCAGCGCGTCCCTACCGTCCTTCCCCTCGCGACCGTTACCGGCCCAAGTCCCGACAGCAGACAGGGCCGTAGCTCCCACAGCGCCGATTACCCTACAGGGCCTATTCCGCCACCTGGACAGCATCCTGGACAAGAACACCCTGGTCATCGCCGACGTTGGAGAATCGCTCTTCGCTGCGGCGGACCTCCATGTCCACCGGCGATTCGAATTTCTCGCCCCCGCCTATTACACCTCGATGGGATTCGCTGTGCCTGCGGCAGTCGGAGCCTCCTTTGCCGACCCGTCGCTCCGGCCGATTGTGCTGGTGGGAGATGGCGCCTTTCAGATGACCGGCTCGGAACTCTCCACCTGCGTCCGGTACGGCCAGTCACCCATCGTCATCATCTTGAACAATCGCGGCTACTCGACCGAGCGGGAGATTCTAGAAGGGCCATTCAACGATGTGCATGAATGGCAATATGAGCGGATTTGCGACGTGATCGGCGGAGGGGTGGGCTCGCGCATTGCGACACAGGAAGAATTCGAACGCGCATTGGCAACAGCCTTGGCCGATGCAGGCCGATTGCACATCCTCAATGTGTTACTCGATCCAGCCGATCGATCGCCAGGCATGGTTCGCTTGGCGAGGCGGCTTGGAGAAAAACTGTCAACAGACAAACCCTAGGAGAGCTGTAACGACTCAGTTTATGTGGAACAGATGGCAGGAATCTTCCACATCACGCCGGGGACAGAATAACCACAGGATGCTCAAAAGGCCGTCCAGCAAGGCCGCAGGCTCATCGAAACCGGAGGCGTACCCTCAGGGGTACGTTGAGGATTTCGATGAGCTGAGAACGAAGCTGGCGGACTTTTCCAGCATCCTACGAAGAAGGCTTCTTCGTGGCAAAGACCGTGGCATCACAGGCCAAGTATTTGATCTGCTTCATCGGGATGATGATCACTTCCTTTGCCGAGTCGACCTCCAGCACTTCCATATCATCACTGATGGTATGGCGGATCGCATCCTTGACCAGCAACTCCTGATTGTCTATAAATACGATTTTTACCCAGTATTGCACGCGCACCCCCTTATTGGCCCAGCAGTCTTCTCACTTGGCAACTCTCGCGGGATTATACTGATCGCTCTCTCGGCCTTGCAACTTGCACAGGCCAACCTACCTGCGTAGAGTGAACCGACATCGTTCACCCATGACTAATCGAGGAAATCCACCCGTGACAGCAGCACCCATCACCAACGTTGCCACAGTGAGGCCGATACTCGCACTCGGTTGTATCGCGGCACTACTGATCACTAATCTGGCTACCGCTCAACTAATCGGCAACGAAGCGGAAATGGATCGCTTGCAAGGAAAAGCAGAAGAAGCGATGGCGAGCGACGATCAGGAAGGAGCCGCCATGGCCATGGGCCGTGCGGCGCTCATGGCAAAATACCTGGCCAAAGCCAACCAGAACGATGGCGCAGCCCTTCACCTATTCCAAGGAGCCGAAATCCTGTTTCGGTCACAGGAGCATAGCTATCGCGCCATGGCCCTCTTTCACCGGGCCGGAGGCCAACTGCCCGCCTCGTCCGGTGTCTGCGGGAGCCTCTCATTGGCCCAGAGCAGCCTTCAACAAGCACTCACAATGCTCACGCCAGAAAACCGTAAGCCGGGGCCTCGCACCGCAAAGACCCTCCAGCTCCAGCAGGCAGCCGCTGATTGGGGAACCGTCATCGACTCGCTCATCGCCGACTATCAATGCCGCTAGGGCTGTCTCTTTCGCGCCGCCTCAACGCTCCCCCTGCTAGTCGTCTTCCGGGTTAATGACATGCAGCCCTGCCGCACGACAGGCCGTCAGCAATGGCTGATCCGCGCTCACGACGGTCAAGCGTAGCGACTTGAGTTCCAATGCCAGAGCCAAATGGAGGATCTGTGGAGACCGGAGCGACGGATACTCCATCGAAAGTTCTTTGGTCGCCAAGTAGGTCTGCATCGTCGGCACGATGAACTGATAGAGCCCCTCCTGCGACTCCTTCTCGAACTTATGGAGCACCGAATAACAATCGTCCCGCGTGATGTCTCCGTGACTGGCCCGATTCGAAAATGCCGTGTAGAAATCGGTCACGGACCAGGTCGGCAGAATCGCCACTTTGCCCCGCTTCACCATGAGCCGGTTGATGATGCGCGTGCCCCGCTCCATGCTGTATCGTTTGACCAGCGCGGTTGAGTCGAAATAGTAATAGGGCATCTGGTCAGACCCTCCCCTTCAAAATAACGGCAGCCAAGGGTCCCGGCATTTTCGAGAGCCGATCTTGCAATTCGTCCAACGGCAGCTCCTCATAGCCTTCCTTGCGGAATTTGTCGGCCAAGTTGCCCTGATTGAACAAGGCGGTGTCGTCTTTGAGTCGGTCACCCAGCCGGCGTTTTGCGACGCGACTGGGTACCCGCTGGCGCGTCACCGTCAACCCGCGGCCACGGCTGCGTGGCGCACGACTCGATGCTCCTCCTGCCCCCGGCTTCGATTTGGCCATACCCTCCCTCTCTCTCTGCGTTAATGGGTTGCTGACGCCGGCGTGGATCCCTGCCCGTCCCGCGGACATCCCGCAGGCTGGCTCGCCTGTGCCGGCAATTCCGACTCTCCATAGATATGCGCCGCAATGGCCTTCGCCACATCGGTAGAAAACTCCTGCTGCATGACACGCACCGCCTTGGCGGTCGCCTCACGATCCGACAGATGGCCTTCTTTCCCGCCCTTCGACAGGGCGCCGACCACCCGCTGACTGGTCAAATCCACGACTTCGAAATCGCTGCACCACCGCACGTACTTGAACTGCGGATCACCCACGTCGACCGGCCAGACCCGCACGACGCCCCGCAGTAGCAACTCCGGAGCGGGCCCGCTGGAATCGCCGCCGAGCGAACGCTCTCCACTCCAAGGCCGGCTCGTGACTTGTAAGCCTTCCTTCAGCAATCCTTCGATCAAAGCCCGTTGCGCCGGCTCAACCTGATCGCCCGTCACCGCAACCGCCAACACTAAATTCGTCGCCAGAAACTGTTCGAGCTCATGGGTCAGTTCGCTCACACGATAGGCGGCGGCAGTACCCTGGCCGCTCGGACGGATCACGCGAAGATCGGCATTATAGGTCTCCCGCAGCACCAGATTTCTGGCAGCCCGCCGCAAGGCTCTCACTTTGGCCAGCTTATCGGAAGGGCGATGGGCCTCCTCGACAGCGTCGCTGATCGATCGGTCCAACTCGGTAATCTTCTCCATGAAGGAGGTCTCGGCCTGAGGCCGATGCATCCCAGCCAAGGCGTAATGCAGTCCATTATGCCGATCAACCCACCGATCGACGATCCGGACATTTTCCAAGACTTTATCCGTCGACACGCGCGTCAGATTGTCGAGCGTCAGCCGCCGCTCCTCGCTGCTGTGACCGCGCTGCTCGATCAACAGATACGATTCCCAGTCCTTCGCTTGCGCGCTGACCTCGGCCTTAAAGATGCGAGCCACGGCTGCATACGCATGATCTTCAGCGACAGCACGGTTCTCCGCCTGTCCCACTCCGACGAGATATTGTCCGGACGGATAGGCCCCACTGACCCCATCGATCCAATCAGGCTTCGTCTGGCCTCCAAACCCTGCACAGCCAGACAGGACGCCGATGGCGCAGAGGGCCAGTCCGATTTTCTTCATGTCCAACAATCGGTCGATCATGGCATCACCCGTTGAATCAGCACGGTGGTCTCGCCTGGCCTGAGCGACAGGGTCTTCATGGTTTCAGGCCTCAAAGGGTCATAGGCCTCGGCTGGCTGGCTCTGCACCTGGTAGCGGCCAGCTGGAACCCAGACACGCGCGAGATGGATTTCATCTGGCAAGGTCTGCCAGCTCCGCTTATCTGCCTCTTCCGATGCCACAGCTAAACCTTTCGTCATCAGCCCTACGAGAAGGCCGACCAAGGGGCCCGCATCTTTCCCCGCTGCTTTCTCCGCCTCTCTCGTCGTGCCCTCGGCCAGCGCAAACTTCGTAGCAGCACGGGCGAGAGCCTTGACGGTGATGCCGGCCATTCGTTCCGACAGGGCCTTCTCTGCCAAGGCCGTCACGTTCTGCGCCAACTCCGTCTTCACCGTCACCCTTGCCCCATTCTCAGGAATGAGGCTCACCGTATCGATCGGCACCTGGGTCTTCTGCGGGACGAGCCGTGGCAACGCCACACGCACCACATGTCCGTTAAGCCCATATAGGACACTATCCGCCGCCCGTTGGGAAGGTTGATTCGACTGCGAGGCCCCACGATTGAGGAGCACCAATTGAAGTGCGTCGAGACTGATCGGCAGGTCAAGAAACTGATCCTCCTTACGTGGGGCGCGGCCATTATAGCTGATCACGACAACTTGAGCGAGAGATTGCAAGGCCTGGCTGGTCTCCCACTTGGTCTCGGTAAACGCCTGCTGATACAGGGCCAGGTCTTGGGTGAAATGCAGGGCCTCGGCCGTGCGTAACAGATCAACCCGCAGCTGGGACGGAACGGTCATGCGCGACCAGGCACTGGTCGACTCAAAGATCTCATAGGCATTTCGATAGGCGATGAACGCATTATTCACATCGCCCGTGCTCTCATAGAGGATGCCGCTCAGGTAGCGCGCGAATCCGTCATCCCGATAGGCATTCTTCTCTTTGGTTCGATCCGACAGCACGTTGAGCCGATGGTCGATACGGCGGGCTTCGACCAACGCCTCTTGCCACTGACCCAACCGCGTATAATTCAGGGCCTTCAATACATTGATCAAAACCTGTTCGAAGGGCTCGCCCTCATAGGGCAAGGCCGTATCGTTCGTCAGAAAGGCAAGGGTTTCCGTTCGAATCCTTCTCGTGTAGAGACGATCCAGCTCCTCCTCGGCCCGTTCCAAGACTGCGTTGCTCTGCTGATAATCGCCGGCCAGCTGAAGGGTCATCCCTCGGTCCATGCCATAGAGCACCAGGCTTTTTTCGCCATAGTCTTTTTCAGCCCGCTGGACGATCGCATCGGCGCCCTTAGGGTCATGGGCACGAAGACTCGTTTCGATGAGGAGGTACCGATTCACAGAGGGGCCGCAACCGGCCAGCAACAGAAGAGCCAACAGGAGAGGAAGAGACCGGGTGAAGACAACAGCGCCCCACCGTGCAGGAAGAAAGGCGGTGAGGCGTGAAGAAAGGGAGCTCAACGGTAGTCGTGAGGCCTAAAAAATGGAACGTTTCTTTTCGATAACTTTTTTGATCTTCTTCTGACCGTACCAGACCTTGGCATTGCTCTCCAAATCGACCATCTGCAAATCGATCTGATAGAACACCGCCTTCGTCCCCTCGGCCTCGTCAAGAATCGTGGCAATCGTGCCCTTCATCATATAATCGGCGCCAATCTCTTTGCCCGGCGCCTTCTGCGTATCCTCGCGCGCATGCATCGCCTGCTCTTTGCGCTCGGTGCGCAGCTCCTCGCGATCTCCCTTGCCTGCCACAAACGTTACTTTCTGGGAATTAGTGAGCTCACGCTCGAGATCGGTCACGAACGTGCCGACGTTGATATGTTCGTGACTGCTGTTCTGGATCGCCCCGACCACGACGACAGGCTGGCGGCGCTTCGAACTGGAGAAGTTGTTGAGCCAGGGATACTCCAGCGCCTCTTTGACCATGGACTCCGCGACCATCCTGGAATCGGTATCGTTCCAACGTCCGCTCAAATCCGTGACGACTCCTGAGTCGACCCTGGTAACTTTCGTCTCTTGCGCACAGGCAACCAGCGACAACAGCGCCAGCGCAACGAGCCCGATTCGCCCTCGATTCATCACGATCACGCGATACCTCCTCGCAGATGCAGCCATGGACGGTCGATCAAGCCGGAGCCCTTACTTCGGCGCCCGCTTGTCTTCTTCTTTCTCGAGCCGATCGAACAGTTTATCGGCGTTCTTTTTGACGTAGTCCCGCACCTGTGAGTTGAGTTCCTTCGCCTGCTCGAGATTATTCTTCATCTCCTCGAGGTTCAGCTTGGTCAACACATAGTACGTGTTCGTTTTCTCATCCTTGTAGCGCTCGATGGGCCGCACACCGCTGAGGGTCGCGGTCGTCACCGTCTTAATGGCCCGCTCGACACTCTGCTCTTCTGTGTTCTTGGTGAAATCTCCGGCCGTCGTGGAGGAGGCGAAATCGCGCATCAAATAGCCGGTATAGGTTTCAAAGGTCTTGGCGATTTCAGCCCTGGCGCGATTCTCTGCTGTGTCCCAGGCTAACGGCTCGTTCCGAACACCGACCACGGACCCGACGCCATAAAAGGCCTTGCTGTCTTTTTCGTTAAAGGCCCCGGACCCCTGTTTCACCCACTTTGGAGGACCGCCACAGGCAGCAAGTCCGATCATCAGGGCAATCGCCACTCCTCCCCCGACCAACCTCGACTTGAACCCCAATACCCTATTCATGCGCGTGCCTCCTTGGTAATGATCACCCTGAAACGCCGACGTATCACCAGGCAAATACCTGCGACAAACGTTCGAGAATTCGAACAAAATCATGCTAGCATGCACCCCTCAGCCAGTCAACGAAACAGACGGCAGGGGTTGACCGTCTCACTGTAATAAGGAGAGTACCCGTGGCAGACATTCAGATTGAGGACGGCATCATTAAGATTCTGAACATGGAAGTGCAAGATCCCAAAGCGGCCGCAGTCCTCGCAGAATATCCCCAAGTCCGCTGGGCGGAGATTACGCGAAAGGCCGTTAAGATTGGGCTGGGCTATCTCAAAGGCGGAGAAAAGCCTTAGGGCTTAGAAGGGGCGGAAGGAGCGGCGGGGCGTGACTGAGCCACGGCAGCGACGGCACGGGCATGATTCCCCCCCAGCTCAAGGTAGCGGGTGAAGGCCTCGACTGATTTCGGCTGATCCTTCATCTCGTCGGCATAGAGCAGGCCAAGCGAGAAATAGACATCCACATAGTTGGGATTGGCCACCAGGGCCTCCCGCATCGCACGCTCCGCCTCGGCAAACTGCCCGCGCTTTTCGTAAATCAACCCGAGCGTATACTGAGAGTCGGGATTCGTCGGCGCATACTGCACCGCCAGCTTCGCCGCCGACAAGGCCTCATCAAGGCTCGGCAGGACTTCTAACAGCACATAGCTCTTGAGCACGTAGGCATCACCGAACGTCGGATCGTATCCTAACGATTTATTCAGCCGCTCCAACGCCTCCTCCGGCGACTTCCCTGTTTGAAGCAGCGCGAAAGCCTGTTCATACTGCGTCTTGGCCGCCTGCCGACGTTCAGCCGGAGACTGAGGCCCTGCCCCTAAGACAAATGCAGACTTTCGTCCCTCAATCAACACCGTATCCCCGTCCCCTTCCAGCTGCGCAAAGAGGGGATGCTGGGCTCCCTTCGACCGTTCCAGGACTTGTTGCTTCACATAGTCCCCAACTTCAGACGCCATGAGCCAACCATTTTTATTACGATCCGCCTGGCCAGCCAGCCCCTTCACTAAGGCCTGGACAAAGAGACTCTTCCCCTCTTCCTGACTCAAGGACTCGCCCTTATCGCCCGCCGTCAACACTTGCACGGCTCGCCGATCCGTATCCTCTTCAGGGGCCAATCGTCCTTCGAGAGACAGAGGCTGAGCCGTACTCACCTCCCACCCTCGCACTGCGGCATTCACGAGGAAGAGGGTATGTTTGGAGGCGCTCCGCCGGCTGAACTCTTTCAACTGTTCAAACGTCACAGACTTCGACACGTTCCCGATCTGCGCATCCCAGGGGACGAGATAGCCCAATTCCTTGCCGGAAAGATCCTGCGTGACGCCGGCATGGCCGACGAAATAGAGCACGAGCCGATCGTAGCGGCCGACCTTGCGGGGCAGAAAATCCGAGAGGGTCTGCTGCAGACGGCGAAAACTCACATCCTTGTCGTAGAGCTCGACGACCTCGTCGAATCCCAGTTGGCGGAAAGTTTGCGCCACAGCCTTGGCATCCTCAATCGCGCCGGGGATCTTCGGAGCCAGGAGATAGTTCTCGACCCCGATCACAATGGCCCACGATTTGTAATAGAGACCCTCCGGCTTCCCTACTTGGGCAGACGAGGATGACGGACAAAACATCGTGATTAGCGAGGAGGCGAACAGCAGGAGAAGGATAGATGGTCGAAGCAGAGGGTGCGGCATAAATTGAATCGGCCTGAATGGATAACGCGTGAGCTGAGCCTACTCTCGCCTCTGAGCGACTGTCAAGAAACAGCAGACTGAGGCTCCTACCAGCGCCATAGTTGAGTTATTCCCCGGCCCTCCAGCATAATACCGAGGCTATGTTTC
>CAMDPZ010000068.1 GCA_945905765.1 Nitrospira lenta
TCAAGTATAGCAAACGGCTTCAGGCTCCTTTACGCACGATCATGCTGACTGCCGCCTAACCAAAGGCTTTGGCGCCAACTCCCCATTTATCTTTCAGGCGAACAAACGTTTCTCCGCCCGGATAGCGTTCGTCACCATTCGTCCTTCGGCTATTTTTCTGGTGAACGGCCCTTCATGGGCTGCGTGAGTTCTTTATTGCGATCGCGAGGCCCGCATGTTGGCGGAAAGAAGCATCAGCAGGCGGCTATGGAGTACGGTGAGATCATCAAGCAGTTCAACCTTGGTTTCACGAAGCAGATCTCCGATGGCGCAGGCGCCTTGGCCCCCGACCGCCACGGCCCAGCGCGCCGAGAGAGGGACGAGTTCTTTGAGGAGCTGGCGAGCCTCGGCATCTGATTTAATTTCGGTCAGCGAGAGCAGCACGAGATCCGGATGGATCCGATCGCAAAAATCCACCAGAGCAGCAACGGGAAGGTTCGGGCCGAGGTAATAGACGTGGCAACCTCTGGTCGCGGCGAGGTAGGCCACGGCTTGCGCCCCGATCTCATGGGTTTCACCTTCCGGACAGGCGATCAGGACTCGTGGACCGAACTCATTCACCGGGAGCTGGTTCATGACCGAAAACAATTTCTGCTGGGCGATCTTCGTCACATAATGTTCGACGGCAACATTGATCCGGCCCTGGTGCCAGAGCTCGCCGATACGCCGTTGCAATGGAAGCAGAATCCGCTGGACGGCCTCTTCAAATGGAATGACGGCCACTGCGCCGTTCAGCTTACGCTCGAATCCTGCCTTATCGAGCGGGTCGAGCAATCCAACCAAATCATCTAATAGACGCTCATGGGGCTTCTGCTCCTCCGCGGAGACAGGAACCGCGACGTGCATCCGTGCGACCAGCGAATCACGGCCCTCCTCCGCCAGGGCACCAATCGTCGCGCCTTGCTCCATCTGCGCCTTCAAAAAGCGGAGGAGCGCCACTTCTTCGTCACTATATTCGCGATAACGATTGGAGCTTCTGGATGGTAAGACAAGCCCGTATCGTCTCTCCCAGATGCGAATGACATCCTTCGAGAGGCCGGTCAGTTTTGCAACCCTATGAATTCTATGAGTATTCATATTTTATGTTCTCATTCTATTACGATGTCTAATGTTTGTCAAATATTTATCATCTTAACACTTGACACATTGGACAACATGCTTTATACCTTAGACATACTTGCTTCAAACGTTGGACGCGAACCAAGGGAGGGAATCATGGCAAGAGCATTCATCGGAAAAGCAGAAGCTGAACGGCTCAGGAGTCACAAGTTCTCTTCTACGGTCCAACAGGAATCCATCTGCAGCCGCTGCGGGGGTCTCATGGTGAGCGACTTCTGCATGGATTTGCTGAACAGCACCGGCGAGCTTGATTTTGCCGCGAAGCGTTGTTTGCAATGTGGTGAGGTCGTCGATCCGGTCATCCTACGCAATCGAGAAACGCAGCAAGTGCCGATGACGGTTCATCCAACAAGTATGCTAAGTATTTGAATTGATCCATAGATAGCGATGTACTAGCATATCTAGAGAGCCAGGTAAGTCCTGGGGTTTTTAACCAAGGAGGTTTCCCATGCGGAGTCAAACTGTGCTTCAGGTCGGATTGGGGGTGGCGTTGATGGCAGGAGCCATCTCCGTCGCTGGTGCGGCGGATATGCCGACCAGCGGCAAAGACATGGTGCCCATCCCGAAGGGTGAGTTCACCATGGGCAGCAACGAACATTCAGATGAAGCCAGGCACCAGGTTGTGCTTGATGCCTATCTGATCGACAAATTTGAAGCGTCGAACGCGCGCTACAAAGAGTTCATGAAAGGCACCGGTCACCCGGCCCCGGCCTATTGGGACGATCCGCGACTCAGCAAAGCCAACCAGCCGGTGGTCGGAGTGAGCTGGACTGACGCGAACGCCTTCTGCAAGTGGGAAGGCAAGCGGCTTCCGACGGAAGCAGAATGGGAGCGAGCTGCCAAAGGTCCGGAAGGCGACAACCATTACCCCTGGGGCCACAAGCTTGACCCCAAAAAAGCCAACTACGGGCAGAATGTCGGCCATACCACGCCTGTGGATTCCTACCCGGAGGGTGTCAGCGGGTTTGGCGTCTACAACATGGCGGGCAATGTCTTTGAATGGGTCGAGGATTGGTATGACCCGAAGTTTTATAAGGAGAGCATTGCCCTGAATCCACGTGGCGCCGAGAAGGGCTACAACTTCGCCAATCAAGGCCCGGTCAGGGTGCTGCGCGGTGGCTCCTGGCTCGCGCCGGAAAGCTCCCTCCATACGAGCCACCGGTTCTGGAATCAGCCGGACAATAACTCCTATGGGGTCGGCCTCGGGTTCCGTTGCGCGAAATCGGCGCAGATTGTGTCCGACGAAGCCGTGCAAGCAGGTCGCGATGCCTTCATTCAGGCATTAGTCGCGATGGGTGCCGAGAAGAACGCTGATGCGATGGCTTCCATAGACAAGGCGCTGGCTTCTGAGCCGGGCAACAAGGAATACCTGGCGACCCGCGATCTGATCAAGAAGAGCATGAAGAAGAAATAGTTGAAGGATAGGGGGGGCGCCGTCGCCCCCCCTCGGACACCGACGTCGTGACAGGAGGTGTGAGATGAAGAGGTATGGAACCATGCTAGCGGCGGTCTTGGTGACGGGCGTCACAATCCTAACAGGAACCAGCCATGCAGAAGGCTCTTTGATCCCTAAGGAGATGGTCTATATCGGGCATGGGCCATCGGTGATGGGGATTGACAAGGAAGCCTCTCAGGACTCAGGGAAAAAACCTACGCTATATGACAGGAGAATGAAGGGTCCCTGGTCCGCTGAGGCCTTGCATGACGAAGGTCCGGCGCACATGGTGTTCCTGGATTCATACCTCTTGGATATATACGAAGTCTCGAACAAGGACTATGGCGAATTCGTCAAGGCAAAAGGCCATCCGGCCCCGGCCTACTGGGACGATCCTCGATTGAATAAGCTGGAGCAGCCGGTGGTCGGGGTGAATTGGGGCGACGCGAAAGCGTTCTGTGAGTATCGGGACAAGCGGCTCCCGACGGAAGCTGAATGGGAGAAGGCAGCTCGCGGTCCCAAAGCCAATCTCTACCCCTGGGGCAATGACTTCGATCCGGCAAAAGCCAATTACGGCAAGAATCATGATGCGACCATGCCCGTAAATTCCTATCCAGAGGGAGCCAGCTACTACGGCGTCTACAACATGGCTGGCAATGTTTTTGAGTGGGTTGCTGACTGGTATGACCCCCGATACTACGGAAAGCTTGAAACCATGGTGAATCCGACCGGTCCGGCAAAACCCATCTGGATGGGTGGAACCGGCACCTATGTGGACCGGTTGACGGTCGGTGAAAAGCGGGTCATTCGTGGCGGATCGTGGATCGCGCCGGAAGGCACGGTCAGGGCGACCCACCGGTTTTGGAATCACCCGCTCAATAACAGCTACGGCGTGGGCTTGGGCTTCCGCTGTGCCAAGACCGCCCCGCCGGAAATCGAACAGCAGATCAGGGACAGCTACATCTCTGCCTTGGTGGACATGGGACGAGAACGGTTTACGGAGGCACAGCAGGCGGTGAGCCGGGGGTTGGCCGTCGACCCCAAGAACACCGAACTGTTGGAACTCCGCTCTCTGATTGAGCAGTCGATGAAGCAGCGGTAAGGGAATGTGAAGACGGTTTTCTCAATGGTTTGATCGTGACGGAGGCGGACCTATGACACCAGACAAGATTTTCCTACCAGTGATCGTCCTCATCGCGCTGCTCGGTGCCACGCCTCTCCAGGCTGGCCCCATTGATCCGGCCCGGCATCCGCACCCGGAGAACGCACAAGCGGTGCATGAGGCCGAGCATGATGTGGACCATGCGTGGGCGGTCTATCACCGCGCCGCGTTAGGGGGAACGGTCGCGTCCCCCGCCCTGCAGGCGGACATCGAAGAACACCTGCACGAAGCCAGAACCCTCGTGAGCCAGGCGCAAGAGGCAGCCGACCGGGGAGATACGCGCCAGGTAGAGCGTCTCGTGAGCCAAGTGAAAGTTCATACGACGAAGGCCATTGAAGGGAGCAAGGAGCAGAAGAAATGACACAAGGTCTGATGAGAAGAGGAACCAGCTGGAGCACGACAGTTGCGATGATGGCCCTCGCCTCAACTGTCGCTATCGCGCCTGTCGTGGCAGCGCCCACGGCTCAAAAGGAACTGGACCAAGTCCCCATGGTGACCATTCCTGCCGGAGCATTTCTGATGGGAAATCCAGAACACAAAGGCCGGGCAGATGAGTGGCCTCAGCGATCTGTGTACCTCGACGAGTTTGCGATCGATCAAGTCGAAGTGACGAACGAACGGTATCTGTCCTTCGTAGCGACCACGGGCCATCGAAGCCCTCCGAATCCCTATGGCACCGGCCCGCTCTCATCCGTGAAGGGCATCGACCAGCTTCCGGTCGTGCAGACCACTTGGTACGACGCCAAGGCCTATTGTAGCTGGGCCAAGAAGCGGCTCCCGACGGAAGCGGAATGGGAGAAGGCCGCGCGCGGCACTGATGGTCGCCTGTTTCCCTGGGGCCATGAGCCTGCGACATCGAAGCGGGCGAACTTCGACCGTGAGTGGGATGAAGAGAACACATTGCACCCGGTCGGGTCCTTGCCAGGCGGCGACTCACCCTACGGAGTGAAGGATATGTCGGGTAATGCTCGAGAATGGGTGCAGGATTGGTATGACCCTGAGTATTACCAGCATGCGCCAGATCGGAATCCCCAGGGTCCTGACAGGAAAGGCGTAGTTCGATCGATTCGCGGCGGGTCTTGGCATAGCCCGACCTCCGACATTACGACGACGGCTCGCGGGCGCGGCGGATTCGCGCTGCAGACCCATGGGACCGGCTTTCGCTGTGCAAGAAGTCTCGAAGGCCAGGCCCAACAGAAGTAGACGATCCAGGTGATGCTGCGATGAGACAAGATGACCACAGCACAACTTTCTGGTCCAGTTCCTTCTCCCTATCAGGGTGCGCCGCGACTCCGCACGGCGTCTCCCGCTGAGGCAGATAGGCCCCTCCATCGGGAGGGACCTGTCTCCTTGGTCCGCAAGAGAAGCTGGGCGCAAGAAACAAGGCGCGGAGCTGTCGACGCCACGCGAAAGAAGGCAAGCCATGAACATTGTTGTGACAGGCGGAACAGGCTTCATCGGTCGGCCCCTCTGCGCCTCCCTCTGTCAGGAGGGGCATCGGGTCACGCTTCTCACGAGAAGGAAGGACGAAACGCAACGGTCATTCGGCTCCGCTATAACGGCCATCGAGTGGGACGGCAAAAAGGCGGGAACCTGGGAGCACTGTCTCGATGGGGCCGATGCGGTCATCAATCTCGCCGGGGCACCCATTGCTGATGGACGCTGGACCGATGCCCGCAAGCGCCTCCTTACAGAAAGCCGGGTCTTCGCCACTCGTCTGCTCGTAGAGGCCCTGTCCCGTTGCGCCTCGAAACCTCGCATGCTGATTAGCGCCTCCGGCATCGGCTACTACGGGGCCAGCGACGATCGTGTCCTTGATGAGGGCGCGGCGCAGGGTCAAGGGTTTCTGGCCGATCTCTGCCTCGCCTGGGAAGCAGAGGCGCTGCGAGCTGCGGAGTTCGGTGTGCGAGTCGTCATGTTGCGGACCGGCATGGTGCTCGAACAAGACGGCGGGGCCTTGCCGAAGATGTTGTTGCCGTTCCGGCTCTTTGCGGGCGGCCCGATCCTGCCGGGGACTCAATGGGTGTCGTGGATCCATCGGCGTGATCACATCGGTCTGATCCAGTGGCTGCTCGCGACGCCAAACATCTCCGGTCCCGTCAATGCGGTGGCGGCAGAGTCTGTGACGATGAACCGGTTCTGCGAGCTGCTCGGACAAGTCCTCCATCGGCCGTCCTGGCTTCCCGTGCCTGGCTTCGCATTGCAGATAGCATTGGGTGAATTGGGGACGCTCATGACCACAGGCCAACGGGTCAATCCGGCGAGGGCGCTCTCCGGAGGCTACGTCTTTCATTATCCAACGCTGGAACCGGCCTTGCGGGCGATCCTGATGAAAGAATGAAGGAGGGTAAGATCTGGCTCAAGGAGCAGGCATTGCGGGGGCTGTCGATTCCGTCATTCAGCAAGAGGCTACTTCACCAAGGAGGACATCCTATGAACACGAACAGAAACACTGTTACCGCATTTCTCTTTCTGGCCGTTCTCTGTGCTCTATCAGGCGGCACGAGTCAGGTCCTGGCGGCCGAGGGGCAGGACAAGGCAGGGAGTCAGGCCCAGCGGCCGCACGGAGATGATGCCAACTTGCCGAATGGTGTGATCGGCGTATCACTGCATGTCGGAGCGGAACGGATCGGCGATCCTGCTTCGTTGTATGTGGCCCATGTGCATCCGGAGGGCCCTGCCCAGCAAGCAGGCCTCAAGCACGGAGATGAGGTGGTGACGGTGAACGGTGCGCCGGTAGCCGGTAAGACCTATGAGCAGGTGGTGAAGATGGTGCGAGGGGAAGCGGGCACCGCGGTGACATTGGGCGTGAAGGCAGACGGGGCCCTGCGCGAACTTACAATTACACGCATCGCCAGCGAAAAACTCTATAAAGGCGAAATGGGATCACATAGTGGTCCGGCGCGATAGGAGTGCATCATGATCAACAGGCTGAAGAAGTTCGCCGCTCTTGGTCTCGTGGTCATGCTCGGCTTAGGGCCTGCATTTGCTGAACAGGCAACCCCTGAGACTGGCTCGGTTCGGAACAGTCTCACAAAGGCGCACATCTATCTATTGGCCGGCGATTACCGTCGTGCGCTGGAGGCCTGCCAGAAAGATATCGACGACGCGCCTTCCGTCGAGGCCTATATCCATGTGACCTATGTGTTCCATGCGATCGATGCCTACCTGGATCACCTGTCCCGGGAGGAGCGGTGGAACACGGTTGAACAGTTGTATCTGAATCTGGCCTATAAGGATCCTCAGGATTTGATCGATCCTCCCGGTGGGTTGGCCCGCATGGCAAAAGAGATGATTCAGACTAGCGTCCAGCAGCAGTCTGATGTGAGTGCCGCAATGGCCACCCGCCTGAACAAGAGCGAGGCCGACCGGTTGTGGCAGCAACAGACCCAATGGCGTCAGGCGAATCCGCAGACCTGGTGGACTGGCATCCCTGACGCCTGGCGTTGAATCGAGCGGAAGCTTGCGGGGTCAGCTTCCGTTTGATGGAGGCAATGATGCGTAGGACGCGAATCGGGCTTGATATAAAAATACTAGGTGGACTCTTTCTGATCTTCGGCACGGTCGATCTGATCGTCATCGAACTGTTTCCTGCCTATGCCTTCAAGTTGTTCGGGGTCGCCGTGACCGGCCCCTCGTCCTATCTCGTCAAGCTCCATTCCCCTGCCGTACACCTACTCATCGGCTATGGGTTCCTCTGGTTGAGACCCTGGGCCTGGGGGCTGAGCCTGGCCTATGCGGGATTCGGTCTTGTGAGTGAGACCATGAATCAACTGTCGTTCGGCTTTCATCCTGTCCGATCGGCATTTATGGCCACGACGCTGCTCTTTGCTGCCTATCTGATCCAACGACGAACCCTCTTCACGGATGGGGACCAGGCAGCGACACATCACAGTCCGGTATCGGGGGACTTGCACTGATGAGAGGGGTTGTCTGGATCAGACGGGATCTGCGATTACAAGATCAACCGGCACTCACTGCCGCTTGCGCAGAATGTGACGAGGTCATTCCCCTCTTCGTATTCGACGATCCCCTCTTGCGTGCCCGGCAGTTCGGCGCTCCCTGCGTGACGTTCATGGTATCCTGTCTCGATGAGCTCGCTGCAGCCCTGGCCGATCAAGGACTTGCCTTGCAGTGGCGCCGCGGGGATCAGATTGAGGAGGTGCTCCGTTTCGTCGTGGACGTCAAGGCCGATGTTGTCTACTGGAATCGCGATTACGAACCGGCGTCGATCCATCGAGATTGGAAAGTTCAACAGGCACTCATGGCCCAGGGAGTGGTGGTCCGCACGTTCAAGGACCATGTGGTCTTCGAGGCCGAAGAGATCAGAGGTTCGACGGGAGATCCGTTGCAGCGATACAGCGCCTATCGCGCCCGATGGTGGACCAAGTGGCATGCCGCGACCCCGCCGCTCCTTCCTTCTCCCGTCAGGCAGCGAAACCAACGTGCCGGTGGCTCGTCACCTAAGATCGCGCTGCCGACGGCGGAAGACCTCGGCTATCAGACAGTTCCCTTGTCGATCGCAGCGGGAGAGAAGGAAGCACAGCGGCGGCTCCGCTGGTTTCTTGACGGCCCAGTCCATCGCTATGTTGAAGGACGGAATATTCCCGCGATCGACGGAACATCCAAACTGTCTCCCCACTTCCGGTTCGGGACTCTCTCGGCACGAACCGCCGTGCATGCGGCCCTGGGTACGCTCGCGACAGGCGGCTCCGTCTCGCGCCGCGACCTGCTCACCTGGATCGATGAATTGATCTGGCGTGAGTTTTTCCTGCAAATCTTGTCTGCGTTTCCTCAGGTGGCCTCCGGCCCGTTCCGAAGCAAGGATGGATTGCCGAGGCCCCGTCCGGCAGGAGCGGAATGGACTCGTCTCTATGCCGCCTGGTGTAACGGGCGGACGGGCTACCCGCTGGTGGATGCCGGCATGAAGCAGTTGAACCAGACCGGGTGGATGCACAATCGCGTGCGGATGGTCGCGGCGTCGTTTCTCATCAAGGACCTCCGGATCGATTGGCAAAGCGGGGAGCGCTATTTTATGCAGCAGCTCATCGATGCCGACCTTGCGGCCAATAACGGCAACTGGCAATGGGCCTCCGCGACCGGGACGGACTCCATGCCGGGGTACAGGATTTTCAATCCCCTGCTGCAGAGCAGAAAATTCGACCCGGAAGGCGCCTACATCCGGCAATATGTGCCGGAGCTTGCGGCCGTTCCGCCTGACAAGATTCATGCGCCGCATCTCATGACTCAGAAAGAACAAAACCTGGCCGGATGTCGTATTGGCAGAGACTATCCTTCGCCCATCGTGGATCATCGACAGGCCCGCGAAGAATATTTAGCCCTCGGCAAACAATTGGTGATGAGATGACGCCCCTGCCGCTCCGTCTTGGGATCAGCCGCTGTCTCCTCGGAGACGAAGTCCGTTTTGACGGGGGCCATAAGCGGGACAATTTCCTGACGGATGTGCTGGGTCGCTACGTGGAGTGGGTCCCGGTCTGTCCGGAGGTTGAGGCGGGTCTCGGCACGCCCAGAGAAGCGATGCGACTGGTTGGCAGCCTTCAACATCCCAGACTCGTGACCATCACGAGCGGAACAGACCATACGAAGACGGTCGAAAAAATGGCCGCGCATCGCCTCCGTGAACTCGCGGAGCTGGATTTATCAGGCTACGTGTTCAAGAAGGGTTCGCCCAGCTGCGGGATCGAACGAGTGCGTATCTACAATGAGAAGGGGATGCCGGCCCGAAACGGAGTCGGTCTCTTTGCGCGAGCCTTCATCGAGCAGTTCCCGCTGATTCCCGTCGAGGAAGAAGGACGGCTCTGCGATCCGACGCTCAGAGAAAATTTCATCGAGCGGGTCTTCTGTTACCGCCGCTGGCAGGATCTCGTGGAGAGCGGAGTCACGAGACAGGCCCTGGTGCAGTTCCACACGACCCACAAGTGTCTCTTGATGGCCCATAGCCCACAGCACTACCAGGCGCTCGGGAGGCTGGTCGGGCAAGCTCCTCAGCATCATCCCAAGGTCCTCGCCAGCCTATATGGGGACCTGTTCATGAAGGCATTGGCCGTCAAGGCAACGGTGTGTAAGCAGGTGAACGCGCTGCAGCATATCCTGGGCTATTTCAAGGAGCGGCTCGGCGCTCACGAGAAAGCCGAACTGCTGGAGGTGATCGGCGATTACCATCGAGGACTCATACCTTTGGTGGTCCCCCTGACGTTGATCAAACACTACGTCAGGATCTTTGACGTCAGCTACATTCGTGATCAGGTCTACCTCAATCCCCATCCGAAGGAACTCATGCTGCGGAACCATGTCTAGCGAGGAAACAGCATGCCGCACATTGTTATCGAAGAAGCCGGAGATCTGCAGGGGGTTTACCAGGCTTTTACGCCAATCATTCAGCGGGCGGGGACCGATATTCTGAAAGTGCAGGAATGCTACCTGGGACGAAGCGGCAAAGAAGCACTCCTGGAGTCGATCGCGATCGAGCAGGGGCTGGCGTGCAATTTTTTCGTACAGCTCAAATTGCACGAGAAGGCTATCACGGTGCGGCTCTTGCCTGTGACAGATCCTGAAAAGACCCCCGCGGTGAAGAAGGTGATGGCCCTGGTGGCAGGATTCATTCGAACGGTGTATCCGGGAAGTCGTTACGGGAAAACCCATCTGCAAGAGTACCTCGAGGCCCCGACTGGTTCAGTGTGAGTGAGAACAGACGCGAGTATCAACAAAAGGAGCAATGAAATGGCAGCAACGACGCAAGGAGTGATTCTAGTTGGTCATGGCGGCCTTCCCAAGGGTTGTCCGTCGGAA
>CAMDPZ010000069.1 GCA_945905765.1 Nitrospira lenta
AAACCATGACGACCGAAGAACTCGAACAGCTCCTGGCTCAACAACCGATCGCCCTCTTGCACCGTCTGGCGCGAGGCCGGGTGCAGCGGCATTTCCGCGCCGGCAAACGCCGCTTGATCGAAGTCTTGCTGCGCCACTCCGCGGAAAACCGCGCTGGTTTCGAATCCGACCTCATGATCCTGATCGGCGAGAAACCGGCTCGCCCCGCTCCAGCTCCAGCCCCGCTTCACGCCCCAGCCGCAAGGAAGCCCAAACCCTCGGCGGCGCCGCGCCGTCCAGGACAACGACCGGCGGAACCGGACTCACAGGAACCGGGCATTACCCTCTCCACCTGGCTGGAGGGATTGGGAGTGCCGTCGTCCTCGCAGCCCTTTATCCCGGATGCCTGGCAAGAAGACGCCATCGCCAAATTACGCGAGAGCGACGTAGTCGTGAGCGTCCCGACGGGAAGCGGCAAAACCTATGTCGCGGTCGAAGCGGCCCGCCGCGCCATCGCGGAAAACCGGACCGTCATCTACACCTCGCCGCTCAAGGCCCTCTCGAACACCAAGTACACGGAGTTTTCGAAAATCTTCGGCGCAGACCAGGTCGGCATCCTGACCGGCGACCGGCGCGACAACGGGCAAGCGCCCCTCCTGATCATGACGACGGAAATCCTGCGCAACCTCCTCTACGACGCAGGAGGCGGCGAGATCGACGTGCGGCTGGATACGTTGGGCCTGGTGATTTTGGACGAGTCGCAATATATCGCGGACCCGGAACGGGGCGTCGTCTGGGAAGAAACGATCATCTTCTGC
This sequence comes from Nitrospira lenta, assembly GCA_945905765.1. Classification (GTDB taxonomy): domain Bacteria; phylum Nitrospirota; class Nitrospiria; order Nitrospirales; family Nitrospiraceae; genus Palsa-1315. The sequence goes on from CAMDPZ010000069.1 coordinate 798, forward strand.
CCGAGCCAAGCGAAGCTGCTCTTGCTCTCGGCCTCGATCGGCAATCCCCACGACATTGCCGACTGGCTCACGTCGATCCGACAGACGCCCTGCCATTTGATCAAACACAGCACCCGCACCGTGCCGCTGCGCGCCGGGTACCTCCATCCGAACGGCAAGCTCTCCCCGCTCTTCCGCACCGCAGGCATTCCCCATGGCCATCCGGGCCATCTCCATCCGGAAGCCAAGCGGCTCTTCGAGCAGTACGAAGACGAAACTCAGCCGTCAGGGCGCCGCCGCTAGTCCGTCAGAACTCTGTGGGGAAGATAACGAACGATAGAAACTGCTGCGGAACGACGAAGGCGCTGGCCGAACGACCAGCGCCGAAACCTACCGGCCCATCCTCTTGAGTCGCCGAACTGTCACCGCCTCATGCCGCCTCGCTGAATCACGACTGTATCCACGCACCGTTGCATCGTCTCAGGCATAACTCTCTGACAAGCGGCACGAATCTCTTCTTCCGCGAATTGCCGCTGCAAATGCATCGCCCACCAAACCAGCCACGACCCAATGAGGAGAGCGAGGATCGCGCCGACGGCCCAGGGCAGGAGCAACGGAACCCTGCCAAAGAAGCCGCAGAGAATATCCTTCACACACATTCCGGATGGACTGCCTTGCTGGTCTGACATCGCGCCTCACGTCTCTCGGTAAAATTTCCTGCATTTCGACCTGCCGCCATCCTATCGCAGAGAGGAAAACCTGAACATTCTTTTCCCATTCTTCGCTGAAGATGCAAAAAGATGGACGGATACGCGCGATCTGGCGGGCTTTCTCCACCATCTCGCCACAAGTCCCTTGACCCGCCGGCCCTGAGCCCTGTATAACCGCTTGCTGGCAGCAGTAGCCGATTGCCCCTCCCACTCTCTGTATGATCGTCAGGGCGTGGTATCTGGGGCCCGGTGAAACTGCACTTCCTCCGATGCGCCCGTAGCTCAATGGATAGAGCATCTGACTACGGATCAGAAGGCTATAGGTTCAAGTCCTATCGGGCGCACCACCCCACTGACAACGACCGGCACCAAGCCCGCGACACAACGTTTTCTTCTTCCATTCCTGACTCGCCCCTCTTACGATGAGCCTACGCCTCAGGAGTCTCCGCCATGTCAGGCTTATCACTCGCTCAACTCGAACAACTCGTCCAGGGTGACCATTGGGACCCCCTCGCGATTCTCGGCCCCCATCCGATAGACCAGAGCGAATCCCCAACCGTGGCGATTCGCTGTTTCCTGCCGGAAGCCAAGGAAGCGGCGCTCCTCCTAAATGAGAACGACCGGTCGCCTATTCCCATGACGCGCCTCCATCAGGCAGGCCTGTTCGAAGCGATCGTCCCTGGCCCGCTCGGAGCAACCCCCTACCGCCTCCTTGTCACAGACCAGGCAGGCCAGACCTCGGAACGGCATGATCCCTATGGCTTTCCACTCCTCCTCACCGACTTCGAGCTGCATCTCTTTGCCGAGGGGACCTTCTTCAAAGCCTATGACACGATGGGCGCCCATCTCCGATCGGTGCAGAACATTGCCGGAGTCCATTTTGTCGTCTGGGCGCCGAACGCCGCCCGGGTGAGTGTCGTGGGAGACTTCAACCAATGGGATGGGCGCCGCCATCCCATGACCAACCGAGGAGCCACCGGCCTCTGGGAGCTCTTCATCCCGGAACTCCCGGACTGCACGCTCTATAAATATGAAATCAAGTCACGCCATCATGAAGCCCCCCTCCTGAAGGCAGACCCCTATGCGGTCGCTTCGGAACTGCGCCCTAAGACCGCTTCGATCGTCCGAGCCCTCACTCCCTATCGTTGGAAGGACCAGGCCTGGATGGAAGCGCGGGCTCAGCAAGATCCCCTCGCCAGACCCCTCTCCATCTACGAGGCCCACCTCGGTTCCTGGATGAGAATCCCAGAAGAAGGAAATCGCTGGCTGACCTACTCGGAGCTGGCAAAAAAGCTCATCCCATACGTGAAGGATATGGGCTATACCCACGTTGAATTACTGCCTGTTACAGAGCATCCATTCGACGGATCGTGGGGCTATCAAGCCACCGGGTACTTCGCCGTGACCAGCCGGCATGGATCGCCAGAAGATTTCATGGCCTTCGTCGATGCGGCCCACCAGGCAGAAATCGGCGTACTCATGGACTGGACTCCCGCCCACTTCCCGGACGATCCGCACGGACTTTCCCAGTTCGACGGCACCCATCTCTACGACCATGCAGACCCTCGGCTCGGCTACCATCCGGACTGGCACAGCCGCATCTTCAATTATGATCGCGTCGAGGTCCGTAATTTTCTGCTGAACAGCGGGCTCTTTTGGCTGGATCGATACCACATCGACGGCTTGCGCGTGGATGCGGTCGCCTCGATGCTCTATCTCGATTACGGCAGGAAAGAGGGAGAATGGATTCCCAATCAGTTCGGCGGGCGCGAAAACCTCGGAGCTGTCACCTTACTGAAGGATTTGAATGTCCTGATCCATCGTGACTTCCCCGGCGCCATGACCATCGCCGAGGAATCCACCTCCTGGCCCGGCGTCTCACGCCCCACCTATACGGGAGGACTGGGCTTCACGTTCAAGTGGAACATGGGTTGGATGCACGACATGCTGGAATACTTCGGCCGCGATCCCGTCCACCGCCCCTTCCACCAGAACCAGCTGACGTTCGGGCTCCTCTATGCCTTCAACGAAAATTTCGTCCTCGTGCTGTCGCACGACGAAGTGGTGCATGGAAAGCGATCGTTACTCGACAAAATGCCCGGCGACGAATGGCAACGATGCGCCAACCTCCGCTCCCTCTACGGTTTCATGTATGGGCATCCCGGCAAGAAAATGCTGTTCATGGGGGGAGAGTTCGGCCAGTGGCTCGAATGGAACCACGACGCCAGCCTGGAATGGCATCTCTGCGATCTCAATCAGCATGCGGGGCTTCAGCGGTACGTGCGCGACCTCAACTGGCTCTACCGGCACGAGCCGGCGCTGCATGAGCTGGATCACGACTGGACCGGCTTCCAATGGATCGACTTTCGCGACGCGGCCCATTCCGTCATCGCCTTCCTGCGAAAGGCGAAGGATCAAGACGATCACATATTGTGCATATGCAACTTCACCCCTGTGCCACGCTACGCCTATCGAGTCGGCGTGCCGAAGGCAGGCTACTACCGCGAACTCCTCAACAGTGACGCCTCGGCCTACGGAGGAAGCAACCTGGGCAATGGAGGAGGACTCCAATCGAGCGCCGTCCCCTCCCACGACCTGCCCCATTCGCTCACCCTCACACTCCCGCCCCTGTCGGTCTTGTTCCTCAAAAAAATCTGAGCAACCGGGCTACACAAAGCGCTTTTGGCGCAACAGCAAATTCCCCGCAGGCTACTCAAAAGGTCCGGCCAGCAAGGCCGCAGCCGATGAAAGCACCGGAGGCGTAGCCTCCGGGCTACGTTGAGGATGCTTTCGAGGCGAGAACGAAGCTGACGGACTTTTTCAGTAGCCTGCGAGAGGGGGCACTACCAGGTGCGGAAAGGCCCGCAATCGAGATGGATGAAATGTTTGCGCGGATAAAATCCAATCCCGCCGTACTGAAGCCGTAAGGCGGCGCGGCGAAGTTCGCGCACGTCGACACCGGGGATGTAAAAGTCGAGCGCCTGACCCTCGACATGGAGGCTGTGCCGCGCGGCTCTCCGGCTCCGCTTCACCAGCTGCGCATTATACTCGGGCGACCGATAGCCGGAGATCACGTGGATCTCACCGGCGCCGCCGACCGCTTTCTGCACAAGATTCACATGCTCCAACACACGCACATCGATCGCGGCGACTTCGTCCGTGTGATGGCAACGCAGAATGTGATTCACCTCATCCAACACCGTCAGGTCGTAATTCCCTTCATCATCGCGATAGCGGACGCGCAACCGCTCATCCGTACGCACGTTGAAGAAGGTCAGTTCGCCCTCGGGCAGTTCGTCCGCTCGCGCAGCCGATGGCTGCAGCAGCCGGCTTCCGAGCAACAGCAGCCCGACAACGGACGTTTTCAGAAAAGACCGACGAGTCCATGACCAGGGATTGTGATGTGGCACAGAACTGCTCCGGGGGGAAACGCACGGCAATATCCAAGAACAACTTTAGCGCTTGTATCAAAAGCGCCGGACCCCGTCAACCCTGACGCTAATCGTTATCGCGCACTATCCATTTCTCCTAGACAGAAGAATCCAACATAGGTAAGATCAAAAATATCTCTGGGACATCTCGCGCTATGGCTACCATCCTTGTTGTCGACGACGAAGAATCGATCCGGAGCCTCCTGAAGGAGGTCCTTGAACGGGCCAACCACCGTGTGCTCGAAGCTCGTGATGGTCAGGAAGGCTTAGCCCTCTACCAGCAAAACAAAGTGGACCTGGTCCTGATGGACATTCTGATGCCGGGAACCGACGGACTGGAAACCACTCTGCAGCTGACGCGGGAATATGTCGATGCGAAGGTGATTGCCATGACCGGCGCCCAAGGCGACCGCAACTTCCTCGACGTCGCAAAACTCTTCGGCGCCCGCTGCGTCTTCGAAAAACCCTTCGACCTCGACAAACTCGTCCAAGCTATCAACGAAGAACTCGCCCGATAATTCACCAGCGTGCCTCCTCGCTCGCCTTCGACCTCCGACCCGACAACCAGCCGAGAATAATTTCGCACGTTATCGCCCCCCGCTGAGCTCTTTCCTGGCCAGCGCACGCATCATCACCGGATCGCTGTAGGCCACTTCGCTCAAGGCATCCATGATATGGAGCCCTTTCGCCGCGACGAGCTCCTTGGCCTTCAGATAATTCTTCGCGGTAAATCGCGCCACCGCCGGCTGCCCGTTTACAATCTGACAGGCCAGGATTTCGCTGTTCACTTCCAACGTGCCTCCCTGCTCGACCAGCGTCTTGGCCTGCGCCGGCGTAATCCCATGGAGCTGCGCAAATTCCTCCAGTCCTCCCGTTTCCACCAGTCGTCCATCCGGCATGATGCAGAGCCGCTTGAAATGCGGAGACCAATCCTTGCGGAAGTCGATGTATTTAATGTCTCCGCCTTTGGCAACTGCGCGATCCAAGGTCCGGTAATCGAGTCCAAGATTTTTCTGCGCGAGCTTCCCCTTCAACTCCTCAGGCAACGTGCGGGTGAAGATCTGAAAGGCGGCATCAGGAAGGGCCAGCGATCGCGCGCGAGCCAACTGCTCCGCCTCGGCGAACTGCATAAGGTCCAGGACGAAGGTCTGCTTGGGCGTTCCACCGGTGGGATCGATGAAGCAGGCGAACAATCCTCGCGTGAGCAGTCCCCCGATCTGGGGATAGACATAGACGCCGCCCTCCGTCAGGAGCGCAGTCATCGTCTCCAGCGGAACCTCATAACTTTCCGACAGGACCTTCGCATGGCCGGGAAGATCTTCCTGCTGCGTCATGGCGCAGGCCGTCACATTCCCCGGCGCGTCGAATTCAGAATAGTCCTCAATGACGTTATAGAGGATCGTGGGTTTGGGCTTGTCGGCTTTTTTCTTAATTTTAAACATAGACTCCTCTCACCGATTACTCATCACGTGTTCCATACGGAGGCAGCGTCATCAATCGTCCATCCTCAACCGGCCCTCCCACCGTAAAATGGTAGAGCGACTGAAAGGAGCGGCCCTTGAGCCCCACGATCTCATGGACCGGATCATCGAAGAAACAGCCGATCCCGGTTCCTCGCACCCCTGCCGCCTCTGCCTCAAGATACAACACTTGCCCCAGCAGGCCCGCCTCCCAGAATAGGCGTGGATACCACCAAGCCCCTCCCTCCCGCAAGCGTCCTTCGAACTCGGCCAGCATCCCCAGCGAAAACGCGCTGTCTCCCGCAATATCTTGCTGACAGCTGAGCTGAACGGCCGTTCTCTTCGCATCGCCCTCCAGCAACCAATAGAGCGGCAGCTGATCCGGACAACCTGGCACAGGAGTCCAGATTAACTCCTCGTTCATCGACTGCTGGAGCAACGGCAGTTTCTCACGATCGCGGGCCAGGGCATAGAGCCCGGGAGTCAAACCCTCGACACGATGGACGAATAACAAAAGATGAATCGCAGGCTGCCAGGGCAAGACATCCCAAGGCACCGGCCGATCCAACTGAGGTAATTCCGCCGCTGGCATGACGCGTCCCAACATCTGAAAGAAGGTCGCGGAGGTAATCGACGTCTTACCATCGAAGGAGACGGCGCTCCGGCGCTGCCGGATGATCGCACCAGCCAGCTGGTGCGAGTGATGCGTGATGGGTGAAACGTGAGATGCGATAGAACTGGGAGCAGAGACCGCTCTAGACTCACAAGAAGTTTTCCAGCTCGCCTCTGCCACCTCGTCAATAATGTCCCACTGCACCCCATGCTCACCACCCAATTTATTCGCCTTGCCATGCCAGGGTCCGCTCGCGAGGTTTTTCACCATAGCTGCATCCACAAATAATGGAACCTCGTTAGTCCGACCACTGACCTCTCGCCCCTCGCCACTCGCCGCAGGCCAAAGCACGCAAAGACAATCAGGATGTTCCTGGTCCACGTCGCAAAAGTCCTCCGCGCGATCGGTCCCCAACAAGGCCGCAACCGTGCCTTGGGCCACTCCATCCAACAGGGTCATGCTCCAGCCCAGCATCGCCGCGGCAATTCGTACTGCGCCGATCGCATGGCCCACATCATGGTTGCAGTAGCGAAAGGCCCGCTCGCCATATTTCCAGGCTTCCCGCCAATGGATCGACGTCAGCCCGACGAGAAACGACTGAGCAGGAAAGGGCGCAAGGAGGCAAGCCATCTGACCGGCCTCGAACGTGGCCCGCAGCTCAAGCCCATGTTCCTTCGGCGCATAATGATAGAGGCCCGCCTGCAGATCCAGCCCCTCCATCTGCGGGAGGACAAGATAGCCTTCCGTCGGATGCAGATTCCCCGACGAAGGGTTCACTCGCAGGGCCCACTGCATCTCCCCGGCCTTTTTCCACGCAGACAGAGCGAGCGAACATTCCAGAAACCGAGAGACGGTAGACAATGTAACCGGTTGAGGCGCGATCGCTCCGCGCTCATACAGCGCAACATAGGGCGGAGAGGCTGGCTCGTCATCCTGCTGCAATAACGGCAGCAGGGTGAGAGGCGCCCCTTGGTAGCGGCGAAAGGGATCAGGCTGACTCGCCCAATCCAGATGCCCCAGCGAACGGGCATAGCGGTTGAAATGATGTTTGGTCTGAACGTGATAACGGATTACGCGATCGATAGGATCGGTCGGCACAGTCTCGGCTGGTTCACGGTACAGGGGGATTTCTGTGGCCATCGCAATAGTCTGCCACAGTCTACAGAGCCGCAGGAATAAAAGTAAACGCAACGGGATGGAGAGAATCAGACGAGAGGTCCTGCAGGCGCTACGCTACGCCTTCGCTGGCGCGGCAACCGACTCCCCCACGATGGAATGACCGGCCGCTTTATGCCAGACAGGCAGGTGCCCTGCCAGGCCACAGGCGGTCAGGTATTCATGATCGATGGGCGTGGGGATACCACTCGTTGCCAGGGGATCGCTGGCCTCCTCCAACGAATTGGCCACATGCACTGCGGCCAGCGAGCTAAACCCTTCCTGGCCCCGCTCCCCCGGATGGTGGTGAAAGGCCACAGCCTCGACAATGGCATCGCTGACGCCCCACAGTCCGAGCAGATAGGCCCCCACATCTTCATGCGACGCCTTGAACACCGACCGCTCGGCATCGCAGACAGACAAACGATGGTCTCGCAAGCCCGTGAGGACGTCGCCATATTCGTCAGGAAAGTTGGTGGCAAGCACCAAGAGCCCAATATCATGGAGCAATCCTGCCATGAAGGCCCCCTCCACACCGATGGAGCCGACATCCTGACTCTTCGCAATATCCCGCGCCGACGTGCCGGTGATAAGGCCATGTTTCCACAGGGCCTCCAACGGAAGAGGCGACCGCTTGGCCCCTTCAAATTGCGCGAACACCTGCACGGACAGCACCAATGATTTCACCGAATCGATCCCCAGCAGCGCGATCGCATGGGCCGGACTCGAAATCGTGCGCCGGAGGCCGAAGAACGCCGAGTTCACGACTTGAAGCAATTTGGACACCATCGCCATGTCCTGAGAGATGATCCGATTCGCGATATCGGCCGAGGCAGTGGCAGAGCCCATCGCGGAAACCAATTCTTGATACAGATGCGGGAGGCTCGGCAAAGTGCGGATACCGGCGATCAAAGACCGTAGCGATTCATCGGTCAACCGTGTTCCCAGCGCACTGGCCCGTGCGATAGTCGCTTTCAAAACTTCTGCGGTAAAGGGCGTCGGAATAAACTGGTGCGCCACTTCCAGCGCCGACACGATCGTGACGCGGTGCGCACAGCCGGACGAAGCGATCCTGGTCACATGGGGGGCGCGGCGCTTCACTTCCGCCAGCAGTTCCAGCCCTCCCATTCCCGTCAAGTGGATACCGGACAGGATCACATCGACCGGCGACTGGTCGAGAACCGCCAAGGCTTCTTCCGCCTTGGCGACGAACGACAGTTCCAACTCTCCGGATAGAGAGGCCAGCATCGTTTGCAGCGACGAAAGTTCCGACGGATCTTCCATCACACACAGCACCCGTTTTCCCATGTCGCCTCGCAGATTATCGACTAACGCAAACCCCTAGCTATCTTCTCGGAATAAACAACATCCGACTTGAGGAAACACCTCATTGACCTCCTTTTCTCTCCCCGCGTATGCTGAGTCAGCCAACCCAAGAGAAATCCAATGCAATTCGATCCAGCCCTTGCCGCGCAGCAAGCATTCAGCCGAGCGGAAACCAACAACGAACTCGGCACCGACTGGAACGAGGCGGTCGAAGCCGAAGCGACTTTTTCATCCAATGCCGGTTCCACGGCACGAGCCGCCTACGAGCAACTCCTCGCGCTCGCCGCCCGCTATCCCCAGGCCCACTGCTACCAGGCCTTCTGCATCTTCATTACCTGGCAGCAGGTGACGGAAGAAACTATCGCCCATCATTTCCAGACCGGGGTGACACTCTGTGAGGCCTATCTCGTCTCTCGGGAATCGAAAGATCCACAAGACATCGCGGACGTCACAGAACTCTACGGTTCATTCCGTGATGGGCTGGGGCTTAATGAAGAGGATGAGATTCAAGTCGAGTTTCAACGAGACGAGCCGAAGGGGGGAGACTAGCGGAGCGCGTATCTCGTGAAACGTGAAGCGATTCTCGTCAGACGAGATACGAGATACGAGATACGAACGACGCTTCACGAGAAGATGTCCGACGACTCCAAACATCGCGCCCGCATCTTTCTCCATCGCGGCCAACTCGCCCAGGCCAAAGCGGCCTACGAGCAGGCCGTCGCCGATGATCGCCTGAGCACCAACCAGGGAGCGCTTTCCGATTCGCTCGGCAATCTGGGCAACGTCTGCGCCCTCTCAGGCGATCTGGATCAGGCGGAAGCCTGCTACCGAGAAGTCCTCACGATTCAGCGCACGGAACGGAATCAACAGGCCATCGCCCATACCCTCGTGAACCTCGGCAACCTCTACGTCGGAGCCGGCACACCGGAGAAGGCGCGTCCCTACTACCTCGAGGCCCTCGA
>CAMDPZ010000070.1 GCA_945905765.1 Nitrospira lenta
ATCTGCAAGAGTACCTCGAGGCCCCGACTGGTTCAGTGTGAGTGAGAACAGACGCGAGTATCAACAAAAGGAGCAATGAAATGGCAGCAACGACGCAAGGAGTGATTCTAGTTGGTCATGGCGGCCTTCCCAAGGGTTGTCCGTCGGAATTAGTGGCAAAACTGAAACGGTTGGAGGGTCAGCGGCGTGCCGCAAAGATGCCGGCGTCGGCGGAAGAAATCGAATTGGATACCAAGATCCGCCAGATGCCGAGGACCCCTGAAACAGACCCCTATCAGGCGGGGTTTGAGTCGGTGGCGGCTCATTTGAAGGCCAACCTGGGCGATGTCTTATTCGCGGTGGCTTACAACGAATTCTGTGCGCCGACCTTGGAAGCGTCGGTGGAGGAGTTAGTCCAGAAGGGCGCGACCCACATTACCGTGGCCACGACGATGCTCACGCCGGGCGGATCGCACTCGGAGGTGGAAATACCTGAACTTCTCGATCAATTACGGCCGCAGTATCCAGGGGTCGAGCTGCGTTACGCTTGGCCGTTCGATTTGAACCTTGTCGCGAGCACACTGGCGGAGCAGGTGAAGCGCTTTTCCTAACAACATCGCACGGCCGAATCCACCTGCGCACTTATCGCGTGAGGATAGAAGGATATGTGGAGCGACAATACGGGGATCCGACAACTAGCCGGTCCGCTATCAGTGGCTTATGCCGATGGCGCTTGTTGCACGGTGCAGGGAATAGGTGACCATGTTTGGAGATTACGTTCATGCAGCATCTCACACGTCTCATAGTGAATCTAGCCGAACAAGGGCTCTTTCCGGACAGGGCGACTCGCTGGGGGATTCGGCAGTTGCTTAAGCAGCGCCTCCGGGAAATCCGGTCAGGTGACGCTCGAACCGCCGCGCAGCAGGAAATGAAATTTATCGAGGAGATGCGTCGGGCACCCATCGCAGTGGTGCCGGAGAAAGCCAATGATCAGCACTACGAGGTCCCGGTTGAGTTCTTCCGGGAGGTCCTCGGGCCTCATCTGAAATATAGTAGCGCGTTTTGGCCCGCCAACGCGACGACTCTAGGCCAAGCAGAAGCCGCCGGTCTCCGTGAGTCTTGCCTGCATGCGGGCCTGATGAATGGGCAGACGATTCTGGAGCTCGGATGCGGTTGGGGGTCGCTTACGTTGTGGATGGCTGAGCATTACCCCGACAGCCGTATTACGGCGGTCTCCAATTCCCGCTCGCAGCGGGCGTACATCGAGGCTCAGGCGAAAGAGCGTGGCCTGCAGAACCGGGTTCAGGTGGTGACCTGCGACATGAACACGTTCGAGGTCGGTTCCGGGCAATTCGATCGGGTGGTGTCGGTGGAAATGTTCGAACACATGCGGAATTGGCCTGACCTCTTTGCGCGCGTGCGAGGATGGCTGAGACCGGGCGGCCAGTTCTTCATGCACGTGTTCGTGCATCGCGCTACGTCGTACTTGTTCGAAGACCGGGGGCCTGCCGACTGGATGAGTCGTGAGTTTTTCACGGGCGGGATGATGCCCAGCGATAGCCTGCCACGGGTTTGTCAGGATGAACTCCCCTGTGTGGCCAGCTGGCGGTGGAACGGCACGCACTATGAGAAGACGGCCAACGCCTGGCTGACCAATATGGATGCCGCCCGCGAGACACTCTGGCCCGTCCTCGAGCGTGTCTACGGCCAGGCGCACGCGCGCGCCTGGTGGGAGCGGTGGCGTATCTTTTTTATGGCCTGTGCCGAGCTGTTCGGCTATGAAGAGGGCCACCAATGGGGGGTCAGTCACTATCTCTTCGAAAAACCGGCGGCGAGTGCTATATGAAGATGAGCCCCACGATGATCCTGAGCAACTTCGTGCTCTTTCAGATCGGCTGGTTTGCGTGCGTGTGGAGCGCCTCGGCGCATCAGCCCTGGATCGGCGTGCTGGTGACGACAGGGGTGGTGGTCGCCCATGTGCTCCGCGCTCCCCTACCAATGGCGGAGCTCAAGCTGGTATTCCTGGCACTCGCCTTGGGACTCGTCTTCGATAGCCTGTTGGTATGGCAGGGATGGCTTCAATATTCCTCGGGAATGATGATCCAAAACATTGCCCCTTATTGGATCGTGGCGTTGTGGGGGCTCTTCGCAACCCTCTTGAATGTTTCGTTGCGTTGGATGAGGGGGCACTGGGTCATCGCGGTTGTGTTTGGAGCTGCCGGGGGGCCGGCCGCCTACTATGGGGGCCTCCGCCTAGGCGCCCTGGAATTCGGCAATATGCCAGCAGGGCTGTTAGCTCTGGCCATTGGCTGGGCGGTGCTGACGCCGCTGCTGCTGGCGTTGTCGGCTCGTTTTGACGGCTATGCGGGTCTGCTGGAGAAAAAGACGTCATGAGTGGATCGCTCTATATCTTGGGACTAGTTTCAACGCTGGGTCTGGCGACTCTGACCTGGATGATCAGTGTCCTCAAGCGCGATGTGAGCATCGTGGATGGCGTGTGGGCCTTGATGCTCCTCACCGCCGGAACGGTTTACGCCACCGGTGCGGAACCTTATACGGGACGGACGGCCCTCATCCTGACGCTGGTTGCGCTGTGGGCCGTGCGCCTGTCAAGTCATATCATCCATCGCAACTGGAGTGAGCCAGAGGACCGGCGTTATCGAGACATTCGCCAGAAATACGAACCCAATTTCGCATTGAAGAGTCTTGGCCTCATCTTCTGGTTTCAGGCGGGACTGGCATGGATCATCTCCATGCCCCTCTGGCCGGCGCTCTCCGTACCAGTCGATGGAGGGGCATGGGATGTACTGGCGGTAACGGTATGGACCGTCGGCATGATCTTCGAAGGCGTCGGAGATTGGCAGCTATCACGGTTCAACGCCGACCCGGCGAACCACGACAAGCTGATGGACCGAGGACTCTGGCGCTACACACGGCATCCCAACTACTTCGGCGAGTGCTTGATCTGGTGGGGCTTCTTCCTCTTTGCGCTGCCAGCCGGAGCCTGGTGGACGGTCGCGGGTCCCCTGCTCCTCACATATATGCTCTTGAAGTTCTCAGGCGTGACCTTGGTGGAGCAGACCATCGTCGAGCGGCGACCGGCGTATCGAGGGTACATCTCAAGGACCAATGCCTTCATTCCGGGTCCACTGAAACAGCCTATGCAGGCCGCCATTGCAGGAAACAGACGTCATGAGTAGCGCGTCTTCCGTGGCCAGTGGGTTTCGTATCATGATGGCCTTTCTGGGATTCCTGACATGCCTTGGAAGCGCCTCCCAACAAGCTTGGAGCGCCACCTCGCAGACCTATGACTTCAAGGTCTTCCTTGGCAAGGATGAAATCGGACGTCAGCACTTTGACATCTCTTCGGACGGCGACCGGACCCAGGTCCGGGTAACCGCGCAGTTCACGGTCAAGTTCCTGTACATCACGGTCTACACCTATCGGCATAGCAACGTCGAAACATGGGAGGGAATGTGCCTGCGGGAGATTCGCGCGGAGACGGATGATAACGGCAATTCTTTCTTCGTGCACGGAACCTTTCGGAACGGGCAGTTGGAGGTGCAGACACAGGCCGGGAACTGGACTGGCGAGGGCTGTATCAAAACCTTTGCCTACTGGAACCCTGAGTGGATCAAGGGCGAACGATTGCTGAATTCGCAGACCGGCGAACATCAGCCAGTGTCTATTGTTGCGGTGGGTGAAGAGACGATCCCCGTGCAGGGAGTCCCGACGCGAGCCATCCACCGGCGGATCGTGACAGATAAGTTTGCAGTCGATCTCTGGTACACCTTGAACGGCAGATGGGTCGCGCTGGAATCCACCACGAAGAAGGGCGACACCCTTCGCTATACGCTCCTGTGAGGACCCCATGCCATCGATGAGGCCATCATTCTTCATGCCCCTTGTGCTGCTCGTGCTCACAGCCTGCAGCAACCCACCACCTATTCACACGGCGACGGCCGTAGACTTGGAGCGGTTCATGGGGGACTGGTATGTCATCGCCAATATTCCAACCTTTATTGAGACGAATGCCTACAACGCCATAGAGTCCTATCGCATGGCCCAGGATGGCACAGTGGCCACAACCTTTAGCTTCCGCGAGGGCGGCTTTGAGGGGCCGCGTAAGGCCTATCATCCGACCGGCTATCTCATCGACAGGCAATCGAATGCGGTCTGGGGCATGCAATTCATCTGGCCGATCAAGTCCGACTATCGCATCATCTTCGTGAACGAGGCCTACGACCAGACCATTATTGGCAGAATACATCGCGATTACGTCTGGCTGATGGCGCGAACCCCGCAGATCTCCGACGCTGATTACCAGGGGTTCCTGCAGCTCATCACCGAAGCAGGCTACGATGCCTCCAAAGTCCGGAAGGTCCCACAACAGTGGAATTAGTGTGCCCGGGGAAATACGGGACACGGTAATCGCTATGTGTTAACAGGCCAGCCCGGAGTGGGGACCGGGGTCTCGCTCCTGGCCAGCGCGAGGGAATCGTCCCGGTCGTCGCTGCCATGGCGACCCCTTTCGCAAGCAATCTTGGCCCGGGTCCGATCAACGAGACGCTGAAGACCGTATGAAAATCGCGATTGTCGGTACAGGCATCTCGGGAATGGTCGCAGCCTATCTGCTTCACCGCGATCACGAGATCACCGTCTTCGAGGGCGCTGATTATATCGGCGGCCATACCAATACGATCAATGTGGAAATGGATGGGCGGACCTATGCGATCGATACTGGGTTCATCGTGTTCAATGACTGGACCTATCCCAACTTCACCGCCCTGTTGAATCGGTTGGGCGTGGCGTCACAGCCGAGCGATATGAGTTTCAGCGTGACCTGCGAGCGTAGCGGTCTGGAATATAACGGAACGAATCTCAATACGCTGTTCGCGCAACGCCGCAATCTGTTGCGCCCATCGTTCTATCGCATGATCCGGGATATCCTTCGCTTTAATCGAGAGTCGCCGGAACTACTCACTCAATTGGAACCAGGTCCCTTGCTCGGTTCGTATCTTGACACACACCGCTATTCGAGGGCCTTTATCGACCACTACATTGTGCCGATGGGAGCGGCCATTTGGTCTGCGGATCATGCCACCATCTTGAAATTTCCGGCCCGTTACTTGGTCCAGTTCTTCAAGAACCACGGCATGTTGTCCGTCGATCACCGTCCGACATGGCGCGTAGTTCAAGGGGGGTCGCGGCGTTACGCTGAACAAATGGTAGCGCCGTTTCGGGATCGCATCCATCTGAAGTCGCCGGTCGAATCGATCAGCCGCTGTCCGGACTTCGTGGAGGTCCGTACCCGTCTCGCCGGTCGAGACGATCGGACGCTTCGGTTCGACCATGTGATCATCGGTGCGCACAGCAATCAGGCGCTCGCGATGCTAGACGACCCCTCACCGAGTGAAAAGGACATCTTGGGCGCTATCCGCTATCAAGAGAATGAAGCGGTGCTGCATACCGATGCATCGCTCCTGCCTCGCAGGAAACTGGCCTGGGCTGCCTGGAACTATCACCTCCTGCCCACTCAACCAGATCGTGCGGTGGTGACCTATCACATGAATCGGCTCGAGCGTCTGTCGGCTCCTCACGAATTCTGCGTAACCTTGAACCATACACAGGCCATCGATCCGGCCAAGATCCTGCGCCGTATCACCTATCACCATCCGGTCTATTCGCAAGAAGCCGTTGCGGCACAGAAGCGGCATAACGAGATCAGCGGGATCAATCGAACCTCCTACTGCGGCGCCTACTGGGGCTTTGGGTTTCACGAGGATGGGGTGAAGAGCGCGTTGGCCGTCTGCAAGCCATTCGGCAAGGATCTGTCATCATGAACAGTTGTATCTACGCCGGAAACGTTCGACACCGCCGTTTTAGTCCGGTGCCGCACGCCTTCACCTACCGGCTCTTCATGATGTATCTCGATTTAGACGAACTGCCGACGATGTTCAGACCGCACTGGATCTGGTCTGTCGATCGGAGCAACCTGGCCTCGTTCAAACGCAGGGATCACTTCGGCGATCCGGCTATTCCGTTGAATGACGCGGTGCGCGAGTTGGTACAACAGCGTACAGGCCTTCGGCCAACCGGTCCCATCAGGCTGCTCACCCATCTCCGGTACTTTGGGTATGTCTTCAATCCGGTCAGCTTCTATTTTTGCTATGACTTGTCAGGGGATCACGTTGAGTCGATTGTCGCAGAGATCACGAATACCCCTTGGGGCGAGAGACATTGTTACGTATTGGGGCCGAAAGACAACCTGGCAGTGGGGTCGCGCAAGCGATATCGCCTGAACAAAGTGTTTCACATCTCTCCCTTCATCGACATGAACGCGGCCTACGATTGGAGATTTTCAAATCCAACAACCCAACTGGCCATCCATATGGATAATCTTCGTGACGGCCAACCATTTTTCGACGCGACGATGGTGCTGAAGCGAAAGGAGATCTCCAGCGCCGCACTCGCGCAGGTACTTGTGCAATATCCCCTGATGACGGCACAAGTCATCGGGGCCATCTATTGGCAGGCGCTGAAGTTATGGCTCAAAGGAGTTCCGTTTCTTTCACATCCGAAGAAAGAGAAGGAGCCGTCGCCAGTGGCGACGGGTCAATCGCACCCATGATTCACACCATCATTCCATCCGATTTGGCCATCGAGTCTCCCATGGCCCAAACAGCATCCCCTCCCCGCGCCCTGGCGTGGCTCTTTCGCCTCGCTAAACGAGCGGTATTCTTTCGACTAAAACCTCTCCGCCATGGCGCGATTACCATCGCCGAAGGCCATCAGCGACATACATTTGGGGACGTCACCGCAGCCTGTCGGCTTCATGCCACGATTACGGTCCACGATGCCCGCACGTATGCCGATCTTGCATTGGGCGGGACGATTGGTGCCGCCGATGCGTTCCAATGGGGGCTGTGGACCTGCGACGACCTAACAACATTAGTGAGGATCTTCGTCCAGAACCGCGAACTATTGACAGGCATGGAGGGAGGGTTGGCGAAGTTGACCAAGCCTCTCCTCAAGGCCATCCACTGGCTCAATCGCAACACGAAAGTGGGCAGCAAGAAAAACATCGCGGCCCATTACGATCTGGGAAATGAGTTTTTCCGCCTTATCCTCGATGAGACGATGATGTATTCCTGCGCCTACTTCGAACGGCCAGATGCAACTCTGGCAGAGGCTTCGCGGGCTAAGAACGAACGGATCTGCCGAAAACTGCAGTTGTTGCCGAGCGACCATCTGCTGGAGATCGGGACCGGCTGGGGGGGCTTTGCCATCCATGCTGCCTCACAGTACAGGTGCCGCGTGACCACCACGACGATTTCGCAGCAGCAATATACGGTCGCGGTTCAACGGGTAAAAGAAGCAGGACTAACTGATCGTGTCACGGTGATTCTGAAGGACTACCGCGACCTGCCTCAGCTGACCCAGCAATTTGACAAACTGGTCTCGATCGAAATGATCGAAGCGGTGGGTTATCAATTCTTCGAAACATTTTTTGCCGTCTGTAGCCGGATGCTCAAACCCAACGGGCTGATGTTGATTCAAGGCATCACGATCGACGAAGGCATTTACGAACAAGCCAAGCGATCCGTCGATTTCATTCAGCACTTCATGTTTCCAGGAAGCTGTATCCCGTCGGTCGCCGCATTGACTCAAGCCTCTGCAACAGGTGGCGGTCTCAGCCTCGTCCAGCTGGAAGACATCGGGGCCCACTATCCCTTCACCCTGCGCGCGTGGCGGGACAATCTGTCAGAAAGAGGTCCACAGATCTCGGCGCTAGGCTATCAACCGGAGTTTCTCCGCCTCTGGAATTTCTATCTTTGCTACTGTGAAGGTGGCTTCCTCGAGCGCTCCATTAGCGATGTGCATCTCCTGTTTGCAAAGCCTGGGTGGCGCGCCGCCGCCATCGAATGCTGAGCTGAATCTGGAACGTCTTGTGATTTCAAGCTGCGTGGTTCGCCTGCGTCTTTTCGGCCTGCCCAGAATGTTTGTCGACAGCATGCTGTGTTTTGTGGGAGTGCTCCAGTATCGAGAGGGGCTGGGAGCAGCCTCCAATCTCAAGACGAGACTAGAGAGACGCTAAATCGTCCAGGGAGTTAGTACCCCCTGCCCCGATCAGATATCTGTCTCGACGAGAGGCTCCACAAAAAGTCAGATGCGATCCGCCCGCGAGCAGTGTAGAATGCCGCCGGTGACCTTACTTTCCAGGAGACACCATGGCAATCGACACTTACAAGCAACAACTAGCCAAAGCGTTTCACGACACGCAGTCGTTTAAATGGGATCCGAGCACAGGGTTCACCCTCGCGTCCGGCTTAAAGAGCCCTTTTTACGTCGATTGCCGGTCTCTCATGGCCCATCCAGAGTCTCGCCGTCTCGTAGCGAGCCTGGCCTATGAGGCATTGAGGCCGGTCGACCTTGATTGCCTTGGTGGACTAGAAATTGGGGCGATCTCCATTGCGACCAGCATCTCGGATTTTGCCTTCTCGACCAAGCCCACGAGGGCGTGGCGGACCTTCGTAGTGCGGAAGCAGGCGAAGGATCATGGGCTCGGAAAGCTCATCGAAGGATCGTTTCAACCCGGGGATCGAGCTCTGATCGTGGATGATGTGCTGACAAGCGGAGGGTCGTTACTCAAAGCCGTCGCTGCCGCCAGAGGCGCCGGACTGATTGTGACTCATGCTTTGGTGATCGTGGACCGGAAGGAACAGGATGGTCGGAAGAAAGTTGAAACTGAAGGGCTGACGCTTCTGAGCCTGCTAATGATCGATGATCTCACCAGCGCGCAACCTCACTCCTAGCTCACGCTGTTAAAAAAAGTTCACTAGCTTGGTTCTCGCTTCGCTCAGACCCTCAACGTACCATCCAGGTACGATTCAGCCCTTCGCTCGCTGTGGCCTTGCTGAACGAACCGTTTGACCAGCCTGCGGGATTTTTTATTTACAGCGAAACTCAATGCCCCATCGGCGCTCTTGAATAATTTCCTGCGCCCCTTCGACATGGCCTGCCATACGGGTTCGTCCTTTTGCCTCCCCCTCACGCACAATATTGTAGAGCCCGCCACACTTCTCCTGCATGAGGGCGATGGCGTCCTTGCGAGAGGATGCCAGGATCGCTCCCTGCTCTCCCTTAAAAGGATAAATGACCACCCCTCCATCGGCTCGCTCCTGAACTAGCTTGGCCCCCTCGGCGCAGCCGATAAGGGCGAGGACGAAAAATATGGCAAGGATTGACCGGGTCTTCATATAATCTCTATCATCGTCAGTATAGACCGCAGCCCGGTTAGGAGATTCGTCGTCCCGTCCACCGTAAGGAGACCCCCCCCATGACCAAGCCCATTACCAGAACCCTTGTCGGTCTGTTGCTACTATCGACCGTCACGATCAGTGGCGTGTCAGCCGATTATGCTTACCAGCTCAGCGTTCAACAATTGCGGTCTGGATTGACCAAGGCGTCCTCGATGAGCCAGAAGGGGTTCATCTTGATCGATGTCCGCTCTACGCAAGAACATGCCGAAGGATTTATTCCAGGAACCGACCTGAACATCGACTTCCGCGAGATCAAGACTCGGCATCGGAACATCGGCGCCGGACTGGATGACCACCTGGTGGTCTATTGCCAGTCCGGCCATCGGAGCAACATTGCGGCGAAAACATTGGCGGACCTGGGGTACCGTCATGTCTACAACCTCACCGGCAGCATGGAGGCCTGGATTGCGGCAGGCTTTCCGCTGGAAAAATAACGCCGCTAGCAGGATACTGAAAAAGTCTGCCAGATTCGGCCCTTCGCTTGCTGTGGCCTTGCTGGGCGGCCCTTTTGAACCTCCAGCATGGATCTGATCCTCAGGTCCTACTCTCTTCTGCTCTAGCGCGTCTTGGCCCCTGCCGGCTCACGTCTCGGGCTGATCCCGATCACGGCTGGGAGTCCAATGTGAGTGGGGGTGCTCTCTTCCAGCAAAGGAATCCAGCTGTGAAATCCTGCCATCTTGGACGTGGCTTGCTGGAGTGACGGGCTGACTGCAACGTCGGAAGACGATCCTCCGTCCATTGCCATGACCTGACGAAGCGAAGGAAAGGCATCCCGCAGACATTCTCCCAGGGCATGGAGCGACACAATATCCGTGGTCTTCAGGATGAGGACATGCCCGTCCCCTTGCTCTGCAACGAGGGTCTGGTGCGCACGCTTCCCTGTTTGGCGAACCCGGATTTTTCCGGTCCGGTCGAGGAGCATCAGGGATTGCGCGACTTCCCGGTAGGGAATCTGCTGTTCATCGAAACTGTCGAAGGTCAAGTCCAACACCCTCGCACGGCGCGAGCCTGCCGCTGCCGGTTCTGCCACAAACAGCCCCAGCCAAGTGCGATGCCGCCTACTTCCGATCGAACGGCCC